>CAMAVC010000070.1 GCA_945861585.1 Planctomicrobium piriforme
AAAGCAGACAGGCTGAAGCCTGTCCTACTTCCCCAGCCACGTGATGCGGGCGAGGTGCAGAAGCTCACCGATGCTGCGCTTGCTCTCGGCGAAGTCGGCCTTGCTCGAGCCGCGGGTGCGATCGGTGAACGTGATCGGGATCTCCACGATCTTTCCACCCGCCCGATGCACCCGCCAGAGAAAGTCTTCCTGAAAGGCGTAGCCCTGCGCGAAGTTGGCGGCGTCGATCCGGTCGAAGATCGAGAGCCGCACGGCGCGGAAGCCTCCTGATGAATCCTTCACCGGCACGCCGAGGATCCAGCGGGTAAACCAGCACACGAGCCAGCTTGCCACATGCCGCGAGAGCGGCCAGCCCACGGTGCGCCCGCCCGGCACGCGGCGCGAGCCGATCGCGATGTCGGCCGGCTTGTCGCCGGGCGGGTCGAGGGCCACGAGCAAGCGCGGGATGTCGGCGGGATCGTGGCTGAAGTCGGCGTCCATGTTCACGCTGACTTCAAACCCGCGCGCGCGGGCCACCTGAAACCCTTCGAGGATCGCGCTGCCGAGCCCGCGCCGGCCGCGCCGCACGAGCACGTGGAGCCGCGGCTCCCGACCGGCCCACTCGCGGGCCACCTGCCCCGTGCCGTCGGGCGAGTCGTCGTCGATGATCAAGAGCTGCACGTCGGGCGACGAGGCGAGCACGGCTTCGATCAGGTGCTCGATGTTTTCGCGCTCGTTGTACGTGGCCGACTGCACGAGCACGCGGCCCGGCGGCCAGTCGTCGCGGGAATGGAGGTCGGTGGCCATGGGTAGGACAGGCTTCAGCCTGTCTTTATTCACGACAGGCTAAAGCCTGTCCTACGTGGTACGTGACGGGCCAAAGCCTATCCTACGGAGCGCCTGACAGGCTAAAGCCTGTCGTACTCTATCTGTCGCCTCTGCGGAGGCGGGCGAACAGGCTGCGGTAGTCGCCCGGCCGCACGGTGAAGATCGACTTCCGGTGCACCTCAGACGGGTGCTCGAGGATGTCTTCCTCGATCACCACCATGTCGGAGTCGTCGGGCTCCGAGGCCACGACGGTGGCGGCGGCGGGCATGGGGGGCATCGTCGACGAGGCATGGCGGGCTGGGGTTGGGGCTGGGGCTGGGTTTTGACAGGCTGAAGCCTGTCCTACAAGTTCGCAGGCGTCGAGCTGGCGGGCCATCGCCGTGCCCTCTCGGCTCGCCACGTGGCGATGGGTGCTGAAGTCTTCCGGACCGCGCATCACGTAGCGTTCCACGACTCGCTCCTCCTGCTCGAAGTATTCCTCGAAGGGATCCGCCGCCGCGTCGAACACGAGCTCCACTTCCGGGCCCTGCCACGGATCCGCGGCCGCCGCCCGAACATCTTTCTCGAACACAGCGGCTTCCGCCGCTCCGACTTCCATCTCGATCGCCGCCTCGTCGCCGAACGAGCCAAACTCCACCACTCCGGCGTCGCTGCCAAATTCCGCCGCCATGTCGTCGCCAAAGCCGGTGGCCAGTTCGTCGGCCAGCTCGATGCCTTCGTGCGCTGGGCGGAAGTCGCTCCTCAATGCGTGCGCTCCGGCCCCGCCATGCGCGAGCGCAGCCGGCGGCGGGAGACGCTGGATCTCGGCCCAGGCGGCGGCGATGTCGGCGGGCGTCACGCGGGCGCGGCAATCCTCGGCCACCATCACGAGCGCGTGGTCGCAGAGCTGGTTCACCAGCCGCGGCACGCCGTCGGTGGCGCTGAACACGGCGTCATCGGCATCTGGCTCGAAGACGGCGTCCCAATCGAGCCCCGCTGCCTTCATCTGCGTGCGCAGGTAGGCGACCGTCTCGGAATGGTCGAGCGGCTCGAGGTAGTAGCGGGCGCCAATCCGCTGCGCGAAGCTCTCCATCTTCGGGCTGCCCAGGATCTCCTCGAGCTCCGACGTGCCCCCGAGCACGATGTGCACGGCCGGCATCGGCGTGGGGATGTTCGTGAGCTGCCGCAGCTCCTCGAGCAGCCGCGTGGGGAGCGTGTGCCCTTCGTCTACGAGAACCACGAGGCCCGAGCCGGTGGCGGCCAGGCCGCGGATGCGCTCCACGATCCCGATCCGCAGCTCCGCTTCGTCGATGCCGCGGTAGGGCTCGCCGATCTCGGCGAGGATCGATTGCCACAGCGCCCGCCGCGTGCAGATGCGGGCCCCCGAGAGCAGCGCCACGTCGAAGTCTTCGCGCACGCTGTCGGCCACCTTCGCCAGCAGGAGCGACTTGCCCGTGCCCGGCGGGCCGACCACGAGGCCGATCCCCTCGGAGCGGCGCACGAGCCGGTCGAGCCCGTGGAGCGCCGCGTCGATGCCCTTCGCCGGATGGTAGAAGTCGACTCGCGGGGCGGCGAGGAACGGACGGCTCGACGGGTGGCGGCGCGGGGCGATCATCGAGGGTGACGGCTTCCAGGGGTGAGCAAACCCGACCAGCGCTCCCGGGAGCGCGACAGGTATGGTGTCGACCATCGGCGGTCGCTTCCTGCACCATCTGCCGGCCGCGTAGACTTTTCCGGGTAAGACAGGCGTCAGCCTGTCAATCGGCATGACAGGCTGAAGCCTGTCCTCCATCCGCTCACGACCGCCCCAATGCTCTTCACAGTCAAAATCTGCGGCCTGACCACGCCGGACGACGCGGCCCTCGCGGCCGCGGCCGGGGCCGACGCGATCGGCCTCAACTTCGTGGCCGGCTCGCCCCGGGTGCTCGGCATCGACGCGGCGCAGGCCGTCGCCGCCGCCGTGCCGCCGGGCGTGCTCAAGGTGGGCGTGTTTGCCGGCGCGACCGCCGCCGAGATCCGGCGCATCGCCGAGGCCGTGGGGCTCGACGCCGTGCAGTTGCATGGGCACCTCGACGGCGCGGGGCCCGGGGTCGATCCGCCAGCGCTGTGTGCCGAGCTCGCCGGGCTCACGGTCATCCGTGCCGTTCGCCTCGAGCCAGGGAGCGACCCTCTCGCCGCGGCTCGCGCCTGGCTTGCGGCAGCCGCCGCCCTCGGCCACCCGGCCTCGATGGTGATCGTCGACGCCCCCGTGACACGTGGAACCGCACCCGGCCACCTGGGCGGCACCGGGGCCACCGCCAATTGGGCCGCGCTCGCAGGCGCCCGACCCCTCGGCCCGCCCATGGCCCTGGCCGGCGGGCTCACCCCCGACAACGTCGCCGAGGCGATCCGCGCCAGCATGGCGGCAGCCGTCGACACGGCGAGCGGGGTCGAATCGGCCCCCGGCCGCAAAGACCCCGAAAAACTGCGGGCCTTCGTGGCTGCGGCCCGACGGGCGCTCGAGGCTACTGCCAAACTCCGGTGAGCGTATATCATGTGGTCGCATCAGCGATCGCACACCCGTCTCATCTCTCCCAGCTTTTGATCCCCTTCAGGAGGTTCCCGTGGCCCACGTCGAAACCCGTCTGCCCTACAAAGTCGCCGATCTCTCGCTCGCCGAGTGGGGCCGCAAGGAGATCATGCTGGCGGAGAACGAGATGCCGGGCCTGATGGCCCTCCGCGAAAAGTATGGCCGCTCGAAGCCGCTCGCCGGTGCCCGCATCGCCGGCTGCCTGCACATGACGATCCAGACAGCCGTGCTCATCGAGACGCTCAAGGAACTGGGCGCCGAGGTCACCTGGAGCAGCTGCAACATCTTCTCCACGCAAGACCACGCCGCCGCGGCGATTGCCAAGGCCGGCATCCCGGTCTACGCCTGGAAGGGCATGACGAACGAGGAGTTCGACTGGTGCATCGAGCAGACGCTGTTCTTCGCAGACGGTGAGCCGCTCAACATGATCCTCGACGACGGCGGCGACCTCACCTGCATGGTGCACCAGAAGTATCCGGAGCTCCTCGGTGGCATCCGCGGCCTCTCCGAGGAAACGACCACGGGCGTGCACCGTCTCTATCAGATGCACGAGAACGGCGAGCTCAAGCTGCCGGCGATCAACGTCAACGACTCGTGCACCAAGAGCAAGTTTGACAACCTCTACGGCTGCCGCGAGAGCCTGGCCGACGGCATCAAGCGGGCCACCGACGTGATGGTGGCCGGCAAGGTGGTGGTGGTGGCCGGCTACGGCGACGTGGGCAAGGGATCGGCCCACTCGATGAAGTCGCTGGGTGCCCGGGTGATTGTCACCGAAGTCGACCCCATCAACGCCCTCCAGGCCGTGATGGAAGGCTTCGAAGTCACCACGATGGAAGAAGCCGCCCCGCGGGGCCAGATCTTCGTGACGGCCACCGGTTGCCGCGACGTGATCCTCGGCAAGCACATCGAGAAGATGCCGAACGACGCGATCATCTGCAACATCGGGCACTTCGACCTCGAGATCGACGTGGCCTGGCTGAACGACACGAAGGGCATCAAGAAGGTGGAGATCAAGCCGCAGGTCGATCGCTACACGCTCGCCAATGGCAACAGCGTGCTCGTGCTGGCCGAAGGCCGCCTCGTGAACCTCGGCTGTGCGACGGGCCACCCGTCGTTCGTGATGAGCACGAGCTTCACCAACCAGGTGCTCGCGCAGCTCGCCCTCTGGCAGGACCCCGACAAGTACGAAGTGGGCGTGCACCTCTTGCCCAAGAAGCTCGACGAAGAGGTGGCCCGCCTGCACCTCGACAAGCTCGGCGTGAAGCTGACGAAGCTCACGAAGGAGCAGGCCGAGTATCTGCACGTGCCCGTCGAAGGGCCGTTCAAGCCTGAGTACTACCGCTACTAGTTTCACGCGAAACACGGGCATCCTGCCCGTTTTCGCTTGAGCCATCGCGGGCACAGCCAAGGTGTGCCCGGATGGCTTGCAGCTCGCACCTCCGGGCTCGCTGATCAATGCTGCGTTCGCCGGGCCATCCATGGCCCCGGCGAACGCGGCGCCGGATGCAGGATAGCGCGAGGTTTCCTGCACCCTCCAAACGGCCGCCTTCCGGGGCGGCCGTTGCCGCTTCCGCGGCGAGGGTTTGCCCACGGGCGTTTCGTGTGGAACGGCGCCGCTTCCAGGAAGCCCGAGGCGCGAGCCGAGAGGATGCCCTGCCCGACGCGCCACTCGCATTCCCTTCGGCTCACGCCTCGGGCTTCCCACCACCTCCGGGGAGGCTTCGGGCTACCCGTGTCCCTCGAGCCGGCGTATGTGACCAGCGCAGGCATGGATGCCGGAGCGCAGGCACATCCGAGTGAACGGAGCCCAGGATGGGCGCAGTGAACGTCCGGCGAGGGGGATCGGGTGGCCCGAAGCCGGCGCCGACCAAAGAAGCATCCTCTCGGCTCACGCCTCGGGCTTCCTTGCACCGGCCCAAAGGCTGCGGGCGGTTAGCACCCGCCCCACGGTTTGCTACGATCCCGGCTTCGCATCGTTCCCCGTGAAACCCGAAGGACCAGCATGCCCACCGTCGCCCCGCTCCGCGGCCTCCGCTACGACCCCAAGCACGTCGGCGCCCTGTCGCAGGTGATCGCGCCCCCCTACGACGTGATCGACGCCGCCCTCCAGACGAAGCTCTATGAGCGGCACCCGGCGAATGTGATCCGGATCGAGCTCAACCGCGAGGAGCCGGGAGACACCGACACGGTCAACAAGTATTCGCGGGCGGCCAAGTTTCTCCGCCAGTGGCGCGACGAGGGCGTCGTCATGCAGGAGCCGGCGGCGGCGCTCTACGTCTACCACCAGGAGTTCGAGGTGGAGGGGCAGAAGCACGTGCGCCGGGGCGTGATGGCCCGCGTCCGCCTCGAGCGGTTCGGCACAGGCAACATCCATCCGCACGAAGAGACGATGAGCGGCCCCAAGCAAGACAGGCTCCTGCTGACTCGCGCCTGCCGGGCGAACCTCAGCCAGGTGTTCGGGCTTTATCCCGACCCGGCGGGCGAGGTGCAGGCCCTGCTCGACAAGGCCGTGGCCGGGCAGCCGCCCCTCGAGGCCACCGACCACCTGGGCGTGAAGAGCTGGATGTGGCCGCTCACCGACGAGGCCGTGGCCACGAAGGTGGCGGGGCTCATGGGCCCGAAGCCGGTGTTCATCGCCGACGGGCACCACCGCTACGAGACGGCCTGCAACTACCGCGACGAGGTGGCCGAAGCCTGGGCCAAGGAGCATGGCGGGGCGGCGCTGCCGACCGACCACCCGGCCAACTACGTGCTCATGATGCTCGTGGGGATGAGCGACCCCGGGCTCGTGGTGCTGCCGACCCACCGGCTGTTCGTGCAGCCGGCCATCACGACCGTGGAGGAGCTCAAGGGCAAGCTCCGCGACTGCTTCGTGACGAAGCCGGCCGGGCATGGGCCGGCGGCGGCCGAGGCCGTGTGGTCGGAGATCGAAATGGAGCACGAGCAGGGCACCCTCGGCCTCTACACGGCCGGCGACCAGACCTGGACGCTCGCCCGGATCACGCCCGCGGGCCGGGCCCGGATGGACCAGGTGGCGGCCGAGCACAGCCCGGCCTGGCGGAACCTCGGCGTGTCGATCCTGCACCGACTCCTGATCGGCGACCTGCTGGGGGCAAAGGAAATCCCCACCCCCGGCT
This sequence comes from Planctomicrobium piriforme, assembly GCA_945861585.1. Taxonomy (GTDB): domain Bacteria; phylum Planctomycetota; class Planctomycetia; order Pirellulales; family UBA1268; genus RGVT01. The sequence continues at coordinate 6,493 of CAMAVC010000070.1, forward strand.
ACGTGCACCTCGTCCGCGAGGTGGTCGAGGGGCTCGGCACCGGGAAATACCCGTTTGCCGCCCTCGTGATGCCCGCCACGGTGGACGACATCCGCCAGGTGAGCCAGACCGGCGAGCGGATGCCGGCCAAGAGCACCTACTTCTACCCCAAGCTCGCCAGCGGCCTCGTCTTCAACCCGCTCGAGTGACGCGGCTTCCGAAAACGGGAGGCTCGGGGTTACGGCTGTCTGCACGGCAAGTCTCGGCGTCGTGCCGAACTTGCCTTGGGCGACATCCGTCGCCTCGTACTCACCCGGCCTTCCGGGCCTAGCGCCTTGACTCGCTTCCGAAAACGGGAGGCTCGGGGTTACGGCTGTCTGCACGGCAAGTCTCGGCGTCGTGCCGAACTTGCCTTGGGCGACCTCCGTCGCCTCGTACTCACCCGGCCCTCCGGGCCTAGCCCTGACGCGCTTCCGAAAACGGGAGGCTCGGGGTTACCCCTACCGTTGAGCCGGCGTAGCTGACCAGCGCAGCCAGGATGGCGGAGCGCAGGCAGGTCCGAGCGAACGGAGCCCAGGGATGGGCGCAGTGAGCGTCCGGCGAAACGGTACGGGGTGACCCCGAGCCGGATTGGGCCCTTAACGTTCCACGTGCAACGGGGTAATCCGGGGGCTCTGCGCAAACCGGGGCATTTCACGTGGAACCGGGCTCATGTCGGTCCGGTTGTTGCCGATATTCCGAAAGCACGCATCGTGCGCGAGTGATCGGCGGAAAGGATTCTGCGCGTGGGAAGGATTCTGTGTGTGGCCAATCAAAAGGGCGGCGTCGGCAAGACGACCACGGCCTCGAACCTCGCCGCCGGCATGGCGAAGGCGGGCCTGCACACCCTGCTCGTCGATCTCGACCCGCAGTGCAACGCCACCACCGGCTTCGGCGTCGCGCCGGCCGCGCGGCACCCGCTCGTGTCGGAAGCGCCGCTCGCCGAGTCGATCTGCCCGACGGCACTCGAGCATCTCTTCGTGCTGCCCGGCAGCCGGAGCGTGCGCGACGTGGAACGAATCGCCGCCGAAGCCCGTAGCGGCTCGACCGTGCTCGCCAGCCATCTGGCCGGCGGCCTCTCCGCGTGGGACTACTGCCTGATCGACTGCCCGCCCTCGGTCGGCGAGCTCACGCGCACGGCGCTCTCCCACAGCACCGAAGTCCTGATGCCGATCCAGTGCGAATACTTCGCCCTCGAAGGGCTCACGCAGATGATCGAGGTGATCCGTGACGTGATGGCCGAACAGCCCGGCCGGCTGTCGTTCAGCGGGATCGTGCTCACCATGCACGATGCCGCGCTCGAATTGACGAACGAAGTCGAGGCCGAGGTGCGGGACTTCTTCGGGGAGATCGTCTTCGAGACGGTGATCCCGCGCGACGTGGCCGTCTCGGAGGCGCCCAGCCACGCGCAGAGTGTGCTCGACTATGCGCCGCGATCACGAGGATCGCGGGCTTATACGGAACTATGTATGGAGGTACGCGACTGTGAATAAGGAACGACGCCTGGGCCGGGGACTCGAAGCATTGCTTGGCCGCGCGGGGCTCGACACGCCCGCCGCGCCGGCCACGCACGGCAACACGGCCGTCGCGAGCCGCCCCGCGCCTGCGTCGGGCCTCGGCACGAACGCCGCCCGGCTGATTTTGCACGCCCCCGAAGAGCTCGAGCAGGCCGCTGCCGATCTGCCCGCGAGCGAGATCGGCGTCGCGCTCATCGACGCCAATCCCTGGCAGCCGCGGAGCATCGTCCACGACACCGACCTCGCCGAGTTGGCCTCGAGTCTCCAAGAGCATGGTCTCGTGCAGCCGATCGTGGTGCGGGCCACGGGCGACCGCTATCAGCTCATCGCCGGCCAGCGCCGGCTCGCCGCCGCGCGGAAGCTCGGCTGGGCGAAGGTGCCGGTGCGCGTGCTCGACGTCGACGACCGGCAGATGTCGGAGATCGCGATCGTCGAAAATCTTCAGCGCCGCGATCTCGACGCGCTCGAGAAGGCGACGAGCTTCAAGCAGTATCTCGCCACGTGGAACTGTACGCAGGAGGAGCTGGCCAAGCGGCTCTCGATCGACCGCTCCACGGTGGCCAACTTCATCCGGCTGCTCGACCTGCCCGCGGCCGTGCACGAGAAGCTTCGCGCCGGCGCGATCTCGATGGGCCACGCCCGGGCGCTCCTACCCTTGGGCGACGAAGAGGAGCAGACCCGGCTCGCTGACCGCATCGCCCGCGAGGGGCTCTCGGTGCGGGCGATCGAGGCCGAGGTGCAGGAGATTCTCCGCGCTGATGAACTCGACGAGCCGGTCGTGATGCGGCCGGAGGGCGACGGCGAGCATGACGCCGACGAGGGCAGCGGCCCGGCGGCCACGCCCCGGCGCAAACCTGGCCGGCCGGCCACGCGCCGCTCGAGCCAGATCACGGCCGTGGAAAACCAGCTCCGGCAGGCGCTCGGCGTGAAGGTGGTGGTGCACGCCAACGGCAAGGGCGCGGGGCGAATCGTGATCCCGTTCACGAGCCTCGACGAATTCCAGCGGCTGCTCGATCACATCACTGAGTAGGAAACTTGTTGGAGGACAGGCTTCAGCCTGTCGTGGACAGGACGCTCATTCTCCGTCGAATTCGACAGGCTGAAGCCTGTCCTACAGGGTGTGTTCACAGGCTTGTGTTACACTCTGATCGCCCCGGGGCGTAGCGCAGTTGGTAGCGCGCTTGGTTTGGGACCAAGAGGTCGAGAGTTCGAATCTCTCCGCCCCGATTTTTCTGCCGGATTCACGCCGCAAACAGCCGTAATCCGGCCCACGCGGCTCCGATCGCCAGCACATTCGTCGCCACGACATACGCGAGCGCCGCGGCAGCGCGGCCGTGCTCCACGAGCTCGAGCGACTGGAAGGCGTAGCTCGAAAACGTCGTGAAGCCGCCGAGCAGGCCGACGAGCAGGATGGTCTCCAGGCCGCCCGGAAGCGTGCCCCGCGACCGGAAATACCCGGCAATCGCGCCAAATGCGAACGACCCAGCGACGTTCACGATGAGCGTGCCCCACGGCACGCCATGGCCAAGAAGCCGAGCTGCGCCCGCATTGCAGGCCACGCGCAGAACCGTGCCGAGGGCGCCGGCGCCTGCCAGCCAGACGATGTGCGGAAGTGTCATGCCGCGCAGTGTGCCGCGCTGGCACATTCCTGCCCATCCCGGCCCAGGCGACTTGCTTTCCAAGAAGGATTGCGTATTTTGAATTGTCAAAACTCTTTTTTTGGAGGCTCAAAATGCGGTATTCCGGGTGGCGGCGCCCCCGCTCGGCCTTCAGCCTGGTCGAACTGCTCGTGGTGATCGCCATCATCGGCGTCCTCGTGGGCCTGCTCCTGCCGGCCGTGCAGAGCGCCCGCGAGGCGGCCCGGCGGTCGCAGTGCGGGAGCAACCTTCGACAGCTCGGCCTGGCCCTCCACTCATGCCTCGACGCCCGGCGCCGCTTCCCCGCCGGCTACCTGGCCGACACGGCGAGCCCGGCCCGCGACCCCGACACGTTCGATGCAGCCCCCGGCACGGGCTGGGGCCTCGCCATCGCGCCGTTCATCGAAGAGGCCGCCACGGCCACGGCCTACGACGCCTCGGCGGGCGTGGCCGCCACGAGCAATCGTGAGGTCGTGTCGCGCCAGCTCGGCGTGTTTCTGTGCCCCACGTCCACCGGGCCCCGCGAACCGTTCGTCGTGCAAGACGAAAGCGGCGCTCCGCACGCCTCCGCCGCCCGGCTCGGCCGCACCGACTACGTGGCCAACGCGGGGCACGAGGATCCCTGGGACACGGCCCCGAACGCATCGTGGCACGGCATCGCCAACGGGCCGCTCTACCGCAACTCGCGCACCCGCCCAGCCGACGTGACCGACGGACTTTCGAAGACGGTGTTCATCGGCGAGCACTCCCAGGCGCTCTCTCAGAAAGCGTGGGCAGGCGTGGTGCCCGGGGCGTGGTGCCAGCCGACGGACAAATTTCGGGCGCTCGCCGGCAGCGCCCCAGAGCACGCCGCGGCATTCGTGCTCTCTCACAGCGGCCCGGCGGCGAACGAGCAGGCGGTGATCCACGTGCCCAACGACCCGGCCAGCCACTGCGACCAGATGTTTTCCGAACATCCGGCGGGCGCGAATGTCGTGTTTGGCGACGGCTCGACGAGGCTCGTGGCGGCAGCCGTGGCCCGCGACGTGTGGGCCGCCGCGTGCAGCAGCGCCACGGGCGAAACTGCCACTGCTCCCTGAGCTCGGGCCAGATTGGCACGAGGCTCTCCGCGGAAACGGCTATACTTTGTATCCCATGAACGCAAAAACGCTCCTCTCGCTCGCCAAAAAGCACGGCACGCCGCTGTTCGTCGTCGATCACGACGAGCTGCGCAAGAACTACCGGCTGTTTCGCAAGCACTTTCCGCGGGTGCAGATCTATTACGCCGTGAAGGTCAACAGCGACCCGGCGATCGTGAAGACCTTCTACGAGCTCGGCGGCAGCTTCGATGTGGCCAGCATGCAGGAGTTCCACACGGTCTATGAAAACATCAAGGGGCTGCCAGCGAAGGCGCGGCAGGACTTCATCTGGGACAAGGTCATCTACGCCAATCCGATCAAGCCCGTGGAGACGCTCCACGAGCTCGACCGCTACAAGCCGCTCGTGACCTACGACAACCACGAGGAAGTGAAGAAGATCGCGAAGCACGCTCCGCACGCCGGGCTCGCCCTGCGGCTGCGGGTGCCCAACACGGGCTCGATGGTGGAGCTGTCGAGCAAGTTCGGGGCCCTGCCGGGCGAGGCGGTCGACCTGATCACGTTTGCCCACGAGCAGGGCCTCGTGGTGGAAGGGCTGTCGTTCCACGTCGGCAGCCAGTGCACGAACCCGCAGAACTTCATCCAGGCGATCCACCTCTCTGCGGGCGTGTTCGCCGAGGCGAAGTCGCGCGGCTTCAACCTCAAACTGCTCGACATCGGCGGCGGGTTTCCAGCGGCCTACGACGCCACCGTGCCGAAGTTCTCGGCGCTCGCCAAGAAGATCAATCACGAGCTCGACCGGCTGTTTCCGCCGGAGATCGAGATCCTCGCGGAGCCGGGGCGGTTTCTCGTGGCTTCCGCCGGCAACGCCGTTTCGAAAATCATCGGGAAGGCGATCCGCAACGAGAAGATGTCGTATTACGTGGACGATGGCGTGTATCACACCTACTCGGGCGTGATCTTCGACCACTGCACCTACCATCTCCAGAGCTTCAAGAAGGGCCCCACGCAGATCTGCGCCGTCTTCGGCCCCACCTGCGACGCCCTCGACACGATCAGCCTCGCCGAACAACTCCCCGAGCTCGAAATCGGCGAATATCTCTACAGCGAGAACATCGGCGCCTACTCGGCGGCATCGAGCACCCACTTCAACGGGTTTCCGCCGGCGAAAGTGGTCCACGTGAACGAGTAGTTGTGGGGCAACCGTCCCGGTTGCCGAGAAAGGCAAGCAAGACGCTTGCCCCACATGCCACCGCCGCAACTCAGCCGCGGCTCAGCCGTTGAAGTCCGACATGCTCCCGATGCGTTGGTGCCTCGTCATCGTGCTGGCCCTCACGCCGTTCCCGGCCCAGGCCGGCGAGCCGCCTGCGGGCGCTCAACCGATCGGCGGCCGCTGGTTCGTGCAGCGCGGCGACAGGCCCGTCTATCTCTTCCGCGACGCAGACCGATTCGTCGACCTGTTCTCGTACCACATGCGCGATTCCAACGACGACGGCATCGACGAGGTGCGGGTGCGATACGAGCCGGGGTTCCTCGTGATCGAGAGCCAGGGTTACCCGAACCACCCCACGGCGATCTTTCCCAACAGTGGCAACCCGAACGCGATCCGCGTGCAGGAGTTCACGTTTCGGCTGCCGATCGAGCCGCAGGTCGCCAAGGAGATCACCAGGCTGCCGATGGGGCCGATCGGCACGGCTCTCAACGGCGTCGTGTTCTTCAACCCGTTTGAGCAGGGCGGAATGAACGCCGTCGAGGGCTATTCCGAGGTCTGGCTCGACAGCTGCTGCGGGCACCCGCAGCAGACCGGAGTCTACCACTACCACAAGTATCCAACCTGTGTGAAAAGCCCGTTCGCGGACGACGGTAAGCGGCATTCGCCGATCATCGGCTTCGCGTTCGACGGGTTCCCGATCCACGGACCCTACGAGGCCGACGGCGTGATGGCCCGCGACATCGAGGGCGAGCAGGCCCTCGACGTGTGCAATGGCCACGCCGACCCCGACCGCGGCTACCACTACCACGTCACTCCGGAGCGGTTCCCCTATGTGCTCGGCGGCTACCGGGGCACGCCCGAGCCGGCGAACAACCGCGGCATCGCGCGGTCCGGCACGGGCCCGATCGCCGACAACACGCGGGGCGAGAGCGGCATCGAGCAGGTCGTGAGCGAAGTCCGGCCCGGCACGGTCGCCCGCGGGGGCCGCCGGACGGTGTCGATCGTCCTCGATCCCCGGCACGCCACGCGAGGCCCGGTGCCCACCGAGAAGCCATCGTGGGTGCAGATCGGGCCTTATGAAGCCGCGGCGATCGCCCGTACGGGCAACACCGTGACCGCCGAATTCGAGATCTCCCCCGACGCCGCGCTCGGCGTGTTGCTCGACTGCCACCTCGAATTCGACGTCAACGGCCGCACGCGGGCGCTCAAGCGCAACGCGGTGGTGAGGATCGTCGAATGAGCCTGCAACCTTCCGACGCTCGGGCCGTTGAAGGATCGGTGGCATGTTTTCCTGGAGGACGAACCCATGAGACGGAAGCACGGTTGGCTCTACGGACTGTTCACAGTGGCCCTGTTCGCGGGAACCGTCGCCTTGGCACAGCCTCCTGAAGGCGGGCCGCCCGGTGGTCCGCGAGGTGGTCCTCCCGGAGGCCCCGGTGGGGAACGGCGCGGGCCGCCCTCGCCCGAGCAGTTCGTCGAGCGGGCGATGTCGTTCGACACCGATGGCGACGGCAAGCTCGATCGCACCGAGCTCATGAAATTCGGCGAAGAAATGGCGGCCCGGCGGATGCGCGGGGGACCGGGCGGACCCGATGGCCCGCGTGGCGGCGGACCGCGGCGTGGCCCCGACGGCGAGGGTGGCTCTGGTGCCGAAGGCCGGCGCGGGCCACCCCCGGGCGGCGACGGCGAGCGCCCGGAACGCCCGCGGCGGCCGGAGTAGACGGCCGCGCGTTCGTCGGCCGGCCGTGGCGGAGTATCCTCGCCGAGTATGACGACGACCCGGCCTTCAGGAGATCCGCTGCCCCCGCGACCAGCCGAGGCGCATGCGCTCGAAGTCGCCCGGGGCCTGCCCGGAACGAGGATCGCCTGCACGACCACGGGCCGCGGGCAGGCGGCCAGCGCGCTGGCCCGAGAACGGGCCGATGCGCATGTCACGGCCTGGTTCCTCGATCTCTCTCAGCATGATCTCGCCATCGGCGAGTGGGGGGCGCGGCCCGAGCAGCTCACAGCCGTGTGCACCGCCGACATGCCGCCCGGCCCCTACGAACTGGCCGTCGTGCCGCTCGCGAAGGACGGCGAGGCGGAGCTCTCCCGCGACATCCTCCAGGCGGCGCTTGTGAACCTCGCGATCGGTGGCCAGCTCGTCGCGGCCATCGACAACCCGCGCGACACCTGGCTCCACGGTCAGCTCGCCGAGACTGGCGAGACCGTGCGGGTGCGGCCTGCCCAGGGTGAAAAGCCACATACGATCTGCTACGTGGTGGAAAAAACGCGGGAGCTTCGCAAGGTCCGCGACTTTTCCTGCGAGTTCATGGTCCGCGACCGCGAGCGGCTCCTGAAGGCCGTGAGCCGGCCCGGCGTGTTTGCCCATCGGCGGATCGACCCCGGCGCGCGGCATCTGCTCAACGCCGTCGACGTGGCCCCCGACACGCGTGTGCTCGACATCGGCTGCGGCTCGGGCTGCGTGGCGATCGGGATCGCCGCCCGCGACCCGAGCGTGCACGTGCACGCCTTCGACTCGGTGGCCCGAGCGGTGGAGTGCACCGCCCGCGGTGCCGCGATGAACGGGCTCACCAACGTGTCGGTGGCCCTCGAGGCAGCCGGGGGCGTGCCTGACCCCGGCTCCTACGACCTGGCCCTCGCCAACCCGCCCTACTACTCCGACTTCCGCATCGCGCAGCTCTTCATCGACACTGCCTGGAAGGCGCTCGCCCCAGGCGGCACGCTGCTCGTGGTTACGAAGCAGCCGAGCTGGTATCTCGAGCACCTCCCGCAGATGTGGCGCGATGTGGCCGAGGATCCGGTGAAGACCTATCACCTGATCGAGGCCCTCCGGCCCTCGTCGTTGTAGGACAGGCTTCAGCCTGTCGGTATTCGTGACAGGCTGAAGCCTGTTTTCCTTCTACTTCAGATACTCGTTCGACCACGTGCTGAAGAGATCGCCGCGCTTCACGCGGGCGGCGTCTTCCCGCATCACGGCCGGCGTCCGACGGATCACGCGGGTGGTGTGCCGGCGATGCTGGTGATACCGCGAATGGGCCCGGGCCTCGGGGCCCGTGTTCCGCGGTGGGATCTGCTGCTGGGCGGGTGCGGCCGATCCGCACACAAGCGTAAGGCTGAAGATCACGCAGCAGCTGATGCGCCGGCTCGGGGGCGGCAACTGTCTGAGCGCGAAACATCGGCCTCCTGCCGATTTTCGCTCGGCTCCTCGCGTGGCAAAAGCAGCCCAAGGCTCCTCGAGCGTTCGCCGACCCCCTCGCCTCCCTCTCATGAAACTCAGCCGGGACATGAGCCAAGTATTCATGGCAGCGGCTCGAGGGTGAGGGGATCGCGGAGCGGCAGGTGCTTGACGGCGCCGCCGAAGAAGTCTTTCATCGTGGCCCGGCCCTGCAGGTCGCCCTTCGCGATCTCGTCCCAGTCGCCCACCACGAGGATCGCCATCTTCTCCGGGTCGAGGTGCTTCTTGGCCACCCGTTGCAGATCCTCGCGGGTCGTGGCCCGCACCTTGTCGCGAAACGTCTTCCAGAAGTCCGGCGGCCGCTTCGTCCACTCGTCGTTCACGAACACCCGCAGCATCGCAGGCTTGCTCTCAAACTGCCTCGGAAACGTCTCGATCGCGCTTGCCTTCGCGGTCTCGAGCTCCTCCTCCGTGACGAGGTCGTCGCGCACGCCCCGGATCTGGTCGAGCACGATCTTCGTGGCCAGCGCCACCGTCGGATTCTTGCTCTCGAAGCCGGCCCGGAAGTCGCCGGGATAGGCGACCTTGGGCACGAGCGTGGACCGTGCCGAGTAGGCGAGCCCCTCGTTGCTTCGCACCTGTTGCATGATCCGGCTGGTGAATCCGCCGGCGCCGAGGATGTCGTTTAAGAGCAGGAGCGGAATCGCGTCGGGATCGTCGCGCGTGATCGAGCGCATGCCGAGCACCACCTTGCCCTGCGGAATCTCCTTGGGCACGTGATACAGGCCCGGCTCGAGCACCGCCGTGGGGGCCTCTGGGTCCGGCGCCGCCGACCCGCGCTCCCAGCCCGAAAGTGCTTTTTCGAGCTTGGCAAGCATGTCCTGCTCGTCGAAGTCGCCCGACACCGCCACGATCATGTTGCCGGGGTGAAAGATCCGCCGGTGCATCTCGGCAAGCCGCTCTTTCGAGATCGCCGCCACGGTCTTGTCGGTCGGCTCCGCCGACTCGAAGTGGCCCACGCCATACACGAGCCGCTTCCACTCCCGCGAGAGGATCGACGAGGCGTCGTCGTTTCGCTGCTTCAGCCCCTCGATGGCCCGAGCCTTCGCCGTGTCGAGCCGGGCCTGGTCGAACGCGGGCGCCCGAAGCATGCCCACGAACAGCGCGAGGCTCTCGTCGAAGTTGCTCTTGAGGCAGTTCATCGTCGCCGTGGTGAACGTCTCGCTCGCTGCCACGCCGATTTCCGTGGCCAGAAAGTCGAGCGTTTCGTCGAACTCGGCAGGCTGCTGCTGCTGCGTGCCACCTTCGCGCATCATGCGTGCGGTCATTGACGCGAGTGCCGGCACGTCCGCCGGATCGAGCGACGCGCCGCCCTTGAACGTGATCGACACAGTCACGAGCGGAAACTCGTGCGAGGGAGCGAGATACACGGCCGTGCCGTCGGGCAGCACGCGGCGAAACGACGCGGCATCGGGGGGCGTGAACGCGAGCGGCTTGAAGGCGAGCGTCTCGGGGCGGGCCGGGAGGCCCGACGCCGCGGCGGTGGACGCCTGGTCGCCAGAGCCCGCAGCCGGCGGAGCCGGCGACCGCTTCGGCGGCGAGAAGAGCAGGGCGGCGACGACGCCGAGGGCAAGAATGAGGGCGACGATGCGCAGGTTCATGACGGGGTTTTCCGGAGGAGCCGACGGGCTGAAGCCTGTCGTACGAAATTTACTTGCGGCGGAAGGTGGCGACGCTGCGGTTTTGCGGGGTGAAATACTTGTTCGCCACCCGGCGAATATCGGCCGCGGTGACCGCCTCATATTTCTTGGGGCCGTCGTTGATCTCGCGCCAATCGAGCAGGGCATCCGCGAATGCGAGCTGCACCAAGAGCGACATGTTGTTTTCGAGCCGTCGATAGTTGCCCGCGGCCACGCGGTTCTTCACCTTGCGCAGCTCCCGCTCCGGGAGGTCGGCCTGCTGAAGCTTGGCGAGCTCCTCATACCACGCCTGCTCGAGCTGCTCCGGCGTGGCGTCGCCCCGCGTCTCGGCCTCGAACGCAAACAGCCCGGCGTATTTCCGGGTGTCGCTCATCGTGCGGGCGCTCGACGCGACCCCACGGCCCTCGACGAGCCCCTGATACAGTCGGCCCGTCCGCTCGTTCATCACTTCCGAGAGCATGTCGAGCGGATAGCTGTCGACGTGGCCGGCCGGCACCGTGTGGTAGCGGATCTCGATCGCCGGCGGAAAGTCACCCTCGGCGTTCATCCGCTGCTCGGCGAGCTGTTCGACCTCGAGGGTCACCACGGGTGGCGGCTTCTTCGTGCCGGCGTCGAGCCGTGAAAAATATCTCGTGATGAAGGCCTTCGCCTCGGCCGGATCGAAGTCGCCCACCACGATGCCCACGAGGTTGCCGGGGCGGTAGTAGGTATTCCAGTACTCCTGGGCCTGCTCGAAGGTGTAGCTATTCAAGTCACTCGGCCAGCCGATCACGGGCCAGGCGTAGCCGCACGAGGCCCAGAACATGGCATCGAACTGCTCCTGGAAACGACCCGTGGGCGTGCTGTCGGTCCGCAGCCGGCGCTCCTCGTGCACGACGTCGCGCTCGGAATAAAACTCGCGAAACACGCTGTCGTGCAACCGGTCGCTCTCCATCCAGGCCCACAGCTCGAGCTTGTTCGACGGGACGGTGATGAAGTAGCAGGTGAGATCGTGGCTCGTGAACGCATTCATGCCACTGCCGCCGGCCTTCGTGTAGACCTGATCGAACTCGTCTTTCACGATCGTACCGGAGGCAGGGCCGCCGTCGCCGCGGCCCTGCTGGGCCTTGATGAGGGCGTCGAGCTTGCCGCGGAGCACACGCAACTCCTGCGTGTCGTTGGCGGGGTTCCACGGGTCGTCGATCTCGCCGCGATTGAACCGCTCATACTGCGTCGTCCACACGATCCGATTGATCTCGTCACGGATCGCCTTCTGCTCGGCGCGATACTTCGCATCTTTCGCCGGCTCGCGGGTGCCGATCGTGTCGGTGCCCTTGAACATCATGTGCTCGAAGAAGTGGCTGATGCCGGTGATCCCCGGCCGCTCGTCGACGCTTCCCACCTTCGCCACCCAGCCGGCGCTGACGACGTTGGGCTGATCGCTCCGCGGCACGAGCAGAAACTGCATGCCGTTGGGCAACGAAAACTCTTCGACGGCCACCTGCTGGGCGTGGGCGACGGTGCCGAGTGCGACGAGCGCCAGGCCGAGAAGGGCGCGAAGCGAAGCGGGGCGGAGCATGACGAAGCGTTCCTCGAGGGTGGGAACCGGCTTTATACCGCTATCCGACCCCGAGCGCCCATTGCACGAGCGTGAGCACGATTTCGAACACGATCAGCCCTACGATCGCCCATTCCACCCGCAGCGCACGCCGGTGCTGCATGAGGTCGAGGGCCGTCTCGGCCGTGCGGGAGATGAGGGCCAGCTTGCTGTGGAGTGCCACGGCCCGTTCGCGGATCTCGAATTCGTCGCGGAGCCGCGCCCACAGCCGCTCGAGCTCGGGATGATCCCAGAGGAGTTCGGGCGAGTCGTCGACCCGCGCGCCGGCCACCACACGATGCTCGGCGAGCAGGGCCCCGCCGAGGTGCTGGAGCAGCTCGCGGCCGGCGCGGCTGCCGCGGCCCCAGTGGTCGAGGTTCACGGCGAAGGGCTCGATTCGCTCGAACTGCCGCTCGATGTTCTTCTCGTAATGTGCCAGCGACACGCTCTTGGCCATGATGTCGGCCACGAGCTGCAGCTTCTCGAGCGTCACCTCGGCGAGCACGAGCGTGTTGCCCTCGATCGATTCGCGGGCCGCCTCGCGGCCTGCCTCCACGCGCACGTCGAGCCCTTCCGTCTCCCGCTCGGCCGGTGGGAAGGGCTGGCGGATCTGCGGGCCGATCTGCCGCAGATAATCGGCGCTGCCCGCGGGCGCGGCGTCGAAGAACACCACGGCGCCGTAGCGAAACAGCACGGCCACGCCGCCTCGGCTGCCCGGCAGGCTCGCGCCGGTGAGCGGGCCGATCAGCTCCACGACGAGCGGCGCCCCGCCCGTGCGTTCTGTGGAACCAAGCGCCGCCAGATCGATGCCGGTGCCCACGAGCATCGCCTGGGCGCGAAACTCTTTCGGGGTCCTGACGGGGCTCAGGTCGGGGGCAGGCATCGCGGTTCGACTCCGTCCAGGTGTCCGGCGGCCGGCCCGTGGGCCGCGCCGCGATGCCGCGCGGCGACTGGCCCCGCGCACGCCTCTCATTCTATCGTTCAACGTGGACCACACGCAGGGGTGTTGCCCGCCCGGAGGAGTAATCCCATGGCCATGACCGACCGGTCGGATCCGATCATTCTCGGACACGTGCTCGCGGAACACCGCGAACTCTTCATGCGGATGCAGGGGCTGAAATCGGCGTTCAGTGCGGCGCAGCCAATGACCGCTGCCCGTGCCGCCGAGGTCCAAACGGCACTCGCCGACCTGCGAGAGCACCTGCGCTTCCACTTCGAGCAGGAGGAAAGCGGCGGCTTCCTGGAGGAGTCGATCGCCCGCATGCCACGGCTCGCCCCGGCGGCGACCGCGATCATGCGGCAGCATCCGGCCTTGCTGGCCGAACTCGACGCCTTGATCGAAACACTCGCCAGAGGCGATAGTTCGGCAGAGTCGTGGGCCAGGGCCGGCCGCGACTTCGAGCATTTCTCGACCACCATGCAGGCCCACGAGAGGAGCGAGAATGCCGTCGTCCAGGAAGGCTACAACGAGGATCTGGGCCTGCTCGATTAGCGCAGGGCTGCTTGCGGCGGCGGTCTTTGCGCAGGAATCGGCGCCCAAGGCCGACGCCGTCGCCGACTTCATGCGGGCCAAGCTCGGCCACTCGCAACGGGTGCTCGAAGGGCTCTCCCTCGAGGATTACGACCTCATCGCCCGTGGCGCACAAGAGCTCGCCCTCGCCAGCCAGGCCTCGAGTTGGCAGGTGCTCCAGACGGAGGAGTATGCCCGGCAGAGCGGCGAATTCCGGCGCTCCTGCGATTCGCTTCGCAACGCAGCCAAGGCGAAAAACCTCGACGGCGCCGCCCTCGCCTGGATGGAAGTCACGATGAAGTGCATCCAGTGCCACAAGTACGTGCGCGACCAGAAGTGACGTCGGGCTCTACGTGAGAAATTCCTCCGGCCGCACGTCACGCGGCGTGAACGTGGTGTCGAGCGGCGTCACTTTGCGGATCCGCTCGATGTTCAGCAGGACGGGAACGCCGTCCGCCGCTCCGTCCGCCGGATAGGCGAGCAGGCTCACCAGCGGCGGCTCGATCACGATCCGATGCGGCTGAAGCCGGAGTTTGGTGGCCGGGTCACCATCCGCCTCGATCTCGATCTCGTGGCAGTCGGTGATCGCGCCGCTGAGCGTCGAGATGA
>CAMAVC010000071.1 GCA_945861585.1 Planctomicrobium piriforme
CGCCGGCGTAGATCACCGCACCGGCATTTGTGAGTTGGAGCGTGATCGGGGTCTCCATGGCACCTTCCACCGGCTTGGCAAGCTGGCTCAAGGGCAGCTGAATCCGCTCGTCCTGCTCGGCCTCGGAGAAGTTCATCACGAACATGAAGAACGTGATGAGCTGGAAGGTCATGTCGATCATCGGCGTCATGTCGATGTCGGTGCTCGACGGACTGCCGCCTGCCTTGCGTGCCATGGTCGGCTCACTTCTTGCCCATGTTTTGGAACCGGCCCATCAGCCGCATGGCCTCGGTGTCGACATCACCGTTGAGCTTCTGGAGCCAGTTCTTGAACAGGGCGAAGCAGGCGATCGCGGGAATCGCCAGCCAGAGGCCGATGAGCGTCGTGATCAGGGCCTGCGAGATGCCGATGGCGAGTTCGTTCGGCTTCGGGGCCGTCGAAGACTTGGCGATGATCATGAACGCCGCCACCATTCCGTCGACCGTGCCGAGCAGGCCGAACATCGGCGCGAGCGCTCCAACGAGCGACACATAGCTGATCTTGTGCTCGAGCTTCATCGCCTGCTCGCCTTCCTCGGCCTGCAAGGCCTCGACGGCGGCGCCGTAGCCCGACTGCAGCTTGCCCATACCGGCTGCCAGCACCTGCCCGAGATAGGAATCGTCGTTCTTCGAGAGCTCGTAGGCCTGCTGGTATTCCTTGGCCTCGAGATGGGCCTCGAAGGCCTGACTGAGCCCCGGCGGCATCAGCACCGTCTTGCGAATCTGGAGAAAGCACATCACGAGCAGGGCGACGAGCCCGAACGACAGGGCCAAAAACACGATCACATACTTCAGGCCGAGCGCGTTGTAGTAGAAGACGAGCATGCTCTCGCCTTCTTCCGCCGAATCCTCCTCGGCGGCCGCCTCCTCGTCTTGGGCACAGGCGACGCCGGGCGCGACCAGGGTCGGCCCCACGGCCACCGTGAGCATCGCGATCACGAGCAGCATGCGACCGACGACTTCCGACCACGGAGCTGTCCACCGCAGACATGCACCGGCCCTGCGCCACTCAACGAGACCCAAAGCCATCGCGATTCTCCTTGCAGAAAACAGGAAACGTGGTCGACATGGTATGCAAAAGGCGACTCATCCACAAAACCTATCCGCCCGTATGGCAGTCAGGTGCCCGCTGCCGCGGCCTGCTTTTTCGTCCAGGGGCTCGTGGGATACGACTCCTGCAGCACCTTGCGGGTTTCACGGGCCCGCTCCGTCTGCTTCACCTTGTCCCACAAATCGGCGAGGTTGGCGAGGGCTTCGGCATGGCTCTCCGGGCTGCCGTTGTAGACCAGGTCGACAGTCAAAAACGAGATCAAGGCGTCCTGATCCTTGTCGCCTGCGGCCCGGAACGCGGCTCCAAGCACGTTGTACGCCCGGCCCAGCAGGTCCTTTTCCTCGGGGTCGGCCTGCTTGATGAGTCCCTGCACAAGCGCCACCGCCTCGGGATTCTTACCCGTCTGGGCAAGGCACCTGGCCTTGCCCAGCTGTGCACTCCGCTTCTGCTCGGCGCTGGCGTCGTCGCTGGCCTCGATCTGGAGGGCCGCGTCGTACTCGGACATCGCTTCGGCGAACTTCTGCTGGTCGTAGAGCATGCCTGCCTTGGCGGCCGCCGCCCGCACCTTGAGCGCCGCCGGCCCTTTTGCGAGCGTCGAATAGGCCGTGAGTGCGGCTTCCGGCTTGCCGGCCCGCGCGAGCAAATCGCCGAGGAGCTGCTGCATGTCGTAGAAGTGGTGACTCTTCGGATGCTTGGCGAGAAACTCGCCCACGAGCCGGCCTGCATCCTTGGGGTCGGCTCCAGCCGCGATCGCCGCTCGCCCGGCTGCGGCCGCTTTCACGAAGTCGACTTCGTCGAGCAGCAGCGGCTCGGCACCGTCGAGCTCCGCGGCGTCGATCTTCGCCACTTCCTCGACGGCATCGGCCGCACGGCCGCGTGCCAGCAGCGACCGCGCCGCCCGCAGCGACTGCGGCTCACCGCCAAACTGCACGTCACGAACCTGGTCGATGGGGACCTTGCGGCTTTCACCGCTGCGCTCTTCAAGGTCGACAGCGTCGGCCGACGTGGCCACGACCTTGCCCGTGAGCGGCCCCTCCGTCGTCAGCACGCGATCGGGCGCCTGGGCCGACGCCACGCTGCACCAGGCCGAGCCCGCCACCGCCAGCACGGCGCACGCCAGCACCCGCCGCGCCACCGCTCCGTCGCTCGATCGCCCCGTCGTCGTTCCGCTCATGCTTCACTCTTCCTTCCTTCAGGTGCCGGCAGCGGCCGGTGCGGCCGTCGCCGGCTGCGCCTCGCGGAGACCATTCAGTCCCTTGGGGGCCGGGCTCCCCTGGGCCTTTTCGATTTCCTTGAGAAGTTTGTCGAATTGTTTTTCCATCGCCTTGCCGCCGAGCTCCGGGTAGAGCTTGTAGGTGATGGCAACGTCGTTGAACGCCATCGTGAGCAGCTTGTCTCGATCTTGCGCGGCGATCCCGGCCCGCTCCAATCGGCACCGGGCCACGTTCAGCCGGGCGGCGAAGAACTTGCCACGGGCGTCGAGCGCTTTCTCATCGCTGCCTGAGAACGCCTGCCGAGCCAGCTTGTTGGCGATCCCTCCCCAGCCCCACGCGACACTCGATCCACTTTTGCGGCCGACGATCGCTTCCTTCAAATACAGCTCCGCCTTGGCCTTGTCGGCCGACTTCTCACCGGCGGTCTGCAGCAGCTCGGCGGCCTGGATTTGCGTGTCGAGCGAATTCTGTCGCTTGGCGTCGGAGAGAATCCAATCGATCTGTTCCTGGGCATCGTCCCACCTGCCGAGCTCACGATACACGTTGGCGACTTTGAGCCGGATGGCCGGCTCGAACTTCGCGATTTCATCGCCCCCCTTGTCGAGCAGCCGCTTGTAGGCCTCTGCAGACTTGGCCAGGTAGCCGTCGGCCTTGGCCTTGGGAACCACCGACCCCGTCCCCGCTCCGGAGCCCAGCGACAAGTAGGTGGTCGCCACCCAGATCTGCGACGACACCTTTTGATCTCGCTTGGCGACGCCGTCGAGGAACTTCTCGAAGCCCCCCAGGATCGCGGTCGCGCGGGCGACCGCATCGGCGGGGGCCGACGTGCCACCGGACCCGAGGGCATCGAGCTGGGCCTGGAGGTCGCGGCCCATCGTGAGATACATCGCGGTGAGCTTGGCGGAAGCCTCGTCGCCCGAACCGGCCACCGCCTCGAGCCGATCCATCGCCTCCTGTGCCTTGTCGAGTTGGTCGGCCTGGATGAAGTAGCGGAGGGCCACCGTGAGGGTGCTCTCCGCGAGAGGGCCCGCCGTGTAGGCCGGATCCTTGCCGGTGACGAGCGTCCACGGGCCATAGTCCGGCTGCGTCAGGAGCCGCATCGCCAACTCCCGATCGCCATCATCGACCGCCATCTGTACACGCGCCAGTGCCCCCGCGACGGCCGTCTTCGTCGCCGCAGCGCCGGCAGGGATGGCGGCGAGCCCGTCGTCGATCGACCCGGCAGCCCGCCGCTTCCACGCTCCGAGCACGTCGGCTGCGGGCCGCACGCCCTCCTCGAGACCTCGCTTTTCGAGCACGTCGCGCCACAGCGCACTTCCGGCCCGGAGCAACACCTCGGCACGACGTGGCGACGACGCGGGAACCTGATCGAGAATTTCGAGGAGTCGCTCCGGATCTTTGGCCTCGGTGGCCGTGGCGATCGCAATCAGCGCCGCATCCGCACTCTCCGCGTCTTCGGGCCACGTCCGCATGATCAGCCCGGCGACGTCAGCGCACTGCCGCTTCGCGGCGGCCCGCCACTCGGGCACCCCGTCCTTCGAGAGCTGCTGAAGGCTGGCCATCGCGATCTTCGCCGCCTGCCGGCTGCCCTTCGCGTTTGGATAGCGATCGGCCAAAAACGTGCCGAGGGCCGCCGCATCGTGGAGCCGCCTGCCGTCGTAGAGCATGAACGTGAGCATGTAGCGGGCCTGGTTCACGGCATCGACGTCGTCGGCAGTCGCCATCGGCAGCGCCTTCCGCAGGCCGCCGATCACCTTGTCGCGCTCCGCTGCCGCGGCTTTCGCAGCCGCCTCGGCCTCGGCCGCCTTGCCCGCAGCGGTGGCCTGCTTCGCCTCGGCCTGCTTCTGCTGCATTGCAGCAAGCGAGACCCGCACCGCATCCATCATCGTTTCGAAAGATGCCGCCACCCCGGCCGCATCGTCAGGCAGGGCCTTCCCCAGCTGTTCGAGCAGCGCGCGGGCCTCCTTCGAATAGTCGCGATTGACCTTGGCCACTTCGAGCGCGAGCTTCTTGGCATTTTGGAGCAGCGGCCGAGCCTTGTTTTTATCCGCTGCCTGGGCATCGGCCATCCGCTCGAAGAGCGCCGCCGACCGATACTTCATCGCCAGCCAGTCGGCGTCGAGCCGCTCGGCCGAAACGGGAGCCAGCACGATCTTCTGGAGCCGTTCGTCGAAGTCCTTGAACTCCTTGGCGGCATACGCCTTCATGTCGAGCCAGCACTCGAGCGTCGAGGCCATGGCCTTGGCCCGCAGGCCGGGCACGAAGCCCGCCTCGCCATCCAGGCCGCGAACGTCGGAGAGCGTAAGCAAGGCCTGCTCCATCCGCTTCGTTTTTTCCTTGGCATCGGCCTCCGCCTGGGCGAGGGCGACGTAATTCCGCCCCTCGTAGTACCGGGCGAAGAGCCCGGCCCCTCGCGAGCGATACTTGTCGTAGAGTTCCTTGTAGTCGAGGGCGGATTTTTCAAGCGCGGCCTTCCATTCCTTCGAGCCGACCGGCAACGCCCGCGACTTTTCGTAGTAGGCTCCGCCAACGAGCAGCCTCGTTTGGAGCAATTGGCCCCGCAGCCTGTCCTGGCGATCCTCGAGTTCTTCGATGCGCCGGCCATCCGAGGGCTTGCGTGGGGCTTTCTTCGCACCCTTGCCCGACTCCTCGCCGGCGGCAGGCTTTCCCTGCAATTCGGCGAGCTCGGTGTCGACCGCGCGCAGCTCCTTGAGCACGGCGTCTTCCGCGTTGGTCACCTTCTCGATCGGCTGGTCTTTCTTCACCTGGCCTTCGAGCGACTTGATCGCCGCATCGAAGAAACCAACGGCCTCGGCGAGCCGGGCCTTCGCGTCCTCGCCGGCGCGCTTCGCCTGGTCGATCTTCGCACGGCCGCGCTCCACGAGCAGATTGCCCTTCTGCGTGAAGGCGTCGATGGCCTGTTCACCGGCCGGGTCGCCGGCGAGAAATTGCTCGATCTGCTTCTCGGCAGCGTCGAGAATCTGCGCCCGCTTCGCGCCGTCGGTCTCGAGACGGCTCGTCGCCACGAGCGCCGTCGCTCGGCGGAAGGCCGCCTCCTTCTGGAGCGCCGGGTAGGCCTCGGGGTCTTTCGCGATCCGATCGAGCACCCACAGCGAGATGTCCGGCATCTGCCGTTCGTCGAGTGCATCGAGAAGTTTGGTCGTCGTGATCTCCTGGGTCAGCACAGGTTCCTTCTCGGCCGCCGCGCCGATCGTGGTCCAGGCCGCAACGACGCACACCGCCACGAGGCCGACGATCGGGGGGCAGGCCCCGCCTCGCAGCTGGGAACGCTCGATGCTCATGGGTGGGTCGGGGCCGTGGGGAAGAGGCTCATATGCCGAACGACTAGATTGTGCGAATCGCGGATCGGACAGTCAAACCACGACCGGCCGAGCCGATCACCGCTGGGCCGATCCGCCGCCCCCCGACACCACGTCCTCGAGGATGCCGATGAGCCGTGCCCCGACGACCGTCACGTCGCCGCGCTGGCGCCAGGCCGCACTCAGTGCCCGAAGCTGTTCGATCGCCAGCCGCGGGGTCACGGCATGGACCGATCGGTCGGCACACTCGCCGATCCCGACGGCCAACAGCAGCTCACACCCCTGCGGGGAGGGCAGCATGTCCGTGAAGCGGTCGACCTCGGCACCGGAAGCCGTGTGGGTGCGCACCGCGCCGGATGGCTCCCGATACGAGAGGGTGGCAGCCACTCCCGCGACCTGCTCCAGCGGGTCGCTCCGCGGCACCACTTCGTAGACGACCCGCATTGCCTCGCCGCCGTGCAAGGCCGGCAAACCGCCCACCGACGCCGCCTTGCCGAACGCCGCCAGCGACTCGGGAACGCTCTGTCGGTAGCCCACGAGACGGTAGGCGGCGATCACGCGAGGATCAAACCGCAGTTCCAACGCCACGCTCTCCGCCACGAAGGGCGGAACGTCCACAAGGACGGCGTCGAGCCGGCGCCGCACCGTCGTCGGATCGGTCAGCGTCCAGCCTGGAACGGCTGACAGCCCATCCGAATCGGTTCCATCCGAGACGCCGCTGACGAGCAGAAACTGGCACCTCGAAGCGGCGTCTTCAGTCCCTCGGGCGACTGCCGCACGGTAACGGTGCAGGGCGTCGCCAGCCGCGCCGTCACAGCGTTCGGCACGGTCGGCTTCGGCGACCACCACCAGCCGCTGCGTCGCCTCGTCGCCCATCGCCGACTCCTCCGCGAGCGCGACGGCCGCATCGAGATCGGCGTTGCCAAACGGAAGCTCCTCCTCGAGTTCGCGGCACACGTCGCCGATCTCGGCGGGGGTCGCACGGATCGCCACACGGCGCGGCCGTGGCTCGGCGACGATGACCGACACCCGGTCCGCCAGCCCCATGCGGGCCGCCGCGGCGGCGAGGCCGCGGCACGCCGCGAGCCAGAGCGGCACGGCGTCCGGCCCCGCCGAATGATCGAGCACGACGGTCACCTCCGCAGGATCACGCGGGGCCGCCGCAGCGCTGCCCGCAACCGGGCCGGCGACGCAGACCTCGACGAGATAGGTCGGCCGACCAGACCGGAACGACCGCACCGCCGACAGCCGGAGCGCCAGCGAATCGTCACGGCGAGAAGCGGCCCCAGAGGACAAGGCCGCCACCAGATGCTCGGCCCGGAGATGGCCGACCGCAGCCAGCCGCTGCCGGCCCGGCGGCAGCGGCCACGCACGATCGAATGAGTCGGTGGCGACCCCCAGGGGCGGACGATCGACGGCGAGACCGGGAGCGATCGCCGGATCGACGAACGGCGGCTCGCCATGGGCCATTTCAAACGCCAGGTCGAAGCCGCGCATCCGTGGCACGCTGCGTCGCGCGTGCGCTGTGGCATCGTCGGGCACCACCTGCATGCCACCCGAGGGCCTGCTGCGGTCAAGCGCGGGGCCCACCGGCAGTGGTGCCCCGCGCACGGCAGGCAGCCCAGCGGCCGGTGCAGGGTTCGTTGCGACCACTGCATTTGATCGTGGCTCGGCCGCGGGGCGATCGGCGACGCCATCCAACGGTCGATCAGTGGCCGCGCCGGTCGCCACCGCACCTCCGGCGCCGGATTCCACATCGACACCATCGACCGGCCGGGTGCCACGTGTGGCCGCATGCCGTGCCTGCGGACGCTCGCGTGGGCCACGGGTGGCGAAGTCGGTGATCGAGACGCCCGCGCAAAACATCGCGATGACGAATCCCAACGCGGCCGCGACGGCCATGCCATCCCGAGCCAGTTTCCGCAGCCACCGCGCTCCCCATCCGCGTAGCTTCGTGTCGACCGGCCCGCCGACCGCTCGCGCCGGCGCCACCGCCTCCCGCACACGCACCCTGGCCGCCAGCCCGACCGGCATCGACACGTCGACGAGCATGCGGTCGATGGCACGTTCGTCGAAGAGCTGCTCGGGCCGCAGGCGATCCCCGAGCTGAGGCGGCACCTCCACGGCACGCAGGGCCGCGTCGATCCACGGATCGGGGAAGGGCGCGTCGTGTGCCATCTCGGGAGGGGCCATCATCTCAATCCTTGCCCACCGACGACACATCGCCGAGCCGCGGCGACGCCGACGCGAGGAGGAATTCCCGCAGCCGCACCCGCGCACGACTGACCCGCGAGAGCACGGTGCCGAGCGGAATTCCCTGGAGATCGGCGGCCTCGCGGTGCGTCAGTTCGCCCACCACGACGAGCACCAACGTCTCGCGAAGTTCGACCGGCAACGCGCCGAGGGCCCGCTGCATCCGCGTTGAAAGCTCGCCGGCAAACGGCTCGGGATCCGGCGGCGCGACGAGCCGGGCCGATTCGTCGCCGAGCGTCGTCTGACCCGCGCCGTGTTTCCGCCAGTGATCCGCCACACGCCGGCGCAGAATGCCGAGCAGCCACGCCCGCTCGCTGCGGCCCGGGTCGTAGAGGTGACGACTCACCCATGCTGACCGAAAGGTGTTTTGGAGGACGTCCTCCGCATCGTGCGCATCCCCCACCATGCGATAGGCGACGCGGTACAGGGTGGGCACGTGGTCGCGCGTCCATTGGTCGAATTGCGACGCACCGTCGGCGCCAGCGTCCGGAGCAGGGGGGGAGGTGTCGTGAGGCATCGGGCGGCCGCCTGTCCTCCCTGACTGTTCGCTCTGCGGCCGGCTGGCTATTCCACAGCGTGCCGCAGGGGCCTATCGGCCGGCCCCCTGAGGGCCCCGGGCAGCCCGTACTCCGGCCGCCGATACGGCCAGCCAATTCGGCACCTGGCCTGCCGAGGGCAGCTTCACCACCTTGGCCGAGCGGATTCCCGGGCAGGCGAGCACGGCCGCAATCGCCTCGGGCGACGGCTCCTGATCGAGGTTCAAGACGCCGATGGCATCACCGCCGGGAGTGGTGCGGCCCACCGTCATCTGCCCGATATTGACGCCCATCGCGCCGAATGCCGTCCCCACTCGGCCGATGATGCCGGGCACGTCCTGATGCGTGAAGACGAGGAGAATGCCGTCGAGGTATGCCTCGAGCCTGTGCCCCTCGAGCTGCACCAGCCGAGGCATGGCGTGGCCGAAGAGCGTGCCGGCTGCCCGATGCACCTGGTCACCGGCGACGAGATCGACGGCCACCACCGAACTGAACGCACCGGGATCGGTGCGGCTCTGCTCGACGAGGTCGATGCCCCGCTCCCGCAAAAGCATCTCGGCATTCACGATGTTGACGTCGTCGAAGGCCGATTCGAGAAGGCCGGCCGCGAAGGCCGCCGTCACGAGCTTCGTATTGCGGCCGGCCACCTCGCCCCGATAGGCGATCGAGCACGACCGCGGCTGGGCCTCGTCGAGCTGGGCAAGCAGCAGCCCCAGCCGCCACGCGAGATCGAGAAAGCCACGCACGCCCTCGAGCACGGCGGGATCGACGGCACTCGAGTTCACCGAGTGCCGGATCGTGCCGGTCGAGAAGAAATCGACCAGCAGCCCGACGCCCTCCACGGCCACCTGCGACTGCGCCTCCTCGGTGCTCGCCCCGAGATGGGGCGTGACGAGCACGTTCGGCATGCCGAACAGGGGGCTTTCGGTGCAGGGCTCCTTCTCGAACACGTCGAGCGCCACGCCGCCGATCACGCCGCTCTGCAGGCCCTCCACGAGCGCCTGCTCGTCGTAGATGCCACCGCGGGCGCAGTTCACGAGCCGCACGCCCCGCTTGAGCAGCGCGAGCTCGGGCCGGCCGACGAGGTGCCGCGTCTCGTCGGTGAGCGGCGTGTGCACCGTCAGGTAGTCGACCTCCGGGAGCATCCCCCGAACGGTCTCGAAGAGCTCGATGCCGAGCTCCGCAGCCCGCTCCGGCGAGAGGAAGGGGTCGTATCCGATCACCTGCATGTCGAACGCCCGGGCCCGCTTCGCGACCGCCTGGCCGATGCGGCCAAGGCCGACGATGCCGAGGGTTTTGCCCGCCAGCTGCACCCCCATGAACTTGTTGCGGTCCCAGCGATGGTCACGCAGGCTGGCATCGGCGGCGGCGACGTTGCGCGACAGGGCCAGAATCAGCGCGAAGGCATGCTCCGCGGTGCTCACGGTGTTGCCCGCGGGGGTGTTCATCACCACGATGCCCTGCCTCGTGGCGGCGTCTTTGTCGATGTTGTCGGTGCCCACGCCGGCCCGCACGATCGCCTTGAGGCGATGATTGCCGGCGAGCGCGTCGGCCGTGATCTTCACGCCACTGCGGCAGATCGCGCCATCATGGCTGGCCAGCGCCTGCCGGAGTGCGTCGCCCGACAAGCCGGTGCACACGTCGTACGTGATCCCGGCTGCGGCTGCCGCATCGAGGAGGGCGAGGCCATCAGGGCTGAGCGTGTCGAGCACGATGATCGAGGGCATGAGGATCCTTTCCGGGATGTCTCCGGTTGGCACCGGGGGGCGTCAGGCCCGACGGGCGTGCTGGAACTCGAGCATGTAATCGCGGAGTGCTTCGACGCCCTCGACGGGCATGGCGTTGTAGATGCTGGCCCGAATTCCGCCCACCGAGCGGTGACCCTTGAGGTCGACGAGGCCCCGGGCGGTGGCGCCCTTCACGAACTCCTTCTCCGTAGCCTCGTCAGGCAGCCGGAAGGTCACGTTCATCTCAGAGCGGCACTCGGGCTTGGCATGCCCGGTGTAGAAACTGCCCGACGTGTCGAGCACGTCGTAGATCAGCTTGGCCTTGGCGCGATTGTGGCGGGCCATGCTCTCGAGCCCCCCGACCGAGTCGCGAATCCACCGGCAGACGAGACCGAGAATGTAGACGGCGAACACCGGCGGCGTGTTCGGCCGCGAGCCGTTCTTCACGTGCGTGCGGTAGTCGAGCATGGTGGGGAGGTCGTCGCGCGACCGCTCTAGCAGGTCTTTGCGAATGATCACGGCGGTGACGCCCGCGATGCCGGCGTTCTTCTGCGCACACGCGTAGATCAAGCCGTGCTTCGCCACGTCGATCGGCCGCGACAAGAAGTCGCTGGAACAATCGCAGACGAGCGGCGCGTCGCCGACGTCCGGATCGTGCTTCCACTGCACCCCTTGGATCGTTTCGTTACTCGTGACGTGCACGTAGGCCGGCGACTCGGAGAGGTGAATCTCGCCGGCCTCCGGCAGCCGGTCATGGTTGGTCGAGGCGCCGTCCCAGGCCACGTGCACCTTGCCCTCACGGCGGGCCTCCTTGATCGCCGTCGCGCCCCACGTCCCGGTCACGACGTAGTCGGCCGCCCCCGACTGCCCCCGCAAGAGGTTCATCGGCACCATGGAAAACTGCTGGCTCGCGCCTCCCTGCAGGAACACGACCTCGTAGGCATCGCCGATTCCCAGCAGGCCCTTCAGGTCGGCGAGTGTCTCGTCGAGGATCTTGTCGAACGCGGGGCTCCGGTGGCTGATCTCGAGCACCGAGATCCCTACGCCGGGCAGGGCGAGCAGTTCGTCGCGGGCCCGTTCGAGCACCTCGAGCGGCAGGACCGCCGGCCCGGGCGAAAAATTAAACACGCGATCGGCGACCGACACGAGACTGCGATCCGTCACAGGCATGACTCCAGGGCTGCGGACAGGCGGTCGGCCGGCCGGCGGAATCCCCGCGTCGTGCGGCGGTCACCGGACGGCGACCCGAGGCAGAATAAGAGGCCCCGGCACCACGGTCAACGGGCCAGCGTTCCCGTCGCAGGCGCCGATCCGTTGAGGGAGGCAACCTTGGCCGCCACGGTCGGCTGCTGTCCGTCGACGGCCAGCGCCCGGGAGTAGTTTTGCAGGGCCTGCGCGGAATCGCCGGAGGCCTCGCGCAACTGGCCCAGGGCCACGAGCGCGCGGGTGTTGTCAGGCGCGATCGCCAGGGCGTCGATCAGGTGGTTTTCAGCCTGCCGCGCGTCGCCATGCTCCTGGCAGAGCCGCGCGAGTTCGATCTGCGGATTTGGATTCCCCGGTTCCCGACGGGCCCACTCCTGGATCTGAGCCGTCGCCTCGGCGGTTCGATTCTCCTCGACCAACAGCACGGCGAGCGCCCGCTGGCAGGCTTCGTGATTCGGCGCCCGCGCGAGGCAGAGGTGGTAGTACTGCTCGGCGGTCTGCATGTCCGCCGGCCGGCCGAACAGTTTGGCCTGCTGGTGATATGTGGCCCCGAGGTTGTAGAAGCAGTCGGGGCTCCCCGGCTGCTTGGCCAGCGCCTGCTGAAAGTGGTCGACGGCACCCTTGTAGTTGCCCTGCTGGTAGAGCTTCACGCCCTCGGCATTGTCGTTGCGCATCAGGCCGCCGCAGCCCGTCACCAGGCAGACACACACCATCGCGACGGCGTTCAGAATCACCGACTGCTTCATCGCCGGGACGGTACCGACGGGCCGACATCTGGAACAAGGCCAGCCCAGCCTGCGCAGCCTACGCATGGCTCGCGACATCGGGGTGCCCACCGACCGTCTCCGCCGACACTGCTACCCGGCATCCCTTCGGCTCACGCCTCGGGCTTCCTAAGTGGGGGAGGCGAGGGGTTACCCCTGCCGTTGAGACGGCGTATGTGACCAGCGCAGCCATGGATGGCGCAGCGCAGGCACATCCGAGTGAGCCGGAGCCTGGAGGGCGGAGGCGAACGTCCGGCGAGACGGTACGGGGTAACCCCGAGCCGGCGCGCATCCTATCGAACTGAGCGTCCGTCGCCGGGATATGAGGAGCCCGAAGCCGGCACCAGCCACCAGGCGTCAGGCCTGGGCTGCGCGGGCGTAGCCCAGCGAGCGGACGACTTCCAGGACTTCGCTGCACGTGGGAAACATTCGGCCGCTCGTGCGCTTGTAGCGGTCGAGGGCCTGCATGAATTCGAGTTCGTCGGCGGCGTAGTCGCGCTCGCAGGTGGTGGGGTCGATCAGGCGGCGGCGCGACGTGGCATGTTCGGTCTTGCGGGTGGCACAGCGGGGCGTCTTCAGGGTGGCGATCGACATCGGGCGGTTCTCCATCGTGCGGGGTTCGTGTGGCCGGCCGACCTGTCCGTGGGAAGGTCTGAGGGAACTATGACCGCTGCCGCGTGCGCAAGCTTTTCCCGTCCCGAAAAATCTGCGGTTGGCCCGGGTCGTCCGGCAGGCACGACCGGCACGGGCAGCCCCTGGCGGCACGACCGTCACAACCGGGCATCAGCGGTTGTTGAAGAACTTCCGCAGGGCTTCGGCCGCCGCATCACGGGAAGTGTCCGCCGACTTCTTCGCAGCCGCAGGCAGGATGCCTGGCTTCGACTGCGATTCCTTGACCGCCTCGATCGCCAGACTACTGCTCGACTTCGACGAGATGCCCGACGGTGAACTTCCGGGCCCCGCGGCGTCGGCCGGCAGACCAGCGTGAATGTTGCTGGCGTCGAGCGCGGCGGAGTCGTCGGCCGCAGGAGCGCCGGGGACACGCAGGGCTTGGGTCGTGTCGAACATGCCGGCGGGAGCATCGTCGGCCATCAGCCATTTCGATACGTCGTCTTCGGCGCCCTGCGTCACGGGCTTCGCGCACGACACCTGCAGTTCGAGCGCGCCCACCCTGACAAGATCACCATCCGCCAGCTTCGTCTTCTCCTTGATCCTGACGCCGTTGACGAAGGTGCCGTTTCGGCTGCCGAGATCTTCCGCCCACACGTCGGCCGGGCCGACATGAATCGCACAGTGTCGGCGGCTCACATCCTCGCTCAGCGGCCGCACATCACAGTCTTCGGCGCGGCCGATGAGCAGCGTGCTGCGCTTGATGGCGATCGCCCGCCCCGCGCTTTTGCCCGAGGCCACGATGAGTTTGGTTTGCATGGGTGGGGGGCTTCCCGACCGACGATTCACGACGACGCGCGACAGAGCCGATGCTTCGTATCCTACCCACGAACGGCGGCTCAAGGCCAGAGGGTGGGCGGTGGGCACCTGTCCGTCCGCGGCGCTCTCACCGCCGCCACGTCCAACGCTCGGACGCGAACTCCCGTGCCTTCTCTCTCACGAGTTGCTCATCCTGGAATCGCCCCGACTCCTCGACGACCTCCGTGCCGAGGGCTCCCGCGACGGCCGCGATCCAAGCCGTGACAAGGGGCCGGACCGCCGCCGCGGGAAAACCGCCGCCGATCAGGTCGTCGAGGCCTGGGTGGCTGGCCGCCGGGGCGACGTCGAGGTTGCGGCGCACGAGCAGGCTGCCGTGTTGGAGCACCGTCGCCGCGAGCCTCCGCTGGGCACTACCCATGACCTTGTGCCCCAGATCGTCCGCCGCCCCCGGCCCTCCCACGACGAGGTCGCCCGAAGACCGCCGGTCAAAGCAGAAGAACCGGTCGCCGGCCGCCGGCGCGACCACCGTCTCCGCCGGTCGCCAGAGCGCCGCCTCGACTCCAAATGCTCCCAGCGACTGCCGCATCGTCTCATGGAGAGCGTCGTAGAGCAGCTGCGGCCTGCCGCCCCAGGGATGCGTTTTCGGGACCGCGGCGGCGTAGGTCAGGTCGCTGCCGTGAACGATCGCGCCGCCGCCGCTTGGTCGCCGCACGATGGCGACACCGGCGATCGACTGCTCGGCCCGCGCCTCGACACCCCGCTGAAATCCGCCCAGTGACACGGTCACAGGCTGCCAGCCGTAGATCCGCATGCAGATCGTGCCGCGGTCGAAGGCCTCGGCGGCGAGCAGTTCGTCGGCCGCCATGTTGCAGGGGCCGTCGGCAGGCTCGTCCCACCAGACGTGGAGGGTCATGGTCGCGCCTCCCGCGCGGGCGGTCAGTGCGGCTGGCTCTTCACGAGAGCGTCGTACGCCGGCTGGTCGAGGAGCGCCGCCATGTCGGCCGCGTCGGCCGGCCGCAGCCGGACCAGCCAGCCTGATCCATAGGGATCGCGGCCCAGCGTCTCCAGGGCCCCGGGCAGGGCCGTGTTGACCTCCACCACTTCGCCCGACACGGGCGCATAGACGTCGCTGACGGCCTTCACGCTTTCGATCTCGCCCAGAGACTCGCCCGCCTTCACGTGCCGGCCCACTTCGGGCAACTGCATGAACACGAGATCGGTGAGTGCCTCGACGGCGTACGCGGAGATGCCGACGGTCACCAGGCCACTCTCTTCGGGACGGGCCCATTCGTGAGACTTCGCAAACTTCATCGCTGCCGCCATGGCTTGGTTCTCCTGATGAAAAGGGATGCTCAGCGGAATCGTCGCCGATCAGCCGCGCCGATAGAAGGGGAGGGGGGTCACGCGGGCAGCCTGCTTCGTGTCGCGAATGAGGACTTCGACGGCCGTACCCGGCTCGGCGGCTGCACGATCGAGCATCGCCATCGCCACTGCCTGGCCGAGCGACGGGGCGAGGCTCCCGCTCGTCACGACGCCGATCTCGCGGTCGCCCTGCCAGACGGTGCCACCCTCGCGGGCGGCCCGTTTCGAATCGAACACGAGCCCGGCCCGGATCCAGCCCACAGGATGATCACGAAGCATGCGAAACCGCTCGCCCCCGGGAAAGGAACGACCGTCGAGGTTCACGCCCAGGCCGAGGCCGATGGCAAACGGATCACTCTCCGCGCGGAGTTCGTGGCCGTAGAGAGGCATGCCCGCCTCGAGCCGAAGCGTGTCACGGGCCCCGAGTCCGCACGCCACGAGGCCGAGCGGTGCTCCCGCGGCATGGATCGCGATCCACACGGCCTCCGCAGCGGCCGCGGGCACCACGATCTCCACGCCGTCTTCGCCGGTGTATCCCGAGCGGCTCACGGCCGCCGGGTGGCCGCCGATCTGTGCGGCCGTCGCCCGATAGGGCCGGAGGGCTCTGATCCGCTCGCCGTCGGCCGGGGAACAGAGGCCACACACGATCTCGATGGCCCGCGGCCCCTGCACGGCGATCATGGCCGTCTCGAAGGTGTGATCGGCGAGCGCGACACCCGTCGGCGGCAGTTGGGACGTGAGCCACTCGACCACCCGAACGCGGTTGCTCGCGTTCACGACGAGCCCGAGGCGAGGCGTCCTGTCCGCCGCATCCGTGTCGCGCGACACGATGGCGTCGTCGAGAATGACTGCTTCGGCGCCACCCGACGGGATGCCGGTCACGAGCGTGTAGCGGAGCTGACCCGGCTCGATCCCCGCGACCTTCCGCGTGAGCAGCCCTTCGAGCCAGTCGATCGCGGCCGGCCCGGTCACGGACAGCCGCCCCATGTGCGACACATCGAAGAGCCCCGCCACCCGGCGCGTGGCCAGGTGCTCATCGACGATCGAGGCATACTGCACCGGCATCGACCAGCCGGCGAAATCGACCATCCGGCCGCCATGCGCCGCGTGCCACCGACAGAGCGGGGTTTCGAGGAGGGATGGTGCCATGAGGGGGCTCACTGGATCGCTGACGTGATCGACCGGATGAGTGTAAGGCGGCGTCGCAACCCCGCTAGTCTGCCCCAGCCCGCCCGCAGCTGCCCAGACGCCGACAGAGCGAACGGCGTCCCGCCAGTGCTGCTCGAACACGCCCAAGCCGGCGAGGGGCTGCCCCGTACCGTCTCGCCGGACGTTCGCCTTCGCCCTCCAGGCTTCGGCTCACTCGGATTTGCCTGCGCTGCGCCATCCATGGCTTCGCTGGTCAAATACGCCGGCTCAACGGCAGGGGCAGCCCCTCGCCTCCCCCACTCAGGAAGCCCGAGGCGTGAGCCGAAGGGATGCCGGAAAGCAGTTTCGGCGGAGACGGTCGGTGCGATGCGGAAGAGCCGACGGGCAGATACGCGGCTTACACCGAGCGCACCATCAGAGTTGAGAAGGGACTAGCGATCGCCCTCGGCGATGAAGCAGCGTACCGCCGGCTCCGAATGCGGGTCGTTGTCTACTGCCCTGCAGTCTGGCGGCAGGGCACAGTCATTTCCGGCGGCGCTGCTTGCGGGCCTTCTTGGCGGGCTTGCCCGCGTGCTTCGGACGGGCGTTCGACTTCGACGGGCGGCCGCTGCGGCGCACCTCCGCGGCCCGCGGCGCGGCGCGTCCACGGCCTTTCGTGCCGACGAGGCGGAAGTCGAGCGTGCGGCGGTCCACGTCAACCTTCGCCACCATCACACGCACGCGGTCACCCAGGCGGAACGAGTGGCCTGGGCGACGGCCGGAGAGCGTGTGGCTCGCGCGGTCGTAGCGGTAGGTGTCGTCGGGGAGCGAATCGAGGGCCACGAGCCCCTCGGCCGGCAGCTCGATTCCCTGCACGAACAGCCCGAACGGCTCGACGCCCGTGACCACGGCCTCCATCTCCAGGCCGATCCGCGTCGCCAAAAAATTCAGCAGCTTGAGCTTCACGAGCTCCCGCTCCGCCGCCTCGGCCCGGCGTTCGAGCTGCGAGCACTGCTCGCCGAGCTGCGGCAGCCCCTCGGCCGGCGGCCGCTTGCCGCGGGCGAGCATGTCGAGCGCCCGATGCACGGTGAGATCGGGATAGCGGCGGATCGGAGAGGTGAAGTGGCAGTAGCAGTCGCTCGCGAGCGCGAAGTGGCCGTCCTCCTGCGGCCCGTAGGCGGCCCGGGTGAGGCTGCGGAGCACGGCGTAGTTCACGGCGTGCTCCTCCGGGCGGCGGGCGACGAGCCCGAGGAGCCGCTGGAGCTCGAACCGGCTTTCGAGCGAATCGACCTCGAAGCCGAGTTCGGTGACGAACTCGGTCAGCTGCCGCAACTTGCGCAGATCGGGCGCGGGGTGAATCCGGCGCAGGAACGGTGCAGTCGCCTTGGCCAGCATCTCGGCCACCGCTTCGTTGGCCGAGAGCATGAACTCCTCGATGATCTTGTGGCTCTCGGTGTTTTCGACGACGTGCGCACCCGCCACGCGACCATCGCGATCGAGGTCGATCTTCACCTCGGGCATCGAGAGCTCGAGGGCCCCGCGAGCGGTCCGGCGGGCCCGCAGGATCCGCGACAGGTCGCGCATCCGGCCGAGGAGGCTCCGCACCGCGTCGGTCATTTCGACGGCCTGCGTCGCCGGATCGGCGAGGAAGACATCGACCTCCTCGTAGGCGAACCGGCGCACGCTCTTGATCGCCGACCGCTCCACCTCGGCGTGGATCGGCACGCCGTCGGGAGTGAACTCCATCCAGCAGGTGCGGGCGTAGCGCACCCGCCCCGGCTGCAAGCTCGCCAGATTGTTCGACACGATCTCGGGGAGCATCGGGATCACACGGTCGGGCAGGTAGACGCTCGTGCCCCGCAAGAGCGCCTCCTGGTCGAGGGCCGAGCCCTCGCGGACGAAATACGAAACGTCGGCGATATGCACGCCGAGCACCCAGTGGCCGCGTTCGATCCGCTCGAGCGAGATCGCGTCGTCGAAGTCGCGGGCATCGATGGGATCGATCGTGATGATGGTCCGCCCGGTGAGGTCGCGCCGGTCGCCCTCGATCGCCTCAGTGAACCGCTCGGCCTGCTGCCGCGCGTCGGCCGAGACCACGTCGGGAAACGGACCCGGCAGGGCGAACTCGTGAATCACCGTCTGCGTGTCGACGCCCGGCGCTCCCGCCGTGCCGAGCACCTCCACGATCACGCCTTCGCCGTCGCGCACGTTCGTGGGAAACCGCACCATCTCCACGACGACCTTGTCTTTGTCGCGGGCGCCCTTCGCCCCCGGATCACCCACGGCCACGGGCTTGGCAAAGCCGGTGCCATCGATCTGCACCCAGCCGGAGCCGGCGGCCTCGAAATAGCTGCCGACAAACCGCGTCGTCTTCCGCTCCACAACCTCGATGATCTCGCCCGCCGGGCCGGGGCGGCGGGCATCGCGGGCCCCGGCGAGCCGCACCCGCACCGTGTCGCCCGTGGCGGCGTCGAGCGCGGCGTGGGCCGAGATGTGAATGTCGGCTGAACGGTCCCCCGCCGGGGCGTCGAGGGGCCGGACGAATCCGTAGCCTCCGGCCGCCCGCTTGAAGACGCCGATCACGCCCTCGTCGCGGCCGCGGCGGCTCTTCTCGGGCTTGGGACGCTGACGGGTCATCGGTGAGCCCTCACGACCGGCCGCGGAAGAACTTGCGACCGTGGTTTTGATGAAACTGGGTCCAGCCGTCGTCGATCGAGGCCTCGGCCTTCAAGAGCTGCGTCACCGCGGCCATCTTGGCGTCGAGGTGATCGAGGTGGTGCAGGGCCAGGGCTTCGAGCGTCATCGGAACCTTGGCGGCGCCAAACTCGAGCTGCCCGTGGTGCGCTGCGATCATGTGCTTGACGCGGACGGCGGTTTCGGCGTCGAACGGCTGGCCGGTGCGCTCCTCGATCGCGCGAATTTTCGCCTCGACGATCTCGAGACCCAGGAGCACGTGGCCGAGCAACTGGCCGAGATCGGTGTAGGAAAATCCCTTTTCGCTCTCCAGCTCGACCGTCTTGCCGACGTCGTGGACGAGCACACCGACGAGCAGCAGGTCGCGGTCGAGATCGGGATAGAGCGGGGCGATCCGGTCGGCGAGCCGGAGCAGATTGACGACGTGGTCAAGGAGCCCGCCGGCGTAGGCGTGATGATGCTTGACGCCCGCCGGGCTGCGACAGAAGGCCGCGACAAGATCCTCGTCGGCCAGAATTTCCGCGACGAGCTCCCGCAAGGGCGCGGCCCGAACCGTGCCGGCGAGCGCCGCGAGCTCGGCGCGGAGCCGGTCGATGTCGGTCGTGGACAAGACGCGAAACTCCGTCTCGTCCACCGTGCGTGGATCGGCCCGCTCGATCGCCGTCACGATCAGCTGCAGGCTGCCCGAATACAGCTGGGTGTGCCCTTCGACCCGCACGTAGTCGCCGTCCTCGAACGCATCGAAGTCGTCGTCGGAGGCGTTCCACAGCCGGCCGGTGATCATGCCGCTTTTGTCGGCCAGATCGACCTGGAGATAGAGCTGGCCGTTGCGATTGGGCCGCAGCTGCTTGTGCGTCGCGAGAAACAGCTGGTCGACCTGGGTCTGCGGCTGGAGTTCGGTGATCAGGCGTCGCGACATGAAACGGAGTGTAGAGGCGGGGTCACGCGATTGACAGCCAATGGCTACAATCCGCGGCCTTCCCGATCCCGGAGTCCACCATGCCCGAGCATGCCATTTCGCCGACCCGCGCCCAAGACTATCCCGAGTGGTACCAGCAGGTGGTGCGCGCGGCCGACCTTGCAGAGCAGTCGCCCGTCCGCGGCTGCATGGTGATCAAGCCTCATGGCTACGCGATCTGGGAGCGAATGCAGGGCATCCTCGACCGGATGTTCAAGGCCACGGGCCATCAGAACGCCTACTTTCCGCTGTTCATTCCGCTCTCCTACCTGGAGAAGGAGGCCCAGCATGTGGAGGGCTTCGCCAAGGAATGCGCGGTCGTCACGCATCACCGGCTGGAGTTGAACGTTGACGGCAAGCTGATTCCGACCGGCAAGCTCGAGGAGCCGCTCGTCGTGCGGCCCACGAGCGAGACGATCATTGGCGCCATGTATGCAAAGTGGATCCAGTCGTGGCGCGACCTCCCCGTGCTCATCAATCAGTGGGCCAACGTCGTCCGCTGGGAGATGCGGCCGCGTGTGTTTCTGCGAACGGCCGAGTTTCTCTGGCAGGAGGGGCACACGGCCCACGCCACCCGCGAGGAGGCGGTGGAGGAGACGCTCCGCATGCTCGACGTCTACGCCACGTTCGCCGAGCGCGATCTGGCGATGCCGGTGATCAAGGGGCCGAAGACCGCCGG
>CAMAVC010000072.1 GCA_945861585.1 Planctomicrobium piriforme
GCCGAGGGCGGGAGTCTACCGATCGACCTCGGCCGGCGGCAGACGGGAGAAGAGCATGCCGCTGGCAACGAGGGATGCGGGGCCGTCGTAGCGCAGGCTGCCCGGCCCGCGGAGGTCGCATGTGCCGAGGGCGGCGCACGCCTCGGCCAGGAAGCGGTATTCGATCGACGCATCGAAATAGCTGCCCGATGCGACGGCCGCGCGGATCCGCTCGTCGTAGCCG
Source organism: Planctomicrobium piriforme (assembly GCA_945861585.1). Lineage (GTDB taxonomy): Bacteria > Planctomycetota > Planctomycetia > Pirellulales > UBA1268 > RGVT01. The sequence goes on from CAMAVC010000072.1 coordinate 224, forward strand.
GGATAGAACTTGAAGTGCGCAAGCACGAGCTGCACGCGATCGCTCGGCGGCAGCGTCGCCTCGTGCGGGCACCGCATCCGCACGCCCGGCTGCCAGCGCAAGAGCGGCGCTTTGTGGACAAGGGCGTGCTTATAGGATGCGAGCCAAGCCGGTGGCGTGGGCACGCGCTTCAGGAGCTCCCCGAGCATCCGGGGCCGCACGCCTTCGAGCGGCACGGCCCGCGGCCGGGGCTCGCGGTCGCGCCAGTCGAGCGACACGAGCGGGTCGAGATACGGGCAGAGCTCGAAAGGCGCTGCGGCGGGATCGGCTCCCGCCAGGTCGGCGAGCGAGCACGGAAAAAAGTCGAGCATCACGGCCCGGGCGCTCCCGAGACCGTCGCGATCGAGGGCCGCCGCCAGGGCGTCGATCGAGGCGAAGGGCGGCGGCAACACGAGAAACTCGTCGCAGTCGACGCCGAGCACCCAGCGGCCTGGGAACAGCTTCTCCGGCACGAGCCGGCGCACCCAGGTGCTGAACCGCAGGCCGTCGAGCTTGTCGCCGAAACGCCGATCCGACGCGACCACGCCGCAGTCGGGCTGGGACGCAAGCAGCTCGCGCGTGCCGTCGGTGGAATGGTCGTCGAGAAACCAGAAGTTCCGCACGCCCATGGCCCGGTAGTGGGCCAGGAAGTGCGGGAGAAAATACCGCTCGTTGCGCACGATCGCGAACACGGGCACCGCCGGGTGGTCCTCCCGTGGCCGTGCGATCACGTCGAGCCGAAATGAAACTGCCATGATCGGGGCCGCGGCGGGGCGGAGGCGGCCGTACCTGCGGCCGTGGGTACCATGGTGCCACGGATCGCCACATGTTGAAACTCTACGACTATCCCGATTTTTCCGCCGCCAATCCCTGGCAGCGGAAAACGATCGACACGGCCGCGCCGATGTCCGTGGTCCGGTCGTCCGTGTGGCCGCCACCGCCCGACTGCCAGTTTGTCCACGTCGGCTGGGAAGACTGGCTGATGCGCGGCACGCACTCGGAGGTGGAAGCCGACCAGCGCGTGCGGCTCATTCTCGACTCCCTCGACGCGTGCCAAGAGCGCGGCCAGCGGCTTCTCTGGACCGTGCACAACCTGTCCTCGCACTGGCTCTCCTGGAAAGCTGCCGAGCAGCGGCTCCGGGCAGGCCTCGCGGAGCGGGCGGCGATCGTCTTCCTGATGGCGGAAAAGCATCGGCCGCTCCTGCCGTTCATTCCGGCGGAAAAGATCGTGGTCGTGCCGCACTACGCCGAGGAAAATCCCTATCTCGCCCATCGCGAAGCCGCGCCGCGCGTGCCGGGCTTTTTCAAATATGGCGCTCCGCGCGGCGAGCTGGGCGACGCCCTGTTTCAGGCCATCCTCAACTCACCCCGGTTCGACAAGTTCGTATCGGACAAACGGCTGTCGCAGGAGGTCGTGGACGATCGCAACGTGGTCGTGAAGCGCCGCTTCACGCCGCAGGAGTCGCTGCTCTACGCAGCCCGCGCACACTGCACGCTGTTCGTCCGGCATACCGTGCTCAACAGCGGCGTGTTCACTGCGTGCTGTGCATCGCGGCTGGCCATCTTCCACACGGCCGACGCCGTCCAGTATCTCGACGTGCCGCCGGGCCTCGAGCGCTGGCGGCTCGAAGCCGCCCGGCACACGGCCGACGAGATCGCCGACAGGCTGGCCGGCGGGATGCCCCCGCACGAAGGGCTCACCGCCTGGATCGCCGACCGCTCGCCCGCACGCGTCTCGGCAGCCTGGTGGCACGCGGCCTGCCGCCGCTAGAGGGGCTCGGTGGCTGGGCGCGAGGCGGTGAATCTGAAACACTCACGCGCATGAAGATTCTCGTCACCGGCGGCGCGGGATTCATCGGCAGCCATGTCGTCGACGGGCTCCTCGCGGCCGGCCATCACGTGGCCGTGATCGACGACCTCTCGAGCGGCTCGCGCGACAACCTGCCGGCTACGGTGCCGCTCCACATCGTCGACATCGTCGACGGTCAGGCCGTGCGCGGCGTCTTCGAGCGGGAGCGGCCCGAGGCCGTCTGTCATCAGGCGGCCCAGATGTCGGTGAGCCGGTCGGTTCGCGAGCCCCTGTTCGACGCCCAGGTGAACTGCATCGGGCTGATCAACGTGCTCGATGCCGCCGTGGCGACCGGCTGCGCACGGTTCGTGTTCGCCTCGAGCGGAGGCGTGCTCTACGGCGATGTCACGGTCCCGGCCCCCGAGACGACCCCGGCGAATCCTGTCAGCCCGTACGGCATCACGAAGTGGGTGGGCGAGCGCTACCTCGAGTTCTACGCCAAAGAGCACGGCCTGGCGGCCGTGGCGCTGCGCTATTCGAACGTCTACGGCCCGCGGCAGAATCCGCATGGCGAGGCGGGTGTGGTGGCCATCTTCTGCAAGAAGCTGCTGGCCGGTGAGCCCGCCACGATCAATGGCGACGGCCGCTACGTGCGCGACTACGTGTTCGGGCCCGATGTCGCAGCCGCGAACGTCGCCGCCCTCACCCATACGCTGCCGGGCGTCGTGCCGAAGTCGCTCACGAGCCTCAACATCGGCACGGGCGTCGGTGTCGACGTCAACGAGCTCGAAGCGGTTGTCAGGGGCGAGGTCAGCCGGGTGCTGGCCGAGCGCGGCCGCCTGGCGCACCTGCCCGACCCGGTGCACGGCCCTGCCCGCCCGGGCGACCTGCGGTCGAATCTCATTTCGGCCGCCCGCGCGGGCGAGGTGCTTGGCTGGCGGCCGACGGTCGCGTTTCCGGCGGGCGTGGCCCGCACGGTCGCGTGGTTTGCCGCGGCGAAAACACGGTGAGCCTCACCTCGCGTCGGCCGGCACGAGCCCCGTGATCGCGCCGCTGCAGATCCGCTGCATGAGCGATGGCGATGTCAGATAGTGTTGGAAGCCATGCGTTCGGCCCACCACGTTCGCCGCGTCGGCACTCGAGAACTGCACCGTGGCCGGCACCCAGGCCCGCGGCATGCCGACGTAGCCGAGGGCGTCGGCCCGCTGACTGCAGTCGAGGAACGGAAAGAACCGGAGCGCGTCGTCGGTCGAATTTACCAAGAGCGTGAGCCTGTCGAGCCTGGCCACGGCCTCCCGGTAGGGGCCGCGCGGGGCGAGCGCGTCGCAGCGGACCGCGGCAGCGATGAACACGAGGTTGACAGGGCCTGAACGGGTCGTCCACGGATGCACCGTCGACCCGCCCGTGCGTTCGGCGATCACGAGATCTTCGATCGCCTCGAGCGTGATGATCGCCCCGTAACTGTAGCCCACGATCGCGACAGGTCGGCCGGGCTCGAGCTGCCCGAGCAGCCAGGCAAGATAATGCCCCTCGGAAAACGCCCGTTCGTACTTGGCCCGGCCGTCTTTGAGGAGGATGCCTTGCTGCTCGCTTGGCCACGAGTAGACCACGGTGCGCATGTCGGCAGTGCCGCAGGCTGCGGCTCGCCTGGCGAGTTCCAGCCCCTGTTGCCGGGCCTCGGCATGGGAGTAGCGATTGCCATGAATGAACACCATCACGGGCCGGTGCGGTTCATCCAGCAGACCGGCAATGTCCGACCGATCCCACATGCTGCCGTCGGCCCGCAGCCGCTCGACCCGCAGGTTGACCGACTCCGGCAATCGGCACATGCCGGGCAGACCGCGGCTGCTCACCACCCACACGTCCGGGGTGCCGGAAGGGCAGGGCAGATCGGCCCCGTCGCCCCGCCGCGGATGCCACACCGCCACCCCTGCCGTCAAAAACGCGAGTACGACGACGAGCAGTCGGCAGGCGTAACGGAGGTGAGCGGCGTCCATGGCGTCGAGAGTCGTCGTGACGACGTCCCCGCTCAGCCAGTCCATGGCAGAGGGACGTCCTCGAAAACCGTAGCACGCAAAGGGCGACGTTGCCGCAACCAGGCCACCGCCGATTCGATGCCCTGCAGCCCGAGCACCGGTGGCCATCGGCACGATCGTCACATTCGGCCCGCAGTGGTCGCCGCTGTGGCTGCGTCGTCCTGAAAACGATCCGGCACGGCGCCGGATCGTGGGCTAGGGTTTCTCGGTGTCGCCTCGGGCGACGCCTCACGTCCTTGCGGTCACCTCCTCGACCGACCCCTGCGGTGGAGAATTCTCTCATGTCACGTTCCCTGTGCCTGGCCCTTCTGCTCGGCAGCCTTGCGGCCGCTCCGGGCTGCAGCAGCTGCTTCGGCGGAGCCAATTCGTGCCGGCGTCCGTCCTTCATGGAGTTCCGTTCGCCTTGCTCGTCGCGGGCCCCGATGGCCGCGCCGATGATGGCCCCGCCCTGCGGTGCTCCGGCCTGCGGCGCCCCGGCCTGCGATCCGTGCCAGTCGGCAGCCCCGTGCTGCGACGAAGGCACCGTGATCTCGTCGCCGGGCTCCACTCCCGTGGTGCACGAGCAGGGCACGTTCAGCTGATTCTTCGTTCGCCCCTCCGGTGATGCGCCGCTCTTGCCGGCCACGCGTCGGGCAAGCGGCACACCGCGTGCCCGCTCCCGATTCGAGCGGCTCGTCACCGGGGGGGCGAACCTTATAATCGGCGGCTTTGCCCATCCGGCCTGCACGGAGCCGCCATGTTCGAGTCGCTGTCCGCCTCGCTTTCCTCCGCCCTCAACGCCTTCCGCGGGCGTGGTCGCCTCACCGAGGCGAACATGCGCGAGGGGCTCGGCTCGGTTCGCACCGCGCTCCTCGAGGCCGACGTCGCCTACGACGTGGCCGACCGCTTCCTGGATCGCGTCGTCACCGATGCCGTCGGGGCCGAGGTGCTCGAATCGCTCGATCCGGCCCAGCAGCTCGTCGGCATTGTGCACCGCGAGCTGGTGAATCTGATGGGTCCGGTGGACCATTCGCTCCACCTCGAGGCCGGCCGCACCACGATCCTCATGCTCTGCGGCCTGCAGGGCTCCGGCAAGACGACGTCCTGTGCCAAGCTCGCCAAAAAGATTCTCGCGCAGGGCCGCGGCGTGATGCTCGTGGCCGCCGATCTGCAGAGGCCCGCGGCCATCGAACAGTTGGCCGTCCTCGGCAGGCAGCTGGGCGTGCCGGTGCACGTGCCCGACGGGGTCACCGACCCGGTCGCAGTCTGCCAGGCGGGCGTGGCCCGAGCGAAGAAGGAGGGGATCTCGACGGTCATCCTCGACACCGCCGGCCGCCTCGCGATCGACGAGGCCCTCATGCAGGAGCTCTCGCGGATCGACCGCACCGTGGGCCCCGACCAGGTGTATCTCGTGGTCGACGCGATGACCGGTCAAGACGCCGTCCGCAGCGCCAAGGCCTTCAACGAGGCCCTCGAACTCAACGGCGTGATCATGACGAAACTCGACGGCGACGCCCGCGGCGGCGCGGCGCTCTCCGTCAAGGACGTAACCGGCGTGCCGATCAAGTTCATCGGCACGGGCGAGCAGATCGAGGCCCTCGAAGACTTCCACCCCGACCGCATGGCCGGCCGAATCCTCGGCATGGGCGACGTCGTGTCGCTCGTCGAGGAGGCGCAGCGGAAGTTCGACCAGGACGAGATGCGGGAGCAGGAGGAGCGGCTCAAAAAGGGCGAGTTCACGCTCGACGACTTCAAAAAGATGCTCACCCAGACCCGCCGTCTCGGCCCCCTCGGCAAGGTGCTCGGCATGATCCCGGGCATGGGCGGCATGCAAGACATGCTCGGCAACGCCGACCTCGAAAAAGACATGAACCGGCTGTTCGGGATCATCGATTCGATGACCCCCGACGAGCGCCGCAATCCCTCGCGCGTGATCGACCAGTCGCGCCGCCGCCGGATCGCCGCCGGCGCCGGTGTGCCGCCCGCCGAGGTGAGCGACCTTGTCAAGCAGTTCGACGGCATGGCCGCGATGATGACGGGCATGGCGGGCCTGGGCATGCGCGACCGGATGCGCGAGGTGCAGAAACTCCAGGCAGGGCTCACGAACCCCGGCGGCCGCCTCGCCCGCCCCAAGGGCGACACCGGCAAGCGGCTCACGGCCGACGAACGCCGCAAGCTCAAGAAGCAGCGCGAGAAAGACGCCCGCCGCAAGCGACGCAGCGGCCCGTGAACTTGTAGGACAGGCTTCAGCCTGTCATGCATGGCTCCTCGCGCCCAAGCCGGCTTCGGGCTCCCCATATCCCGTCGCCGGACGTTCGCCTTCGCCCTCCAGGCTACGGCTCACTCGGATTTGCCTGCGCTGCGCCTGGCGAGAGTCGCGCCGTCGCCACCGTCCCGGCGTCGGCGACGGCTTACGGTCGCCGAGCAAAGCTCGGCTCCCACACGCGAACGTCAGGGCCGGAGGCCCGGGTGAACACCAGCGGGCGGAGGCCCGCCAAGCGACCAGCGGCACGATGCCGGGTGTTCGCGTGAAGATGGCTCCGCTCGCTCCCATCAGCCCGCTCGAGGGCATGGGCAGCCCCGAGCCTCCTCAACGAAAGCCCGAGGCGTAAGCCGAGAGGATGCCCCGGTGGCGAAACACGACGCGTATTCCCTTCGGCTCACGCCTCGGGCTTCCAGACGGCGAGGCGCGGGGTTACCCCTACCGTTGAGACGGCGTATTTGACCAGCGAAGCCATGGATGGCGCAGCGCAGGCAAATCCGAGTGAGCCGGAGCCTGGAGGGCGGAGGCGAACGTCCGGTGAGACGGTACGGGGTAACCCCGAGCCGGCGCGCACGCTCTCAAGGAGAGACGCCGGCAGGCGGGATTACGTGCCGCATTTCACCGGAAAAACGCATTCCTGGGGGTGGGCTTGGGTTTGGGCGGCGGCGCGGTACGTTAAAGGGCTCGATTTTCCACACGTGAGGAGTTCCAGACCGTGGCAGTGGCGATTCGGATGAAGCGAATGGGCCGGAAGAACCGTGCCTTCTACAGGATTTGTGCGACCGACAAGCGGAGTCCGCGCGACGGCCGCGAGATCGAGGTGCTCGGCACCTACGACACGTCTATTGTCGACACCGATGCGCGGTGCCTCCTCGACGGCGCCCGGGTGCAGTATTGGCTTTCGGTCGGCGCCCAGCCGAGCGAGGCGGTGCGTGTGCTGATCAAGAAATACGGTCCGGCAGGGACGCATCTCAAGGAGATGGAACTCGCCCGCGCGAAACTCGCTCTGCCGCGAGTGATTCCCGACCCGGGCCCGCCGGCGTTCGTTCCCGAAGTGAAGACGGAGCCGGCTCCCGAGGCCGCTACCGCCGCCGAGGCAACCGAAGTGCCGGCTGCGGCGCAGGCCGTTGCTGAGGCTCCGGCGGAAGCGCCGGCCGAAGCACCCGCTGAGTCGTCCGCCGGGGCGGAGCCCGCCGCCGGTTGAACCAGGTTTATCCGTTCAGTGATTTCCGCTCCGTTCACGCACTCCAGACGTGCGACGGTGCCGGGTGATGAGTTCCTGCGATGCGCATCGACATTCTCACACTCTTTCCCGAGATGTTCACGGGCTTCCTCGACGGCAGCCTGCTCGGAGCGGCGCGTGCCTCCGGACTGCTCGACGTGCGGGTGACCAACATCCGGGACTTCGCCGAGGGCGTGCACCGCCAAGTCGATGACCGTCCTTTCGGCGGTGGGCCCGGCATGCTCTTGATGCCCGGCCCGGTGGTCGAATGCGTCGAGAGCGTGCAGTGCGAGGCGCTGTCGCCGGGCCATCTCGTGATGCTCACGCCCGCGGGCCGCAGGCTCGATCAATCGGTGGTGGAGGAACTGGCGCGTCACGAACGGCTCGTGCTCATGTGCGGCCGTTACGAGGGCTTCGACGACCGTGTTCGCCAGACGCTTCATCCCGACGAAATTTCGATCGGCGACTTCGTGCTCTCCGGCGGTGAGGTGGCGGCGATGGTGATCGTCGACGCCGTCGCGCGGCTCGTGCCCGGTGTGATCGGCGATGCCGAGAGTGCCCGTCAAGACTCTTTTTCCGGAGCCGAGCGGCTCGTGGAAGGCCCCCAATACACGCGGCCGCGGGAGTTCCGCGGCTTGCAGGTGCCCGAGGTTTTGCTCTCGGGCGACCATCGCCGGATCGCCGAATGGCGGCATGAACAGGCCGTCACTGCGACCCGCCAACGCACCCAGCCGATCAACCAGCCCCAAAGGAGCATGCCGTGAGCCAGAAGATCCTTGCCCATGTCGAAGCCTCGAGCCTCAAGCCCCAGCCCGACGCATTTGCCATCGGTGACACCGTCGACGTCCACACGCGCATCCTCGAGGGAGAGAAGGAACGCATCCAGATCTTCAACGGCGTGGTCATCGCCCGCAGCGGGTCGGGCAGCCGCGAAATGTTCACCGTCCGCCGGATCGTCGCGGGCGAAGGCGTGGAGCGAAAGTTTCCGCTGCATTCCCCCAAGATCTCCAAGATCGAGGTGAAGCGGTCGGGCGTGTCGCGCCGGGCGAAGCTCTACTACCTGCGCGACCGCGTGGGCAAGGCCGTGCGTCTCCGCGAGAAGCGCGACGACGTCGCCGAAGCCGGCACCGCCAAGAAAGCCGCAAAGAAGCCTGCCGCCGCCAAGGCCTGACGCGTTGTCGGAGGCCTGCCTGCCATGCGTCCGTCCCGTGACACGCTCGGGCACCGGGGTGAGGCCGAGGCCGCCGGCTACCTGCGGAGCATCGGCTACAGGATCGTCGCCACGCGGGAGCGGATCTTGCGGGGCGACATCGATCTCGTCGCGCTCGACGGCCGCACGGTCGTGTTCGTGGAGGTGCGCTCGCGCAGCAGCACGGCCCACGGCCATCCTGCCGAGACGATCGGCTACCACAAGCAGCGGCGCGTGGCCCAGCTCGCGACGGCCTACATTCGCCGCCACCATCTCGAAGACTGCTCGGTGCGGATCGACGTGGTGACCGTCACGTTCGACGGGCCCGAGGGACGGCCCCAGGTCGAGCACTTTCAAAACGCCTTCGAGAGCCCGTGAACGGGCAGGCCCTGCAGTTCCTCGGCGGCGTTGAACACGGTGAGCCGCCCCGGCGGCAGCCGACGGGCGAGGCGGTCGAGCCGGGAGCGGATTTTTTCACGCGATGCCTTGCCGTCGACCTGGCGGATCACGATCCCCGCCACCTGGTCGCCACGCCGCTTGGCCACGGCCGCATACACCTCGGGATCACGTTCGCCGGAATCCCCGACGAGCAGGAACCGTCGGTCGGGAAACTCCTCCATGATCCGCTCGATCGTGCGCCGCTTGGAACGTTTGCGCGACGGCAGCCGGCCCAGGGGCGTGGAATCTTTGAGCCTGAAGAGCTTGAGATGGAGCGAGCCGGCGGGAAGGCCGACATCGCCGAGAAACCCCTCGAGACACTCGGCCAGCTGCCAGGGGCTCGCCGACACATAGTGAAACGTGGTCCCGCGGGCCTGCCAGGCCCGGTACACGTCGGCCATGCCCGGCACGGCGCGAAATTCACGAATGAACGTGTTGGCCAGAAGCTCTCGCCGGTTGGCGACGTTGGTCTCCTTCACGGTGTCGTCGATGTCGGAGATCACCGAGAGACCCGTGCCGTCGACGAGATGCACCCGACCCCCGGGCGTCGGCGATGCGTCGTGATCGTCGCCGTCCACCGCCAGACCCTCGTAGGTAATCCACCGTCCATCAGCGCCGAGGTTGCTCGTCGCCTCGCGCACCTGCGCTTCGTCGAGGTCGAGCACCGCGTGGAAGTGTCCGGTGCGATCGGTCTGCCCGGCGTCGTACACGCGCCCGGCGACGGACACCCGCACGGGCTGGCCGACGACACGCTGAAACAAAAACGCCTCGGCCCGACGCTGAAACACCTCCGAGCCTGCCTGCTCGGCGTCGAGGTCGAGCAGACGCCGAAGCACCGCGAGGGCCATCGTGCGCCGACGACTGCGAAGCGGCAGCGGGCGGGTGACCATGCCCGCCACGGCAGCCCGCCACGGCCCCTCCGCGGACTCCCGGGTCGCATAGGTGGGAAAGAACGCGATCATGGGGCGAGGGTTGGGCGATGGCATGAGCCGGGGCGGGAGGGCCGCTATGGCTGCACGTCCTTGCAAGCCGCAGCAGGCGCATTCTACAACTGCGGCTCGAGAGTCCGGAATTTCTCCGGACCATTTTCCGACCGTGGAGTGCAGCATGGGTGTCAAGAAGACCGGCAAGGGCAGACGCAAACTCGGCCAGAAGAAGCGGCGCATGCGGGCCAAAATCCGCCACCGCAAGGGCTGATGCACGGCGGCCGGCGGCCGGCACCCAGCCGGGCGGGAAGTCGTCCTCCGCACGATCCGTACAGTTTTCCACCGACCGCCATCAGGCCACGACTCGGACCCTGTTTTTTTCTTGCCGCGCATCCCCCGTGGGGTAGGTTTGCCAGGCGTCGCGGCGAAGCGCACGACGCCATACCTATCCAGCCGCCTTCTCGGGCGGCGTGACGACGGAGGCAGTGCGATGCGGATCGGCAATCTCGGACACATCATGCTCGTCGGTGGCGCGGTGCTCGCGGCTACGGGCGCCGGCGGCTGCAAGACGCTCAACGAGCGCTACATCGCCCTCGAGGTGTGGAAATACGAGAAGTGCTTCGGGCACTACCCGCCCGGCTTCACGCCACCAGGCGCCGTGATCACGCCCGCTGCTGGTCCGGCGATGCGGCCGTGCGGCCAGCCGTCGGACTGCTGCCAGTCGGCGGGCGGCATGCCGCACGCCATGCCAGGCGGCGTCGCCGGCGGGTGCAACGACTGCCAAGGCGCCGTGGTCGAGGGCGGCATGCCCATGGGAGGCGGGCCCGTCGGAGGCGTCGGGGCCCCGTCGCTGCCCGCAGGCCCGGGCGGCTCGCCCGGCCCGCTGCCGGCTGGCGCCGTGTCGGCAAGCAAGCCCGTCGTGATCTCCGACGAAGTCGTGCTGCCGTAAACGCTACGGCAACGTCTCGGCCGGGCCCGGAAACGTGCCCGCCTCGACGTCGTGCTTCCAGCGGGCAAGGCCCTCGGCGATCTGCGTCTTCACGTCGGCGTAGCCGCGCACGAACTTGGGCACGCGGTCGAGCGACAGGCCGACGAGGTCGTGATAGACGAGCACCTGGCCGTCGCAGTGCGGCCCCGCGCCGATGCCGATCGTGGGAACGGTGAGGGCCGCGGTGATCGTGCGGGCGGCTGCGGACGGAATGCATTCGAGCACCACGGCAAACGCCCCGGCGTCCGCGGCGGCGCGGGCGTCTTCGAGCAGGTGGTCGATGTCTCGCTGCATCCGATACCCGCCGAGCTGATGCACGGCCTGGGGCCGCAGTCCGACATGGCCCATCACGGGGATGCCAGCGGCCACGATCGCCCGGATCACGTCGGCCTGCCCGGCCGTGCCCTCGAGTTTCACGGCCTGGCAGCCCGTCTCCTTGAGAATCCGCGCGCAGGCTTCGACGGCCGTGCGCGGTCCGAGGTGCTGGAGCGGAAAGGGGAGGTCGACGACGACGAGCGCCTGCGACGCCGCTCGGGCGACGATCTCGCCGTGGTAGATCATCTGGTCGAGCGTGGCCGGGAGCGTCGAACTGCGGCCCGCGACCACCATCGCCACGCTGTCACCCACGAGCACGCAGTCGACCCCGGCGGCATCCACGAGCCGGCCGCTCGACCAGTCGTAGGCGGTGACCATCGTGAGTAGCCGTCGGTCGCGTTTGGCGGCGGCAAGGTCGAGAATCGTGATGCGGCGGGGAACGGGGGGCATGGTCAAGACTGGGCCGGGGCGGGGATCGGTTCCGGTGTGAAAACCCGGGCGGTTATAGTGTGGCGTACAGGATCAGAGTCTGCTTCGAATTTGTAGGAAACGCCAGATGGACGGTTCTCGCTGGTCGGGCTGCGTTTTCCATCGCCACGTGATCGCGGCGGCGCTCGCCGCAGGGCTTGGGCTCATGCCCCAGACGATCCTCCACGCCCAGCCGCCCGGCCCGCTGAAGTCGCTCGAGAAAGAAGACCAGAACGGACAAGTCATCGAGGTCGGTCCCGGCATGCTGAAGTTGCGGCTCCCGAGTGGGGGCAACGAATGGCAGGCCATGCCGGCCCCGAACGCCAAGATCGAGGTGACTGGCAAAGCGAGCCGCGACATGCTCCAGCCAAAGCAGTTCGTGAACATCGCCATCACGCTCGACGAGTTCGGCAAGGTGACCGAGCCAGCACTCCAGGTGGCCTTCACCGATGGCGGCGCTCCTGGCGTGATGGCCGGCGGGCTGGGCATCGCCGATGCGGGCGCCAAGCGATTCTCCGGCAAGCGGCCAGCCGGAGCCTATCTCTTGGCGGGTACGATCAAGGAGGTCGAGGGGGATGTCGTCACGATCATCGCGGGGCGGGAGAAGTTCGATGTCACCGTGCCCGCCGAGGCCGAACTCGTGGTGCGGTCGGCAAACGTGAGCCTCGCCGCACCCGGTGACCACGTCGAGGCGGAGGGCCAGTATTACCAGCGCGGGAAGCTGTTGGTGACGAGCCTGAAGATCACGCTCGCCAACCCCGTCATGCCGCCTCCTTCGAAGAACAAGGCCCGCCGCCCGTAGGACGTTGTTCCGCGGAGGAAGCCCGAGGCGTGAGCCGAGAGGATGACCCGGTTGCGAATCGACGCGCCCATTCCCTTCGGCTCACGCCTCGGGCTTGCTGAGAGCCGACAAGCACACGAGACCGGCTGACAGCACCTACTTGAGCCCCTTGAGAAAGTCGCCGAGTTGGTCGTCGTTGGACGAAGGCTCAGCCTCTTCGGCAGCACCGAGGAACCCAAACGCATCGTCGGCCGGCGCCGGGGCCTGCTTCGAATCGGCCTCCTCGCCGACGACCGGCACGGCTTCTTCCGGCGCGGCATTCGGTGCCGCATCGGACGCAACCTCCACGTGTGGGGTCTCGTCCGCTCGTGCCGGACGCTCCGCCGTCACAATCGCCGGCATGTCGGGGCTCGGCTCGTCCGCCGCGTGGTCGATCTGGAGTCGCTCTGAATCGGCGGCCTGTGCGATCCCGACCGTCATATCGCTCACGAGGTCGATCTCTGCCGCGGGCCGACTCGGCACCGCGGCAGTCGACGTGTCGAAGTCCACGCGAAACTCGAGACTGCCCACCCGCACCACGCCGCCCGACTCCAGGGGAATCTTGACGCTCGTCTCGATCAACTCGCCGTCGAGCAGCGTGCCGTTGGTCGAGCCGAGATCGCGCAGATAGACGCGGCCGTCCTGCTCGAAAAATTCGCAATGTTTGCGGCTCACCCGGTCTTGCTGGATGCGAAACTTCGCCTCCTCGCTGCGGCCGACGACGATCGGGAGCCGCACGGGAAAGGTCTTCGCCTTCGATGCTGGCTTGGTTACGACGAACCGCACGTTCACCGGGAGTCTCCTCCACCGGAAGGCCTGACTGTCACCGAGTCTAACCGGCTCGCTCGGCTTGAAAACGACCCGCTCCAAATTGCTCAAAAAACCCGGCTTACCCAAAGGGTGATCTTGCGGCCACTCCCTGGGCCCCTATAATCGCGGGGCTTCGTGCAGGTGGAGACGCTTTGCACGGCCAGCGCGGGTGTAGCTCAGTTGGTAGAGCACCACGTTGCCAACGTGGTTGTCGTGGGTTCGAATCCCATCACCCGCTTCCCTTCATATGGGCAGGATTGTTCTCGGGCGCCCGCTCCCGCGGCCCACGCCTTCCCTCGAATCCGGTCGTTTCCACCGGCAATGAATCATGTCTGACTCCGCAACCGCGATCGCTCCCTCCGCCGACGACGGCACCGAACAGCCGCTCAAGCTCGACGTGGCCGTCGAGAGCGTCTCCACCTGCCAACGCCGCGTGAAGGTCTCGATCCCGCGTGCAGACATCGATCGGCACTTCGAAGAGGCCGTGGCCGAACTGATGCCGACCGCACTCTTGCCGGGCTTTCGTCCCGGCCGCGCACCCCGTCGACTCGTCAGCAGCCGGTTCAAGGCGGAATTGGGCGACCAGATCCGCTCGCGGCTTCTGGCCGCAGCCATGACGCAGGTGACCGAGCAGGAGAAGCTCTCGCCGATCAGCGAACCCGAGCTCGACGTCGAAGCCGTCGTCCTGCCCGACGACGGGCCGATGACCTTCGAATTTTCGATCGAGGTTCGTCCCGAGTTCGAAATGCCGAAGTGGAAGGGTCTGGCGATCAACCGCCCCATGCGGTCGATCGGCGACACCGACGTCGATGAGGCGCTCGGCAGCATCCTGCGGGAACGCAGCCGCCTCGTGCCGCACGATGGCGCGCCCGCTGCGGGCGACATGATCGTGGCGAATCTCCGGTTTCTCGACGGCAGCACGGTGCTCTCCGAGGCCAAAGAGCTCGAGATCGTCGTCCGGCCGAAGCTCTCGTTCGCCGATGCGTCGCTCTCCGGCTTCGATGCCCTCGTCAAAAAAGCCATGCCTGGCACCACGGTCACGGCCGACGTGAAGATTTCGGACGAGGCCGCGGTCGAGGCCCTGCGCGGCAAGACAGTCACGCTGGAACTGACCGTGCTCGAGGTCAAGAAGCTCGAATTGCCCGAGCTCACGGCGGCCGTGCTCGAGGAGCTTGGCGGCTTCGAGTCGGCCGAGGCGCTCCGCGAGGCGGTGAAAAAGCAGCTCGACGGCCAGCTCGAATGGCACCGGCGGCGCCAGGTGCGGCAGCAGGTGGCCAGCGCCCTGACGGCCTCGGCCACATGGGACCTCCCGCCCGAACTGCTCAAGCGACAGAGCCTCCGCGAGCTCGAGCGCTCGATTCTGGAGCTGCGCCGCAGCGGCTTCGACGACGACTCGATCCGCAGGCACGTCAACGAACTGCGTCAGTCGGCCCTGGCCAGCACGGCCCGGGCGCTCAAGGAGCACTTCATCCTGGAGAAGATCGCCGAGGCCGAAGGCATCGCCGACTCGGCGGCCGACTACGACGAGGAGATCCGCGCGATCGCCGCCCAGTCGGGCGAGCCGCCGCGGCGGGTGCGGGCGAGCCTCGAGAAGCGCGGCCTGATGGACGTGCTGCGCAACCAGATCATCGAGCGGAAGACGCTCGAGGTCATCGAGCACAACGCGAAGTTCAACGACACTCCCTTCGAGTTTCCCCGGCCGGACGCCGACGCCGTCGATCATGCCGTGTGCGGCAGCGTCGTGGGCGAGGAAGAGATTCCGACGGCCAAGCACGCCGAAGCTGCCGAAGCCCGACCAGGAGCCCGCCGCTAGGCCGGGCCCCCATCCCTTCGAGACACGCCATGCAAGAGCCTTTTTTCTCTCCGTCGGCTTCGAGCGCCCAGCGCGACTACCAGCGCCAGCGCCAGATGACGCTCGGCGATCTGCTTCTCGAAAACCGGATCATCCTCCTGCAGGGAGAGATCTACGACGGCAACGCCAACGAGCTCGTCATGAAGCTGCTCTACCTGCAGAGCGAAAACCGCCGCAAGGACATCCACTTTTACATCAATTCGCCGGGCGGCAGCGTCACGGCCACGATGGCGATCTACGACACGATGCAGATCCTCTCGTGCCCGGTGGCCACCTACTGTGTGGGCCTGGCTGCCAGCGGCGGAGCCGTGCTGCTCGCCGGAGGCGCCAAGGGCAAGCGGTTCGTACTGCCCCATGCCAAGGTGATGATCCACCAGCCCTACGGGCAGGTCGGGGGCCAGGTGAGTGACATCGAGATTCAGGCCGACGAGATCATCAAGACGCGGGCCGTGCTCAACGAGATCCTCGCCCACCACACCGGGCAGCCGCTCGAGCGGATCGCCAAGGACACCGACCGCGACCGCTATCTCACGGCCGCCGAGTCGAAGGAATACGGCCTCGTCGACGAGATCCTCGCCAAGCCGCCCGTCGCCGAGGACGAGAAAGAGAAGGACTGACCCATGCCGCTGATTCCGTATGTGATCGAGAAGAGCGGCCGCGAAGAGCGGGCGATGGACATCTACAGCCGCCTGCTCAAGGATCGGATCGTGTTCCTCGGATCGCAGGTGAACGACGAGGTGGCCAACGCCATCGTCGCCCAGATGCTGTTCCTGCAGTCAGACGATCCGAAGGCCGACATCCACCTCTACATCAACTCTCCCGGCGGCAGCGTGACGGCGGGGCTGGCGATCTACGATACGATGCAGTTCGTCACGTGCGACGTGGCCACCTACTGCATCGGGCAGGCCGCCTCGATGGGGGCGGTGCTGCTCACGGCCGGAGCAAAGGGCAAGCGCCGGGCTCTGCCGAACGCCAGGATCATGATCCACCAGCCGCTCGCCGGCATGGAAGGCACGGCGGAGGAGATCATGATCCACGCCAAGGAATTCAAAAACATCAAGCACAAGCTCAACGGCATCCTGCTCAAGCACACCGGCCATCCGCTTGAGAAGATCGAGCAGGACACCGACCGCGACCGCTTCATGTCGGCGCAGGAAGCGCGCGACTACCGGCTGATCGACGAAGTCATCGACCGCATGCCCACGTCGCCGCGCCCGGCGGCAGGCACCGGCTGATCGCAACACGACAATTCGACTGTCTGACGCGCAGGAGGCGCCTCATGAACAGATTCGCATGGACCGCGATCCTGGTCGGCAGCCTCATGGCTCCCGGCTGCAAGTCCGACATCAGCCAGCAGCTGCTCGAACGCGAGCTGCGGATGCAGGAGGACCAGATCTATCTCCTGCAGGATGAGATCCAGGAGAAGTGTTCCCGCCTCGATCGGGTCGCCGCCGAGAACCGCAGCCTCAAGAAGCAGCTCGGCATCGTCGACCCCGACGCCTCGCTGCCGAATCGCATCGACGTGCCGGCGGCCGTCGCCGCGCCTGCCCGCGGCCCCTTGCCTGCGGCACCGCCGGCACTCGTGCCGCCCACCATTTCAGCGCCGACGATCGTGGCCCCCCCGATGACGCTCCCCGAGCCCTCGGGCGTGCCCCCGCTCGGTGCCGACCCAGCCGGCGACGGCCCTCGATTCGGGCCACCGGCCGGCGGCAGCGCTCCGCCCGCCACGATCGCGCCCCCCACGCTCGACGGCGTGCCGCCACTCCCCGACGAGCCGGGCGCCCGCGGCGCATCGGCCGCGCCGAGTGGCGGGCCTGACATCAAACGGCTTTCGCACGAAGAGAGCCTCTCGGCCGAGGGCCGAATCACGCATCTCATCATCAACCCCGCCCGCACCGCCTGCTTCGACGGCGACGGTGACGGCACGAGCGACGGCGTGGCGATCGTGTTCGAGCCGCGTGATGCCGACGAACGGCTCGTGACGGCCGGTGGCGACGTCTCGATCGTGGCCTATGATCCCGCGGCGCCCGGCGGCCCGGAAGGCGCGCCGCTCGCCAAGTGGGATGTCCCGTCGGCCGAGGCCCTCGCGCATTTCCGACGCACGTCGCGGGCCCGCGGCCTGCACTTCACGCTCCCGTGGCAGGGCCGCCCGCCGGCCGGCGACCACGTGCGCATCTACGTGAAGCTCACGAGCTTCGACGGCCAGTCATTCGAGACCGACGCGACTGTCCCGGTGCGGTGACGCCGGTTCGAGCATTCACGGGCCGTCACCCCGGGCCCTGCAGCCACTTGGCGACGTCGGTGCGGTAGGCAGCGATCGCGGGGAGCAGCGCCGCCACGATCGCGAGCACCACGAGGAACGGCACGAGCAAGGCTTCGGCGAGCGGCGCGGCGGAGAAGATGCTGGCCGTGACGCCCGCATTCGTCGTGATCCAGGGGCCGATCGCGCCCACGAGCAGGTGGCCGAGCATCCAGCCGGCGAGGCCGCCGCCCACAGCGAGGAGCACCGCCTCGATGAGCACCGTGGCGAGCACGTGGGAGCGACGGGCGCCCAGAGCCCGCATGATCGCGACGTCGCGGCTGCGTTCGAGCGACGAGCCCACCATGCTCACGAGAATCCCGATCGCCGACACGAGCACGACGAGCGCGGTGACGAGGAGGAGCAGGAGTTCGAGCGGCTTCACGAACAGGTCGAGCAGTTGGCGAATCTCGGCGACGGGCAACGCGGCCTGGCCGTCGCGTCCCTCGTTGATCGCCGTCCGCAGGCCCATCGCCATGAGCTCGGCAGGGAGACCGGGCAGGGAGGCCGTCTCGAGGAGGATGGCGGTGACCTCCCGCTGATTGAACGGCAGCGGCACGTGGCCCGAGGCATTGGCCGCGAGGCCTGCCTCCGGCTGAGAGGCCGGCGTCTCTCCCTCCGGCAGCGGCTTGGCGTGTCCGTCCTGGAGATAAAACCCTTCCATGTTCACGAACACGCCGCGGTCGATCGGGGTGTCGGTGCGGGACAGGATGCCCACCACCTTGAATGGATCGTGGACGGCGCCATCGTCGGCGCCGTGGGTCGGGGCGAAGCTGTCGCCCACCCGGAGGCCCAGGTTCGCCGCCACGGCGGCGCCGAGTACGCCGCCGAAGAAGTCGTCGTCGCGGAAGTTCGCACCGGCTGCAAACTCGAAGGGGCGGCCGTCGCCGCGGGTGAGACGGTCGAAGAAGGTGGAATTCGTGCCCACCACGCGGTGGCCGCGAAAATAGTCGCCCATGCAGATCGGCACCGCGGTCTGCGTGCTGCCGGCGTAGGTGCCGTCGACGCCGTCGGCCCGCTCGGCTGCCGGGAGAAACTGCTGGTAGAAGGCCCAGGAGACGTTCTCGATCGGCTTGCTGATGAAGTACACGCTGTTCAACACGAGCTGCAGCGGGCTCCCCTTCGCCCCCACGATCATGTTGTAGCCGAGGCCCGAGCCCGACTCGAACGCCTGATTCACGATCCGACCGGTGACGAGCGTGGCTACGACGAGTGCCACGCCGAGGGCGAGCGATAGCGCCGTGAGGCCGCTCGTGAGGAGCCGCTGCCGGATGTTGCGCCAGGCGATGCCGAAGAGCGTCATGCGGGCCTCGCAGGAGCGCGGGCCGCGCGGTTGAAGTCTTCGAGCCTCAGGCGGCGCGGGAACTGGCCGGCGACGGTCGGATCGTGCGTCACCACGAGCAGCGCCGCGGCCTGCTCGCGGCAGGCGTCGCGGAGCAGGTCGATCACCTGCTGCTGATGGGCCGAGTCGATGCTGGCCGTCGGCTCGTCGGCGAGCACCGCCCGCGGCCGGTTGGCGAGCGCCCGGGCCACGGCCACCCGCTGCTGCTGGCCGATCGAGAGTGCGGCCGGCTTGTGGTCGAGCCGATGGGAAAGTCCGACGGCCCCGAGGAGGTCGGCCGCCCGTTTGCGATCGGGCCGCGCCGAACCGAACGACATCGCCACGAGCACGTTTTCAAGCGCCGTAAAGCCGGGCAGCAGGTTGAACTGCTGGAACACGAGACCGAGCGTGTCAGCCCGGACGCGATCGCGGCTGGCCTCGTCGACCCGGGCGATGTCGCGGCCGCCGACGAGCACGCTCCCCGCGTCGGGCCGCATGATGCCGCAGATCACGTTCAGAAGCGTCGACTTCCCGGAGCCGCTCTGCCCTTCGAGGGCGCACTGGTCGCCGGCGTCGAGGGCGAAGGCTTCGATGTCGAGCACAGGCACGATTTCGCCGCCGGGCGCGACGAACGCCTTCCGTACATGTCGCAGTTCGATCACCGGGGCAGTCATACGACATAATTTACGCGAACTCAGCCGCGCGCGGGCAAATCACCGGTGAATTCGCGGCCCCGATTGAGGCTCCAACGCAACGCGGTGTATATTCCGCGGCCCTCGCAGGCATTCGATCTCCCCACCACGCCCCGCCCTCTCTCTCCCCGCAGGAGCAGTCACGTGTCTATTCGCGTCGGCATCAACGGATTCGGTCGCATCGGTCGCCTCACGTTTCGCGCCATCTACGAGAAGTACGGCCTCAATGGCGACGTGCAGGTGGTGGCCTTGAACGACCTGACCGATGCCAAGACCAACGCCCACCTGCTGGAGTTCGACTCCAACTACGGCCCCTTCAAGGGGAAGGTCGGCTACGAGGGCAACGACCTCATCGTGGACGGCCGGAAGATCAAGGTGTTTGCCGAGAAGGATCCCGGCGCGATCGCGTGGGGCTCGCAGGATGTGCAGATCGTCGTGGAAAGCACCGGCTTCTTCACCGACGCCACGAAGGCCGTGGCCCACAAGCG
>CAMAVC010000073.1 GCA_945861585.1 Planctomicrobium piriforme
CATCCTCGTGGGCATGGCCCACAGAGGCGATCGAGGCGAGGACGACGGTCGCCAGCAGTCCGCGGGCGGCCCGCAGCACGGTCCCTGTCCGGAGGGTGGTGGTCGGTGTGTTCATTGCTCCAGGTAGTCGCCCGGCTCCGGCGGGCAGAGGCCGGCGGCAGCGTCGGCATCGGGCCCGCCATTGTCGACGAATCGCTTGCGGTCTTCGTGAGGCTGCCGGAGCTTGATGTGCGGCACGTCGGCCCGCTCCGAGACGTAGGCGTGTCGGGCCGGCTTCGGATAGCTCAGGCCGGGAGCCTGCTGCACGTGGAGGCTGAGCTGTCGCGACGGCGGCGGAATGTGCGTCTTCGTATGGTTGGTGATCGTGTGCTTCTGCAGTCCGGCCGGGATGCCGAGCGGGATGTGCGCGGGCCCAGGCAGGCCGATCGGCGTGCCGGTGATCGGCATGCCATACTGCGGGGCCGTGACTCCGGCCATGAAGGCCGGCGGCAGCTGCGCGGGATTGCCACCGACGGGCATGCCGAGTGGTGCAGCCACGCCGATCGGGCACGGGGCACCGCCCCCTCCGCTGCCGTCGCCGCCGCCGCCGCCCATGCCCATGCCGGATCCGGCGGCTGCATAGCCGCCCGCCTGACCGCCGGCCGACTGCAGATCTTTGTTGCCGATGCGGATGATGGCGAGGATCGAGCCACGCCGGTCGGCCTCGACGACCGGATCGACGCCCGGATCGAGCCGCGTGCTGACGAGCGTCTCGACGCCCGCGACCGCGAGCTCCTGGTAGTCGGGATCGGGGAGGTAGACGACCTTCGTCACGAAGTTGCCCGCCGTGACCTGATCGAGATCCTCCTCCGTGAGTTGGAACGGCACCGCGTTGTGGTCGAGGAAGGCCGCAGTCCGCGGGGCGACCGGAGCGACCTCGATCGTCGGGTAGAGCTCGAGGCCTTCGGAGCCCGGGATGTCGGTGACCTTGAGGCGATAGATGGCGCCCTGCGGAAAGTCGTAGCGGCCGGGTGTCACGAGCGGCTCGGAGTCGAAGCCGCCGTAGGAACTCACGTCCCAGCGCACCTGCATGCCGTCGGGCCCGAGGAAGCCGATCTGCGAGGTGGGGCCCATGATGCCACCGGGCATACCGCCGCCATCACCACCCATCATCGCACCGGCATCAGCCAGAGCGGCCTCGTACGACGCCGGCACGATCACGCCAGGGCCGGGGCCTTCGACGCCGGGCCCGGGGTGCTGCAGCATCGCGGCCGGCGGCAGCACGTTGGTATGCGGAGTGGCCACCGGGCGGATCTGGGCCAGCCCGGTCAGCGGCGAATTCGCCGGAATGTGGCAGCCCGTCAGCGACGCCGCCAGCGACAGCCCCACGAACCCTTGCAAACGCTTTTTCATCACCATGGCATCTCACCTCCAAAGCCGGCGACCAGCCGCGCGATCGCGGTCGTTCTCGTCTTGGGCCGGCCGCGCAAGATGCCGTAGACTCGCGGGGTGCCACGAATCCGCACGGCATCGGCCACGGCCGACCTTCCGACCCCTTTGGTTTCGACGCCAACGGCCCGGTTTCTTTGGCAAAATCCTCAAAGTTTCACTGACCGTGACGACCAGCCACCTGCCCAGATTGCCTGGATGGCGCCATCCTGTGCGCTGGACCGCGTTGCTCGCGGCCTGCGGCGTCGTGATCTTGTGCGGCCAGGCCGGAGTGGCCCGCGCCCAGGGCGGGGCTGCCGGCAGCGTCTACCAGCGCGGGGCCGACGCCAACGACGCGGGCCAGCCGGAACGCATCGTGGCCGCCGCGATCGCGGGCCTTAGCAAGGCAGAATCGATCTCCGCCCGTGTCCGCCAACTCGCCCGCGTGGGCGACACCGTGCTCAAGGGCAGCGGTCGCTACGTGCAGCAGGGGACGGGCCATGAGCAGCGGTTTCGGCTCGAAACACG
The DNA here is from genome assembly GCA_945861585.1 of Planctomicrobium piriforme. GTDB lineage: Bacteria > Planctomycetota > Planctomycetia > Pirellulales > UBA1268 > RGVT01. Next base: position 1,936 of record CAMAVC010000073.1, read on the forward strand.
GCTTAGCTCCGACACCGAGACGTTCGACCTTCTCGAGGTGTGCGACGGTCTCTTCTTCTGGAACTACCGCAAGCTCGGCATGCAGCCGGCGACGGTGCAGCGGGTCGACGTGCAGCGGGTGCACGAGCACCTCGAAAAGTTTGCACTCGGGCCGCGGGGCTCCGATGGGCCGTATGTGGGGGGTGTGCAACGCATGCTCACACTCGTGCGAGAGTGGTTCCGCTTCACGACGGCGACGGCGGACGATCTCGACGGCATGCAGGTGTGGACGATCGAAGGCTCGTGGCACAAGCCGATGCTCGCGACGATCCTGCCCGGGCAGGCAGAGGCCATCAACGGTGCGGCGGGCATCACGGCGGCCGACCTGCCCGAGGGGATGCCGTGGAGCGTGCGGCTCGCGATCGGCCGCCGCGAACTGTTTCCCTTCAGAATCGAATGGCTCGCCATTCCCGGGCCACGGCCCGTGACCGCGACGACGCCGGAGGTGGTGGCGGTGTTCGAACTCTACGACGTGCAACTCGGAGAGCCGGTCGACGCGACGGCGTTCGTCTACAAGCCGGCGATCGACGGCCTCATCGACGTCACCGACCAGCATCTCAAAGACCTGGCTCCCCCGCGGCAGTGACGGCTGCGGGCACGGACGCGAGCCGGCGGGCGACATCGATCGCCGCCAGCATGCTCGCCGGATCGGCCGCTCCGGTGCCGACGATGTCGAACGCCGTGCCATGCGCGACGCTCGTGCGCACCACCGGCAGCCCGAGGGTGATGTTGACGGCGCGGTGCATGCCCAGGAGCTTCACCGGAATGTGCCCCTGATCGTGGTAGAGCGCGACGACGCCGTCGAACGCCCCGCGGCTCGCCCTCAGAAAGAGCGTGTCGGCAGGCAGGGGGCCGACGATGTCGAGCCCGCGTGCGGCGAGTGCCCGCACCGCCGGGGCCACGAGCCGTGATTCCTCGTCGCCGAAGAGCCCGCCCTCGCCGCCGTGCGGATTGAGCGCGGCCACGGCGAGCCGCGGAGGCCGGCCGAGGAGCGCGGGGAGGACAGAGGCCAGCCGTAGGCCGGCGGCGACGATGTCGGCGGTCGTGAGCCGCCCGAGTGCTCCGCGGAGCGACTCGTGCAACGTGGCATGCACGACGCCGAGGCCGTGCGGGCCACCCGCTGCATCGGGAAGCCAGAGCATCATCGACGCCGCGGAGTCGGGCAGGCCACAGGCCCGGGCGAGCCACTCGGTGTGCCCCGGGACGTCGTGGCCAGCGGCATGGATCGCCGCTTTGTTGAGCGGGCCGGTCACGATCGCCTGGGCATGCCCCCGGCGCACGAGGGCAAACGCCGTCTCGAGCGCGGCGATCGCGGCCTGGCCACCCGCAGCCGAGATGCGGCCGCGGGGCACCGGCTCCAGCCTGGCCGCCGGCTCGACGACGAGCACGGTGTCGGGCTGCGACGGCCGCACATCGTCGGCGCTGACCGCCTCGACAGCGAGCGGGGGCAGGCCGGGGGTCGCACGGAGCGTCGCCTTCAGGAGTTCGACCGCTGCCACGACGCGCAGCCGCGCGGCGCGATGGGCCGGCGACCGGGCCCAGGCGGCGAGCACCACCTCCGGACCGATCCCGGCGGGATCGCCGCATGTGATGGCGAGCGTGGATGGAGACGAGGGGTGTGGCATCGCTAACCACCAGCCTATACTGCACCCATGGAACGCGTCTTTTCACGGGTGGCCACGTTCGCCGTGGCGTTGCTCGTGGCTACTGCCGGCCTCGGCCTCTGGCTTGGCGACCTGCACGGTCAAACCGATCCGCAGATGCTCCGCTGGGGCACGGTGCACCGGCTCTCGGGCGTGCTCGCGGCGCTCCTCGTCGTGCTCGTCAACAGCATGGCTGTCACCTATTTCATCGGCACCGGCCGGTGGTGCCGCGAGGTGGTCGAAACCTATGGCCTCGATCCGGCCTACATCGATCGCAGCCGCACGCTCAAACGGCGGGCCTTTCCCTTCGCCCTCCTCGCCATGCTCGCCGTGGTGGCGATCGTGGCCTTGGGTGGCGCCGCCGATCCCGCCTCGGGCCGGCCGGGCACGCAAGACTGGGTGACGCCGCATCTGGTCGGCGCGCTCACGCTCGTCGCCGCGATTGCCTGGCTCTTCCAGCTTCAGCTGCCGAACATGCGCCGCCAGCACGAGCTCATCGAAGACGTGCTCGGCGAGGTGCGTGCGGTGCGCAACGCCCGCGGCCTCGACGTCGACACATGACTCACTCTGCGTGCGGGTGGGCGTGGGCCCCGGCATGGACGGCGTGAGCGTACGACGACCGCTCCATCACCACGATGCCCCACGCGATCGCGATCCCGAGCGTGAGGGCGGCGGTGAGGAGCAGGCGGTCGTGGCTGTGAAATTCCACCTCGGGCAGGAGGTCGGCAGCGGCAATGCACAGGAAGGCGCCTGCGGCCATGGCCAGGGCCGCCCCCAATGCGGCGTTCTGATTGCCGCCGAAGACCCGCAGGCTGGCGAAGAACAGCATCGCCCCGAGCGGCACGATGGTCGCATAGGCGATGTTGACGATGCGCCGCGTGCGCGGCGTCGCACCGGCATTGGTCATGAGCGTGGCGATGATCGCGGAATCGAACGGCTTGTGGAGCACGACGGCGAGAAAGGTGGCGAAGCCGGCGAGCAAACCGGTGCCGTGATCGCCGTCGGCTCCCACCGAGGCCGCGAGGGCGGCGCCGTCGGCGAGGCTATGCAGCGCCAGGCCAGCGAACGCCCCGCACCAGGCCCACGGGCCCGACGCTGCCGCACCGCCGTGCGCGTGCCCTGCGTGACCAGCATGGCCGTGAGGGTGGTCGTTGTGGTCATGCCCACAGCCGTGACTGCCGTCGGCAGAGTGGTGGGCATGCCCATGGAAGGCCCGCTCCAGCAGAAACATCAAAAAGAAGCCTGCGAGCACCCAGGCCATCGTGGTATCGAGCTGGCGGGAGAGTTCGAGGTAGGCGTGGGGCAGGAGGTGGAGCAGCCCCACGCCGAGCATCACGCCGCCGGTGAGCGAGAGCAGCACCTGCATCCGGCGATGGCCGAGCGATAAAAATGCCACCGACGAGCCGCCCGCGTAGGCAGCCGCCGCGATCAAGAGCAGATAGCCCACGAGGCTGGCGACGGCCGTGGGCTGCAGCGTGATCGTGGCGAGGGGCGGCATGAAGCGTCGGCCGGGGTGAGAACGGCCCATGATGGGCCCGCGCATCCCCCTGGGCAAGAGGCCGGGGCGAACGGCCTACCGGCGGTACGGCGACGGGCCCGGGAAGGTCTGGTAGGTCCGCGTGGCCTGTTCCATCTGCTGCCGCATGACTTGGGCCCGCTCGTTCCAGGAGGCATCGCCGGCGGCGAGGGCGCCGAGCACGACGACGAGCACGTAGGTGAGGAGATTCGACCAGGCCTCGGAACCGTAAAACTTGAGGGCCGTGCCGAACGACTTCTTCACCTTCGGCCCGAAGAGCCCCATCCTCACGGCCCAGATCTCGTCGAGCACGAGGTGCGTGAGAAACCCGAGCACGACGGCGCTGGCGATGAAGTAGCGCCGCAGCGGTTCCTCGGCACCGAAGGCGAGAAAGGCGATCTGGCCGGCGATGAGTGCGGCCGGCAGACTGTGAAACATGCCGCGGTGAACGGAATGGTTTTGCAGGAGCCAGGTCATCCCGAACCGGATCGCGAGGTAGAGCGCGGCCCCGATCAGGATGATCGCCTCCGTCGGAAGGCCCATCTGCTGAAACCGGTGAATCATCAACAGCGGCACAACGGCAGCGGCGAACGCCACACTCTCCTTGAGCGGAATGCCCGGACCGCTGTCGAGATCCGGAAGCATGCCCGACACGGCGCACAAACCGCCTGCCAAGGCACAGGTCATCGGCGGCATGTCGCCGATCGCCCAGGTGGCGGCAGCGTAGCCGGCACCGACGATTGTCGAGCCGGTGATATGCACGCGGAAACCGGGCACGCTGCTCTCCCCCCAGACCAACCTCATCCGCCAACCGGCGTGCCGATGCGCCGGCTCACGAAGTCTCGTGCGGGCTGTTCGGCAAGAGAGCCCGCGCAAAGACCTCCGTCTGGTTGTTTTTCGGCATCCCACCGAACTGGCGTCAGCCCAACCGCTGTGCGTGCCCCGCATCGCGGGAACCGCAAAGTCGCACCTCGCCGCCTGTTACCGCCGGCAGTCACAGCCGCGCAGAGAGTTCATAATAGCGAGGCTGTATCGCTTGCGTATTCTAGGGAACATGGGGCGCCTATGCAGTTCCAAGGCGGGCTTTGCCCCGTCGTCACAGATTGACCTTCGACCGCCCCGGCACGACGCCTACACTCCCGCCTCCCCCATTCCACCGACCGGAGGCGCCTGTGGCTCTCGAAGGATATGACCTCGTCATGCTGGGCATTTTGGCCGTCGCGGCCCTGCTCGGCTATTTCAAGGGCATGGTCTGGCAGCTGGCCTGGATCGCCGGCATCGTGGCGAGTTCATTCGTGGCCCTGCGATTTTCCAGTCAGCTCGCCCCGTTCTTCGGCCAGCAGGCTCCGTGGAATCGGTTCACCGCGATGCTCGCCCTCTATGCAGCCACGTCGATCGCCGTCTGGCTCGTGTTTCGCGTGATTTCCGGGGCGATCAACGCGATCCATCTCTCGGCGTTCGACCACCAGCTCGGCCTGCTCCTCGGGCTCGCCAAGGGCGCCCTGCTCTGCATCGTGATCACCTTTTTCTCCGTGACCCTCGCTCCGGCCTACCGCAACCAGATCGTCGCCAGCAAGAGCGGGCGGCTCGTCGCCGAACTCATCGTGCGAGCCGACACCTATCTCCCGAAAGACCTGCACGACACGGTCGATCCATTCGTGAAACAGTTCGAGCAGCAGTTCCAGGCGCCGACCGGAGGCATGGCTCCGCCGCCATCGACTGGCGCCGTCGCAGGGCAGGTGTCGCCCTTCAAAGCGATCCTCGACGGGGTGACATCGGCCGCGGCCTGGGCCGGCACGGAGCAGGGGGGTGCGACAGCCCAGCAGGCCGGCGGCGCCCTCCCGGCCGGCTCGAGCTGGTTCGTCCCCTCGGGCGGCCAGCCACCGGCGCCGCCTCAGCCGATGCGACCTGCAGCGAGCTCGTTCTCGGCGCCGCCGCAGCCGTTTCCGATCGGCGCCCAGACGCCGCTGCCGGTACGCTAGTTGGGCTCAATGCGGTTGGCCAGCGCGCGATCCGTGAGGGGCTTCCCATGCCCCGGGAGCCGGCGTAGCTGAGCATCTTCACGCAAAGCCTTGGCATCCTGCCTCACTTTGCTTGGCGAAGCTCCGTTCGCTTTTGATAGCCGGGCCTCCAGCCCGGCAGCGCATCAGAAGTAAGGTCGGCGTTGCATGGCAGCAGGGCAGGTGTGGGCGGCGTTTCCCGCGGAAAACAAGACCCCCAAACCGGACATAAGAGACATTATCGGACGTTGGGGAGAGGGGCGGTTTCGCGGCTGATTGGTATGTTCACGGCCATGGAACCCACCTGCTCCGATCCGCTGCGGGTCACGCTGGCCGACCTCGTGGCGGCCGTCCGCACGTTCCGCGACGACCGCGACTGGGCGCAGTTTCACACGCCGAAGAACCTGGCCGCGGCGACCGCCATCGAGGCGGCCGAACTCCAGGAGCGGTTTCTCTGGAAGACCGACGCCGAGGTCGATCAGGACCTGGCCGACGCCGCCAAGAAAGCCGGTGTGGCCGAGGAGATCGCCGACGTCGTGATGTTCGCGATGCTCCTCGCCGACCGGCTGGGCATCGACCTGGCTGAGGCGATCGCCGCCAAGCTGGCCGCCAATGAGGCGAAATACCCGGTGAAGCTCGCCCGCGGCAACGCCCGCAAGTACACGGAGCTCCGCGAGGGCTGATTTGGTATCCGTTGGCCGATGCCCGCAATGGGAAATCGCATGTCCACCGAACCGAACGACATCGATCACGCAACCGAGCCGCTTCTGCAGTCGCTCAAGGCTGATCTGCCAGCCCTGGAACCACTCCTGGAGGAGGCGGACTCCCACTGGGGCTTCGAGGATCCCTTTTACCGCCTCTACCACCAGAGTTGGAAAGTCTTGGCATTACAGAGCCTGACGCTGCAGATCGTCGAAGCGCTCCGCAAGCACGACCAGGGCCGGGGCCTCAACGACTGGTTCCTGGAGATCGTCGCGGCAGGAACCGGGAGGCACTTCAGCCCGGAAATGAACCGTGACTGGCTCAACGAGACCCGGCCGATCCTCGAGGCGTTCTTCCACGCCAAAACATTTCTGGCTCTGGCAGTGCGCTACGCAAAGGCCCTCGACCACGCCCCGCGACTGCTGCCGAGCGGCTGGGCCGCAGTGCTCTATCTGTACAACGCTCGCTGACGAGCATCGGCTGCGCGACGGCCTCGAGCCGCTCGATGGCGGCCTGCATCTTTTCGGGTGTCGACGCCCAGATGGGAGTGCTCGCTGTCGCCATGATTTCATCGTACCCAGCGGTCTCGCGGCAGGCCACGGCAACCAGGAGGGGTGATTCGCCCACAGTTGGCACCGAGGACTACGGCGAGCGATAATCGTCGAGCAAGGAGTTCTTCGGACAAGGAGTTTCTCATGCTCGCACCGACAATCGTTTCCGATCCGAACGTGATGATGGGAAAGCCCGTGGTCGCCGGCACCCGTATCACCGTTGAACTCATCTTGGAGGAGTTGGCGGCCGGAACCTCGGTGAGCGAACTGATCGCGGGCCATCCGGCGCTGACACCGGATGCCATTTCGGCCGCCCTCAAGTTTGCGGCTGGTGCGTTACGGGCCGACACTGTCTATCCAGCGCCGCGGCAGTCGGCATGAGGATCATCGTCGATGAGAGTGTCGATGGTCGTATCGTCGACCGCTTGCGGATCGCCGGGCACGACATTCTCTCGATTGCTGAGTTTGCTCCGGGCACACCAGACGCACTCGTGCTCGCCAAGGCTGATACTGCGGGAGTCTTGCTTCTGACGGCCGATAAGGACTTTGGCGAACTCGTGTATCGCCGTCGGATGGCCCACTGCGGAGTGATGCTGTTGCGGCAGGCCGGACTGTCGATCGACGTTCGGGCTGACGTGGTTCTCACCATCCTCGCATCGCACGCTTCGGAATTGGCCGCCGCCTTCACGGTCATCGCCCCTGAATCCGTGCGCATTCGCAGGCCGCCTCACGCCGGGGCGTAGCCGGAGTCGGTGTCGGTACGGCGGGCATGGCCGAACTTCGCGTCTCCTTCGGCGGAAGGGTATGCTCCCGCCCATGATCATCTACGCCGAGACCAAGCGGGATTTCCTCGAAGATGTCGACCTCAACCGGCTGGAACGCCGGCTCGTCGACGGGTTCCAGCGGCAGACCGGAAGCGTGCCCGCGGATCGCTCCGTCTGGGCCAACGAGTACACCCGCTTTTCCAGCGCGCTCAGGCGGGCCCGCGTCGATGACGACATGCAGGTCGCCATCGAATACCACGTCTCCGCAGCCGGACGCTCGCGGATCGACGTACTCCTCGCCGGCAACGACGGCGAGCGGGACAGCTGCCTCGTCCTCGAACTCAAGGCCTGGAGCGAGGCCGATGTCTCTGACGTCCCCGAACTCGTGTGGTCGCCCTACGGCGGCGGCGCACTCGCGCAGCACCCGTGTCTCCAAGCTCGCAAATACAAGGGGCTGATCCTGCGGTTCAATGCCGACATCCGCGACAAAGGCATCGACGTCCAATCGGCCGCCTACCTCTTCAACCTCGCCCGGCGGTACCCCGAGCCGCTCGAGGATCCGCGCTATCGGCACATCATCGACGAGTCACGGCTGTTTCTCGCCGACGACGCGGATGCGCTATCAGCGTTCATCGAGAAGCACGTCCGGCACTGCTCCCAGCACGACGTGCTTTTCCTGCTCGAAAAGGGGCGAATCATTCCGGCACCAGCGCTCGTCGAACGCGTGGGACGCATGCTGGAGGGTAACGACGAGTTCGATCTGCTCGACGTGCAGAACGAGGCGTTTCAGATCATCCGGCATGCGATCGCCGGCGTGGCGACGGCGGCCAAGCGGCAGGTGTTCATCGTCCATGGCGGCCCAGGCACAGGAAAGTCTGTCATCGCCGTCCGGCTTCTCGCCGAGATCCTCAAATCAAAACGGCTCGGATTTTTCATCGCCCCGAACAAGGCCTTTCGCGACACGCTCGTCGAACAACTCGCCCGTGGCAGCCGTGAATACCGCGAGGATGGCCAGGCCCTCTTCCAGTCGTCGTGGAGTTTTCATGCCGCTGACTTCATGAAGGACCGCCTCCACGAAGTACTCGTTGTCGATGAGGCCCACCGGCTCAAGGACGAGGCGTATCAATATCGCGGCGCGAGCATGGTCGAGGACATGGTCCGGGCGGCGCAGATCAGCGTGTTCTTTCTCGACGAGACGCAGCGGGTGCAATGGAACGACTCAGGGGGCGAGGATCGTATTCGTGAGGCGGCCAAGAAGTTCAAGGCCCACGTCCATCAACCGTTCAGGCTTAGCGCCCAATTCCGGTGCGGTGGCTCCGACGGGTATCTCAACTGGCTCGACGACGTGCTCCAGATTCGGCCCACCGGCAACTTCGACAACTGGGCCGACGAGCAGTACGAATTCCGCGTATTCGATGACCCAGCCGACCTGTACCGGGTGTTGAAAACCAGGAATGCAGACAACAAAGCCCGTCTCGTCGCAGGCTACTCGTGGGAGTGGCCCACGGAAGGCCGCCACCGACGCGGACACGTGAAGCACGTCACGGTGGACGGCCTTGCCCTCCCGTGGAACTTCAGCGGTGAGAACTGGGCGACGGCCACAGACGGCATCGGCCAGGTGGGATGCGTGCACACCTGCCAGGGCGTGGAGTTCGATTGGCTGGGCGTGCTGGTGGGCCCCGACCTCCGATTCGAGCACGGCCGCGTGGTCGGAGACCCTGCCAAACGGGCCCGCACCGACAGCTCACTGAAGGGCTGGAAAACGGCTCTCCGGGAAGCCGGAGAAGATGACGCTGCGAAACAGGCCGTGCTCGCCAAGGTGCAGGCCATCATCAAGAACACCTACAAGGTTCTCCTTTCCCGGGGTCGCAGAGGCTGCTTCGTGTGGTGCGCTGACCCAGCGCTGCGGGAGTATCTGCGCGAGCGGTTGCACCTCGCATCACGATCCATGTCGGGGCGATCCGACTCGACCCTGTCGCCCCCCCCTGCTCCGATGCCACAGATCGTCGCCAGTCCAGCCGGCAAGCGATACGCGGAATGGGTGCCTGTCTACGATCTCAAGGCAGCGGCGGGGGATTTCGGCCCGTCATCGTCGGCAGCATGCCTCGGCTGGGTCGAATCCCCGCCAGGCGTCCGCACCGACGAGCGGCACTTCGCGGCTCGGGTCATTGGCCGGTCAATGGAGCCGCTCATTCCCGATGGTTCTCTGTGCCTGTTTCGATTCGACGTGGCCGGCAGCCGCGGTGGACGCATTCTGCTCGTGCAACATCATGCGATCAGCGACCCGGAACTGGGCGGATCGTACACCGTGAAAAAGTATCGATCGCTCAAGGTGCAGGAAGCCGACGCCACCGATGATGCATCGTGGACCCATGCCGCCATTCAACTCGTGCCGTTGAACGAAGAGTTTCAGACGATCTGGATCAACCCCGACCAGGTCGAAGACCTACGCATCGTGGCAGAATTCATCCGCGTGCTGCCGTGATCGCAAATCGTAGGGTCAGCGCAGGGCCATCTCGAGTGGCGGCGGGCACGCGGGGTTGATCCACTGGATCACGGCGGCCCAGTTCGCGCTCTCGGGGTCGTGCTGCAGGTAGCCGTGGATCGGCCGCACCACGCTCCAGCCGTCTTTCAAGTGCGCCGAGAGCACGGGATCGGTGCGCTCGCCCGCCATGACCGCGCGCACGTAGTCGTCGGCAGGCACCGCGCCGGCGACGGCGCCATACCCCGGCAGCCGGCTGGCTCCGACCATGCGCCAGAGGAGCTCTTCCACCACGAGCCCGCGGGTCGCGTCGGTGAGCGCGTGGGCCAGGCCGTGATGCTGGTGCTCGGGGCTCACGAACACGTCGGCGCCGTAGAGCGTGGGGCCGTTCGGATCATGATCCCCGAACGTGCCTCGGGCGGTGAGCACATCCCACGAATCGTCGACGTGGTAGTCCGCCATCCGCAGCCGCAGCGTGAAATGCACGCCCACGGCCTCGCCCGTCGGAACGTGCTCGGCGACGAACTGCCCCTGTGGAAACACCGCGTGGTGCTCGGCCAGTTCCGCGGGCGTGTACGGCGTGTCGTGGGGATAGACGACCCGGCAGATCTCGCCGATCCGGGCGTAGTCCGCCGGCTGCATGAGCCGGACGCGATAGTCGCAGGGCAGCATCTCATTCGGCAGAGTGCCACTCTGCCGCTCCAAAGAGGAACAGCGGGCGGTCAGCCAGCCGTTTCGGCCTCGAGGAACACGCCCATCCGCCGGAATTTTTCGTACCGGGCGGCCACGAGCGCGTCGGCCGGCTGGACCACGAGCTCGCGGAGCGTCCGCAGGAGAAACGTCTTGAGCTTCGTGGCCATCTGCCGTGGGTCGCGGTGCGCTCCGCCCGGCGGCTCCTCGATTACGGCGTCGACGATCCCGAATTCCTTGAGGTCGCCCGACCGCATCCGCAGCGCGTGCGCCGCCTTCGCCTTGTGCTCGGCGCTCTTCCAGAGAATGCCGGCACAGCCTTCGGGGCTGATCACGCTGTAATACGCATGCTCGAGGATCGCCACGCGGTCGCCCACGCCGATGCCGAGTGCGCCGCCCGAGCCCCCTTCTCCGATCACCACGCATACCACCGGCACCGGCAGCTGCGCCATCAGAAACATGCTCTCGGCGATCACCTGCGCCTGGCCGCGCTCCTCGGCACCCACGCCCGGATATGCACCCGGAGTGTCGATCATACAGATCACCGGCAGGCCATACTTCGCCGCCAGCCGCATCTTGCCCATCGCCTTGCGGTAGCCCTCAGGGTGCGCACAGCCGAAGTGGCAGGCCTGCCGCTCGGCGAGCGTTTTTCCTTTTTGGTGCCCGATCACGAGCACCTTGTGGCGATCGAGCTTGGCGAAGCCCGTGAGCATCGCCGGATCGTCACCGAAAGCCCGGTCGCCGTGGAGCTCCACGAATTCGTCGAACACGAGCGAGAGATAGTCGCTCGACTTCGGCCGGTCGGGATGGCGGGCCACCTCCACGGTCTGCCAGGGATCGAGGCTGCCGAAGATGCGCGTCGTGAGCTCCACGACCTCGCGCTTCAGCCGCTTGAGCTCGTCCTGCTGCTGGGCGCCGAGCGGGGCCGCCTCCAGCGCGGCGATCCGATCTTCGAGCTCGTAGATCGGCTTCTCGAGGGCGAGGCGATGGAGTCCGCGCGACATGCAAGGCACCTGACGGGGCGGTCTTAAAGAAAAGGATTTTCCTCACCGGGCAGCCCGCGAGTCAATGCGAACCAAGTCGCTGACCCGAATTCCCTTCGGCTCACGCCTCGGGCTTCCTCCAAATTCGCATGATCCGTACCCGAGAAGCCCGAGGCGTGAGCCGAGAGGATGCCTCGCGTCCAGAAGCCCGAGGCGTGAGCCGAAAGGATGCCTCGCGTCCAGAAGCCCGAGGCGTGAGCCGAGAGGATGCCTCACCCCACGGCCCGCTCGAGAAACCGGATCGACCGCAACTGTGTGAGCACCTCTTGCATGCTTGCGGGCCGGTCGGCCGGCTTCTTGGCGAGCATTTGCCGGATCAGTTTTGAGACGCTCGTGGTGGCGTTGGGGTTGAGCGACTCAATGGCCGGCGGCGTGGCCGAGACGTGCTTGTTGAGCAGATCGTTGGCGTTGGGGGAGGCGAACGGCGGCTTGCCGGCGAGCAGTTCGAAGAGCACGCAGCCGAGCGAATAAATGTCGGCCCGGGCGTCGAGCGGCTCGCCGCGGATCTGCTCCGGGCTCATGTAGCTCGGCGACCCCTGCACCGGCCCCTTGTCGCCCACGAGTCGCCCGAGCAGGCCCGGCTTGCGCTTGGCGATCGCGAGATCGATGAGCTTCACCTGGCCGTCGGGCGCCGCCAGGATGTTGTCGGGCTTCACGTCGCGATGCACCCAGCCGTGGCCGTGAAGATGATCGAGGGCGAGCGCGGTCTCCGTCACGATCCGCTGCAGCCGCGGCGCGAGGGCGTCGACGCCCCCAGCGATCTGCTTCTTGAGGTTCGGATGCGGAAACAGCTCCATCACGAGGTGCGGGAGGCCGCCCTCGTCGGAGAGCCGGTCGATGCGGATGATCGTGGGGTGCGAGACCGACTTCGCCACCTTGAGCTCGTGCTCGAGCAGCTGCCGCTGCCCCGCGTCGCGGGCCTTCTCTGGCACGATCAGCTTCACGGCCACGCGGGCCCGCGAGCCGGTGTCCACCGCCTCCCAGATCTGGCAGTGGCGGCCCAGGCCGAGTTGGGCTTCGAGCTTCAGTGGGCCGAGTCGGTCGGGGAGTTTTGCCATGCAACGTCGGGGCTGAGGGTCGTTTGGAGGAGCACGAGGCCTTCCGGAGGCGCGGTCGGCCCGGCCGCCGGTCGGCTGCGGGCGGCGAGCGCGCCCGCCAGCCAGTCGCGCGTCCGTCGGCCGCTGCCGACCATCACGAGCGAACCCGTGATGATCCGCACCATGTTGTAAAGGAAACCGTTGCCTTCGACCTCGATCCACACCTCGGCGCCGGGGGCGTCGTCGGGGAGCGGTGGCCGGAAGATCTCGAGCGCGTGGATTGTGCGCACTTTCGAGAGGCGTGTGGAGGGGGTGGTTTCAAAGCTCGTGAAGTCGTGCTCTCCCGCGAGCACCTCCGCCGCGGCCTGCATGGCTGCGGCGTCGAGTCGGGATTTCCAGCGCCATACGAGGTGCCTGTCGAGCACCGGCCGCCACGGGGCGTCGTGGATCCGGTAGCGATAGCGCTTCTTCACCGCCATCCGCGTGGGGTCGCAGCCGGGGGCCACCTCGCGGCCGTCGAGCACGGTGATGTCGGGCGGCAGCTTGGCATTGAGCGCCCGCACCCACACGCCGGCCGTGAGGTCTTTCGTGCTCGTGAAGCACACGACCTGATCGAGCGCGTGCACGCCCGAATCGGTGCGGCTCGTGCCCCGCGGCATGATCTCCTCGCCGCTGATCGCATGAATAGCCTCCGCGAGCGAGCCCTGCACAGTCATCTGCCCCGGCTGGAACTGCCAGCCCGAAAACCGCGTGCCCTCGTAGGCCAGCCGCAGGCAGATCGAGCGCGTCATGCCTGCACGGGCCGGCCGCCAGCCTTCGCGCCACCGGGACGTCCCGTCCAGTGCCTCGCGAGATGCTCGGCGATCTGCACGGCGTTGGTGGCGGCGCCCTTCCGCAGATTGTCCGACACGCACCACAGGGCGATGCCATTCGGGCAGGAGATGTCTTCGCGAATCCGCCCCACGAACACCTCGTCGCGGCCGCTGGCGTCGCGCGGCATCGGATACCGCTTCGCGCCGAGGTCGTCGGTTACCACGATCCCGGGGAAGCCGGCGAGCAGCCTGCGGGCCTCGTCGGCGGAGAGCTTCTTCTCCGTTTCGATGAGGATCGACTCGCTGTGGCCGTTGGCCACGGGCACACGCACGCAGGTGGCACTCACCGCGATCGATTCGTCGCCAAGGATCTTCCGCGTCTCGAGCACCATCTTCATCTCCTCGCTCGTGAAGCCGTTGGGCCGCGGCGAGCCGATCTGCGGAATCAGGTTGGCTGCGATCGGATGCGGAAAGATGGCGGGCTTCGGCGCGTGGCCCGCGAGCCAGGCGGCCGCCCCCTGCTCCAGCTCCTGCGTGGCCGGCAGCCCTGCGCCGCTCACGGCCTGGTAGGTGCTCACGATCACCCGCTTCACGCGGGCGGCGTCGTGCAGCGGCTTCATCACCATCACCATCTGCGTCGTCGAGCAGTTGGGGCTCGCGATGATGCCCTTGTGGGCTGCGAGGGCCTCGGGGTTCACCTCCGGGATCACGAGCGGCACGTCGGGGTCCATGCGGTAGAACGCGCTTTCATCTACGACGACCGTGCCTCGCTCCACCGCCCACGGCACGAATTCCGCCGCCACTTCATCGGGCGTGCTGCCGATTGCGATGTCGACGTCGGCAAACGACTCGGGTGTCAGTTCCTCGACGGCGAGCGACCGCCCCGCGACCTCGAAGGGCTTGCCGGCCGAGCGGGCCGAGGCGAGCAGCTTGATGCGCTTCGCTGGGAACTGCCGCTCGAGGAGCATCGTAACGATGATTCGGCCCACGGCACCGGTGGCGCCGACGACTGCCAGCGTGTCGATCATGCGAGTCTTTCGGAAGGTTCGAGGGAACGGGAGGAACGATTCGTGAAGGGAGCGAGGATGGCCCGGAACGTGTCGGCGCCGACGAACGCGAGGTTCGCGGTGAGCATCGCCAGGCCGAACTCCATCATGCCCATCGCGAGGCCGATTCCCAAGTGGACCGGCGCCGCCATCGCGAGAACCAGCGGCCGCGTGAGCCGCGGCCAGACGAGGGCCGCATAGCCCACCTCCCAGAAGAGGGTGGCGAGCGTGAGAGCGTTGACGACGAGTGGGTGCCGCGCGAGCCCGGTGAGGTCGAGCGTCCGGTATTGCACGTTGGCGATCGCGCCCCAGAGCGCGGTGCCCTCCCACCAGCTCGCGCCGAGCAGCTTGCCACAGCCCGAAAACAGATAGACGACGCACAAATGCACCTGCAGGAGACGGAGGGCGATGTTCGCCCGCACACTCGGCTGCGGGGCGCGGCGGCCGAGGAGCGCATCGAGCGAGAGCACCGCGCCGGCCGGGCCGACCGCGAGTGGCACGAGCAGCATGCCGAGCGTGTCGTCGAAGCCAAACGTGGTGAGCGGGGTGCGGTTGGCCGCGCTCACGAGCCCTGCGAGCGACACGACCACCGCCAGCGGCGTGAACAGGCCGAGGGCCAGGCAGACCGCGGCGCCGAGCGTGAGTAGCGCGAGTGGCCGCGACATTTCTGGCGCCGCGAAGTACCAGCTCCACTGCCAGGGCTGGTCGTTCATGCGCCACACGTCGGCGGGCCGCAGCCAGGCGTCGGCACCGAAGAAGGCCGGGGCATCGAGCAGCCACACGAAGGCCGACCACGCGAGGAGCGCGCCTGTGCAGATGCGCACCACGGCAAGCGGGAGCGGATCGGCCGGCGTAAACCAAAATGCATTCCAGCCGGCGAGCCATTCGGCACACCAGCCGCGCGAGGCGACCGCAGGCACGGGATGCGACGTCGTGCTCATGATGCTCATGGCAGCGTGCCCTCCGCGGGCTGGAACGTGCCGAGCGGCGTCACGATGTCGGCCATGTCAGGCGCCTTCGCGGGCTCGGCCCCTCCCGGCTCCGCTGCGTTTCGCAGCTCCCCTGCCCTGCCCTCTTCGAGTGCGATCAGCTCCTCTGGCCCCGGCAGATAGTGCTCGACGAGTTCGAGCGTCACCTGCGCGCCTTCATGCCGCGCGAGGAGTTGTCCGGCGACGCCCTTCACGAGTGGCAGCCAGGCGGCCCGGGCGTCGCGGCGCACCTCGGCGGGGGCATCGGCCGGCGGCACGAGCGGGGCGATCTTCTCCGCGATCATGAACCGGCGGTGATAGAGCAGCCGCGGGCGGTCGGCATCACAGTCTGGAAGACTGCCGGAGAGCCCGGAGCCATCGGCCCGCTCGATCGTCCAGCGGATCGAGTGGCCGGGGCCGGGATCGGGCGCGAAGAACCGATAGCCATGGCCGAGGGAGAGGGCGCCCACGAGCGGCCGGAATGGCTGGAGCAGGCGATTGGCCAACTCACTCGCCGGAGGCGGCCCGGCGAGCGGGGGCAAGATCACCGCCGCCAGATAGATGGCGATCGGTGCCGAGGCCGCGAGGCGTGCGGCAGGGCTCCACGGTTTCAGGGCGGGTTTCAGAGCGACGGGCGGCATGGGTGGCTTGCCCCCAACTCTACCATCGCGCAAAAAAACCCCCGCGCGACGGCTGTCGCGCGGGGGTCATGGGCCTCGGTCTTGGGCGTCCGCGGCCTATGCGATCAGCGGATCGACGCAGTGGCGTCGACGGCGGCCGTCCGGCTCGCGGCCGGATCGAGCGCGAGCTCGATGCTGGCGCCGGCAGCCAGTTCGATCGTCTTCACGATCGACTGCTCGTTACCGTCGACGACGTGCGTGACCCGCACTTCGTAGTTCTTCCAGGCCTGGCCGTCGGCGAGTGTCGTCGTCTCGAAGAGGCGGGTCTCGCCCTTCGACGCCGTCTCGTTGCCGGCGAGGAACACCTTCGCGTCGGCCGGCACATGGAGCGTGAGGCTCGTCTTCGGGGCGGGCTTGGCGGCCTTCTCAGCCGTCGCCGTGCCGCCGAAGTCGACCGTCTTCCGCTCGCCAGCGGCGAGCGAGACAACCTTCGTCTCCTCCTGCTCGGTGCCGTCGCGGTCGACGACCATCCGCACCACATACTCATACTGCTTGCCGCTCTCGAGGCCCCGCGAGACGTAACGGCGGAGATCGCCGGTGGCGGCGGTCTTGGAACCGTTGACGAAGACCTTCGCGTCGGCGGGGAGTTTCACCACGAGCAACGCCGCATCGGCCGGAATCGCCGTCGAATCGGTGGCTGCGGGAGTCGGCGTGGAGATCACTTCACCCCGGCCGCTCGGAGCGGCGTCGATCACGCGATACGACTCCACCGGCATGCTGCTCGACATGCCCGAGATCGAGGAGTAGCCGCTCGAATATGCAGCCGACGAATAGCCGCCGTACGAGCCGTAGGAGCCGCCGCCGGACGAACCGCCGCCCGATGAGCCGCCATACGAGCCGCCGGAAGAGTACGAGCCGCCGGATGAGCCGCCTGAGCTGCCGCCCGACGAACCGTGGCTCGAGTGCCGGTAGGCACGCATCGCGCGGCGCTGGGCGTGGTGCGAGCCGTGGCTGCCGTGGGAACCATACGACCCGTAGCTGCCGTAGCTGCCACCGGAGGAGCCGGCCGAGGCGTAACCGCCCGACGAACCGCCCGAGCTGCCACCGGAAGAGCCGCCCGAGCTTCCGCCCGACGACCCACCCGAGCTGCCGCCGGACGAGCCATAGGCGGCGCGATACCGATGGTTCCAGCCGGCGTGCACGTCGCAAGCCGCTGCGACAACCGCCACCAGAGTGAGAGCTCCCACGATCCCCGACCAGCAACGCTTCGCCACCATCTCAGTCGTTCTCCAATAATTGGTTATCGCGACGGGCAGCTCAATCCGAACCGGTTTCGGGAAAGCCGCGGCACCTGCGAAGCCAAAGAATAGTTGGAAGTCTGGGTAAAGCAAGAAGAAAACGCGGTCTGCGGAAACTTTACAGCCGCCGTCTCGAGGATCCCCCTCTGGCCGGGAACACCCTCGATTTCCAGCGGATTTACCGCGGAATACCTGCCACAGAGACAGCGTCGACCTCGATTCGCCCCGTGGCTCCGAGCATGCCGACCTGCAAGATGGCCTCCCGCGCCCAGGTGGGAACGGGCACTGTGCCCGACGCGTCTTTCCACGGAAACGTGCCGGTCCACGGCCCCACCACCCCCCGGGCCGACCGGCCGCGGCTGTCATCGAAAAACTTGACGACGAGCGCCGGCAATTCCTCGGCTGCGAGCCCCGGCCGCACGGCCTCCGCCCGCAGACTGGCTTTCAAAGCCAGCCGACCGATCTCGCGGCCATCGACGGGAAAGCCCTGAAAGACCTGCGCGGGCCGCCCCGGATCGGCATTCTCGAGCCGCAGGTAGCGGCGGCCTTCCGGTGCGTCGTCGGCCTCGACAATCTCCATCTGCCGCGGGTAGTACCACGCCGTGGGCACGCTCGAGTCGGGCAAGAGCGTCTCGAAGCCGCCGTTGTCGATCGCCGGCCGCGAGCCGTCGGGCTGCACCCGCCTCCCCTGCTCCGCCGTGCCGGTCATCGGCACGAACAGGCTCGGCACGAGGGCCTCGCGCTCGAGCCGCCCCTCGCGCTTCGTAAACAGCACGAGCGTCTGGTCGTAGCGCTCGCCCACGGGGATCACCATCCGGCCGCCTTCGGCGAGCTGCTCGACGAGCGGCCGGGGCACGTCTTCCGGCGAACACGTGACGATGATCTTGTCGAACGGCGCATGCTCGGGCCAGCCGCGAAACCCGTCGCCGATCTTCGTGACGAGGTTTTTGTAGCC
>CAMAVC010000074.1 GCA_945861585.1 Planctomicrobium piriforme
TAGCTGACCAGCGCAGGCATGGATGCCGGAGCGCAGGCAGGTCCGAGTGAGCCGAAGCCTGGAGGGCGGAGGCGAACGTCCGGCGACGGGATATGGGGAGCCCGAAGCCGGCGCCCACGCCTTGGTGCATGACAATCTGAAGCCTCTCCCTCTGCCAGACGGACAGCCTGGCGTACGGCGCGATAGAGTGTCGCCATGGAGCTCTCCCCGGAAGCGCAGGCGCTGGCGCCCATTCTCATCGCGGTGGTCGTGCTCTGGGTCACCGAGGCCCTGCCGCTGGCGGTGACCGCGCTCCTCGGGGCAGTGGCCTGCGTCGTGGCGGGGGTGGCGCCGGCGAAGGAGGTGTTTCGCCCGTTCGCCGATCCGCTCATCTTTCTCTTTATCGGGTCGTTCATCCTCGCCGAGGGGATCAAGCGACACGGGCTCGACCGGCGGCTCGCCTACGGTGTGCTTTCGGTGCCGTGGGTCGATGAGCGGCCGCGCCGGATCCTGGCCGCGGTGGCGTTCGTGTCGGTGCTGATCAGTGCCTTCATTTCCAACACGTGCACGGCCGCCATGATGCTCGCGATCGTGGCCGGAATCCTCGGAACGGTCGAAACGGCGGCGAGCACGTCGGGCCAACGGCCGCATGCCGGGTTCGCCACGAGCCTGTTTTTGTGCGTGGCGTTCGCCGCCTCGATCGGCGGCCTGGCGACTCCGATCGGCACGCCCCCCAATCTCATCGGCCTGGCCTTCATCCGTGATCAGGCGGGGGTGGCCGTGTCGTTTCTCGGCTGGTGTGCTATCGGCATCCCGCTCGTCGTCGTGATGGCGACGGTGGCGGTGCGGGTGCTCGCCTGGCTGTTTCCCGCGGGGGTCGAACGGCTCGTGGGCGTCTCCGCCTACGTGGCCGTCGAGCGGGCCCGCCTGGGCCCCTGGACGATGGGGCAGTATTCGACGGCGGCGGCCTTCGCGATCACGGTCGTGCTCTGGGTCCTGCCCGGCATGCTGCTCGTGGCCCTCGGGGCCGATCATCCCCTCTGCCGCTGGCTCGCGCAACGGCTTCCCGAAGGCGTCGCCGCGCTCATCGGGGCGATCCTGCTCTTTTTGCTGCCCGGCGATCGTGCGGTGGCGACCGGCCTCCGGCAACGGGCGCTCTCCTGGCGCGAGACGCGGATCGACTGGGACATCGTGCTCCTCTACGGGGGCGGCATGGCGCTCGGTGAGCTCTGCTTTTCAACAGGCCTGGCTG
This sequence comes from Planctomicrobium piriforme, assembly GCA_945861585.1. GTDB lineage: Bacteria > Planctomycetota > Planctomycetia > Pirellulales > UBA1268 > RGVT01. Next base: position 1,232 of record CAMAVC010000074.1, read on the forward strand.
CGGCCCTCGGGCAGTCGATCACCACGCTGATTCCGGCGGGCGACTGGAGCGGCACCGTGCTGGTGGTTGTGGCGGCCGTGGTGGCCGTGGTGACGAGCGAGTTCACGAGCAACACGGCCAGCGCAAACATGGTCGTGCCGGTCGTGATCGCGCTCGCCCGGGCCACGGGCAACGAGCCGCTTCCGGCGGCCCTCGCCGCCACCTTCGCAGCGAGCCTGGGCTTCATGATGCCGGTGAGTACGCCCTGCAACGCGCTCGTCTACGGCTCGGGCCGCGTGCCGCTCAGAGCCATGATGGCGAGCGGCGCAGTCATCGACGTGGCTGGCACGCTCGTCGTCACGGCGGCCATGCTGATCGCTGGCAGAGTCTGGACCGCTCCGTGATCCAGGGCTCCTACCGCGGGCTCAGAGTCCTCCCTCGATGACCGCGCCGCACTGGTGGCACCGGGGCATGGCCGGTGGCGGCGGCGTTGGCATCTGCCCCTCTGCAAACCAGCCATGCAGCCGCGGGAAGCACGGCGGCATCGTCATGCAATGCTCCCGGGCGTAGCGGCGAAGGTGCAGCTGCCCACAGGGATTGGCATGGAACACACCGTGCGGTGCCTGACCGCAGACAGGGCCGCACGCCGAACCATGGACGTTGCCATGCCATGGGGGGCGTTGCGCATCACGACAGCCGCACCCGTCGGCGGAGCCCATCTCGAGGCCTGCCGCACCGGCATCTTCCGTGACGATGATCGTCTCGGCTGCGGGAACGATGGTGGAGTTCCACAACGGCAGCAAGGTGGCGACGAGCACGACGGCGGGCAGCGAGCGCATGGCTGGTGACTTCCTCTTTCCCGAGGGCGACGGTGGCGGCTGGCCATCCGACCCACGACAGGTATTCGGCGGAGCGGCCCGGCAGGGTTCATCGACTGTGTAAAACGGTGGAAAAATGCCGGTCGTAGTGATGGGAGTGCCGTTTCGCCTGCGATCTCCCTACGATTGCGGCATGCACCGCGTCGCACTCTCCTTTGGAGCCCCCGAGCCACTCCTCCTCGACGTCGACCCCGCGGCGCTCGTGGCGAACCTCGCGGGCCCTGCAGGCTCGACGGGAGACGCCGCCGCCCGACTGGTGGCTGCGGCCACCACCGCGCCGCCCGACGGCCCGCCGCTCTCGGCCCATGCGGTGCCCGGCGATCGTGTCGTGATCGCCGTCGCCGGTGCACTGCCGCAGCCACCGCACGTGGTGGCAACGGTGACAGAGCAGCTCGTTGCGTCCGGTGTCGACCCGGCCAACATCTCGGTGCTGCATGCCGGCCCCGCGGTGAGCGGGCTCGCCGTGGCACAGGAATTTCATTCCGATACGGCCGCGGAGACGGCGTATCTGGGGGCCGACGAGGCCGGGCGGCCGCTGCACGTGGCTCGGGCGCTCGTTGACGCCGACGTCGTCGTGATGCTGGGAGAATGGGCCTATGACGCTCGTCTCGGCGGCCGCTCACTCGCAGGTGAACTCTGGCCTGCCTTCGGCCGAGCGGAGTGCGATGCCGCCCTCATGCTCGAGCTCGCCCGCCGCGGCCGGCGGGCCCTGCAGCCGTGGGCCGAGAACGTGCGCGCTCTCACCTGGCAGCTGGGCGTGACTGCATGCCTGCGGCTCGTCGCCGGCCGTGATGGCACGCTCGCAGCGGCCGCCTTCGGTACGACCGACGGAGCCGCCCGTCAGGCCCGGCAGGCGGCCGCGGCGTGGGCGCCCACCGTCGCGGCAGCGGCCGATCTCGCCATTTGCACGCTGTCACAGCCGGCGGCGGGGTTCGACATGGTGTCCCGGGCCGTGGCCGCGGCAGCGCGGATCACCCGGCCCACGGCCACGATCTGCGTGGTCGCCGCCACGCTCGAAGCCCCGGGGCCGGTCGTCACCCGGTGGCGCCAGGGAGCTCCGCTCCAGCCGCTGGTAAGGGAGGCATGCGCGTCGGGCGACTCGAGCCTCGTCGCCGATACCGTGATCACACGATTCCTATCCCGCGCGCTCGAAGACCGCCGAATCGTGCTGCTCTCGAATCTCGACGAAGCCACCGTCGAGGACCTCGAGTTTGGCTACGCCGCCAGCGCCGACACGGTGGGCCGGCTGGCCCGCCGCGCGGAGAGCGTCGCCATCCTCCACGAAGCCGACCTGCTGTTTCCGCGGCTCACCCCGTAGGCCGGGCTTCAGCCCATCACCTCGCCCTCCGACAGGCTGAAGCCTGTCCTACAAAAAACGAGCAGGGCCGCTGACGCGGCCCTGCCGTGAACTCCATCCACCACCACGCGGACGGTTGTATTGCGACCGATACGAAGCCTCGGTCGAGGGCGTCTGTCGTGGGCGATCAAGCCGTGAGGGCGATCGCACCATTGTCATCACAATTGGCCATCGGCTCACTGCCAGCCTGCCGCTGCTTGCGGCGGCGGTAGCCCTGGCCGACCGCTGCGGCGACACCGAGGCCCGCGAGGATCACCGTCGGCGGTTCGGGCACGGCGATCGGATCAACCGGATTGATAAGGTTCACGTTCGTGAGTGTCGTCCGGGCACTCCCGTAGACACCCGCTGCTCCGATGTCCGCGGTAAGCTGGATCGACAGTTCGGTGATGTAGTCACCCGCACCGACGCCGGCAGCGATCCGCACAGCGTTCCAGTCGATCGTTTCCGTGCCGGCCCAGCCGCCGGTGGTTGCGGAGCCCTGCGGTCCGGTCACCGTGACGTCGTCGGGTACGATTACCATCGAGCGGTTGATCGCCGAGCCACCAGAGTAGGGTAGCCAGTTCACGCCGGTCACCTGGATCGTGTAGTTCGCTGCCATCGTGACCTTGGCGATCGAGGCCGGCGAACCAACCCCCATCTCGCCCGCGCCGAACGGGGCCCACACGCTGTAGGTGCCCGCCACGTTGATCGTGTTGCCGGCGAGGGCGTAGCCGACATAGTCGGGATTCCCGACGAGCGGCTTGGAAGCCACGGCAAAAGCAAGAAGACCCGTCTTCGACTGGATGTCGAAGATCACGTTCTCATCGGTCTGCACGAAGTTCTCGGGCAGGAACGTGAGCTGCGGGTTGGGACTCTCCGTGTAGACGGGCGTCTGGGGAACAAACAAACCGGTGGCGGGCGGAACGATATCCGGACCGCTTTCGGTGACGTTCTTGTACTCGGCTTTGACGCCGCCGAATGTGCCCCAGTTGATCGTGCCGGCCGAGGCCGGACCTGCGATCAGGGCTGCGGCGCCGAGGAGCGCCACCTGAAACTGCTTGAACATGATTTGAGATCCTGGTTTCGAGATGGAGTTCATTGCGTTCGGAAGTGAATGGCTTCCTGCCGAGATGGCCTCCGGTGGGCAGGAGCCCGACGGATCCCGTGGCGTGGAGGCAGTCGAAAAGTGGTGGTGACTGCGTTCCGGCCGACGGCCAGATGAGTGCTGCTGCTGGGGTGGACGTGACGTGCCTGCCTGCATCTCCGGAGCGAAGTGGTGCATCCACACCCGTCGCCGCCGTGCCCGTCGGGCCACGCGCCGTCGGGTGTGCCGCGAGAGCGGGCCCCGCAGACGTCGAGACGTCGTGCGGAGGCGAAGCCGGGAAGGCCTGCTGGCTCGGGTTGGACGGGAACGAGGCATGGGGATCACGTGGGAAACGAACAGTGGGAATGAGGTTCACAACCGAAGGACAGGGGCTGGCTACCAGGCAAACCGCTTGTTGCGGCGGCGGTGGATGCCGTTGGCCTGGGCGGGACCGCGGCTCGCTCGGGCATACCGAGGCTGCGAGGTGCGACGCGACTCGTGGTTGCTTTCACGACGGTCGCGGATGCGAAGCGACGAGTAATCGATCGCTGCGTCGTCGGCGTAAGACGGGGCTGACATGGCAAGCTACTCCTTGAAAAACAGGCGGTTGGGAAAGAACACCGGGACGGAAAAGGACTGAGACAGGACGAAAAACAGGTCTCAACGGGCTCCCGCGAACACGGCCGAGCCGTCACGCAGGCGGCGGGCCTCGACGCACAGGCTCGTCAGGCTGTCGCCATCACACACACCGGGCAGATAGAGCCAGGCACCCAACTGACGGGCCCAAAGCTCCTCGTCGACGTTGTCTTCCGAGCCACAGATCACGAGCAGAGTGCCCGGACGAGCAGCCATCTCCTCAGCGATCTCGACCGAATCGCTCACACGGTCACCGAGCGGCGACGCGATATCGACGATCACGAGCTGGAAGTCACGATCGATCGCCTGACGGATCTCGCCAGACGTTTCGGGCGACGCACACTCGAGCCACCCGGCGAGTTCGACGGCCGCTTCGAAGCGACGCCGGCGAGCCGAGTCACCCGACACGACGAGGCAGTCGAGCATGGCCGTCCGCCGCATCGAACGCGTCAGCATGCCACTCGTGGCCTCGGGGGCGAACACTTCGGAAGTGATCCCCACTGCTGCAACCATCATCATTTTGCATCTCCTTTGAAACGGGTCGGCGTCGCGTGGCTTCGTGACACTCGCGTGTTCACTCGCTCGCGACGCCGACAAGGAAATGCACTGCCCGTGCCAAACCCCGCACGGGCCTGCGATCCACTTGCGCAACGTCCGATGGATGCTCGAGTTACGCGTGTGAAAAAAATTTCAGCACGCGCCGGGCGCGAACTTCACGCCCTCACCACGATGGTGCGAGGAACCGTGGCCGGGCATCGCGAGCGGCGCTGTAAAGCCTGTTTTTCCAGGCCCAAACGCATCTCTCACCACGCCGGTGAGCGGCTCACCAGAACGGTGGGTCACCGGCACGACGTGGTGAGGCGATCGCGGAACCGGTCGCGGCCGACGGGTCCCCACTGCCGGGAGTCGCGGCTCCCCCCGGGAAAGTCACCGAGCACGAGCCATTCATCGCTGCCAAGCCGCCACTGCATCGTCCCTGATGCAGACGGCCGATGATGGACGTCTCGCCAGGCAGTGACGTCGCGAATGATGGCTCCAGTCGTGCGCGAAGTGGAAGCGACGACCTGCACCTCGAGCGATGTCACTGGATCATGCCCATTCCAGGGGCTTTGGATCGTCCATACGACAGGACAACCTGACGGCAGGCACGACCGCGGGCAGACGGACGGCGATAGCCGCCACGCAGCGGCCACAAAGGCTCCATCGAGTCGGCCGGCCACCACCGCATGACGCCCTGCCCGATGAAACGCGACCCGCGCGACGCGGCTGCCCACGCTGATCTCGGCCGATGCCGGCGCCTCTGCACGCGCGACTCCACCGACGTCGATCACGGCCGCTACCCCCACGTCATGCACCGGCACGAGGACACGGCGTTCGCCGGGAGCGAACGGCACGTCGTCAAACACCGGATTGGAGAGCATGAGCTGCACCGCACCGTCCGTCTCATGGCGCGTGGCAGCGGCCACCGGCAGGGCCACCTCGGCCAACACACGAGGTGGCTTCACGACCGCTTCGCCAGCGATCACAAGATCACCGTCGACGATTTCGAATTCCTCCCCCGGCAGCCCCCAGACCCGCTTCACGGCCGTCACGTTGCCAGGCGCGGCGAGCGTCCAGCGTTCAAACCGCCGCGGCCGCCGCCAGCGATCGACGATCGGAAAGGGGCCGGTCGCAGCCACGTCGCCAGGCATCAGCCCGGGCGCCATCGACAGCCCGTCGACTTCCCACCGTGCCGGCCGAGCCAGCCACCCACAGGCGATCGCGCACACCACAGCGGCCAGAGCAATGAAACGCTTCATGGGCACGGCGCCTTGCTGCAAACACGAAAGGTGAGGGGCGGCTCATGCTCCGGGAGCCGGCGTATGATGACAAGCGTAGCCATGGATGGCGCAGCGCAGTCAGCATCCGAGAGAGCGAAGGCCTGCAGGGCCTGAGTGAACGTCCGGCGACGGAGCGTGGGCCGCCCCGAGCCGGATTTGGCGCGAAGCGGGCTAGCGCGGCCGGATTTCGAGGAGCACGCTCTCGTTGTCGCTGCCGCGGAGCGGCCACGATGCGATCCGGCGCACCATCACCTGCTTGGCCCAGCCCTTGTGCCGGGCCTCCGCCTTCTCGTCCTCCCACCGCGGCCCCTTCACGACCAGCATCCGGCCATACTGGGCGGCGATCGGCTCGAACCACGAGAGCAGCTTCACGAGCGGAGCCACGGCCCGGACGACGAGCGTATCGAACCGGTCGCCCCGGGCCGCAGCGGCCTGGACGATGGCCTGCCCGGCCGCCTCGTGCACCGGCAGGCTCAACCCGGCTTCGCGGACGATCTCCCCGACCGCCCGCGCCTTCTTGCCGACGCTGTCGCACAGTTCGACCCGCAGGTCGGGCCGCAGGATGGAGAGAATCACGCCCGGCACACCTCCGCCCGTTCCCACATCGAGCACATGCTCGCCGCGAGCCAGGTGCGGGCCGATCGCCGCCGCATCGGCGACGTCGCGGGAGACGAACTTCTCGACGTCGGCGTGCCGGGTGAGATTCAGCCGCTCGTTCCAAGACCAGAGGCTCGTCGCATAGGCAGCGAGCCTCTGGCTTGAATCAGCGGGCAGCACGAGCCCCAGTCGCTCCGCTTCGTCGGCGATCGACCGGGCCAGCTGTTCGTGCATCACTTGATGAATAGCATCTCGCGGTAGGTCGGCAGCGGCCAGAGGTCGTCGGGCAGGATCATCTCGATCTGGTCGGCAGTCTCGCGCAGAACCAGCATCGCCGGAATCACATCGTTGTAGAAATGCTTCACCTCGGCCTGCAGATCGGCGGCACCGTGGTGGGCCAGGGCCTTCTCGAGCCCCTCGATCCCACTCTCGAAATCACCCACGAGTTTCGTGAGCTTATCGAGCGTGCCCATGTGGGGCGCGTGGCCAAGGCTCTTGAGCTTCGACGCCGTGTCGACGAGCTCGCCCTGGTAGCGGTAGCCAGCCGGCAGAATCATCGTCTTGGCGATCTGCAGGGCGGCCTGGGCCTCGGTGTTGATGTCCTTGCAATACCGCTCCATGTAGATGTCGTAGCGGCTGCGAACTTCGCGCTCCGAGAGCACACCGTACTTCTCGAAGAGCGCGATGTTCTTCGGCGCCACGAGCACGTCGAGGGCCTCGGGCGTGGCCTTGAGATTCGGCAGGCCACGCTTCTTCGCCTCGTCGTGCCACTCCTGCGAGTAGCCGTTGCCGTTGAAGATCACCGCCTTATGCTCGCCGATGATCTTCTGCAGCAGCTTTTCAACCGCCCCGGCCAGCTTCGACTGATCGCCACCGGTGGCTTTTTCGAGCTCCGTGGCGATGTAATCGAGGCTCTCGGCCATGATCGTGTTGAGCGCCACGAGCGGCCCCGCGATCGACTGGCTCGCCCCCACGGCCCGAAACTCGAACTTGTTGCCCGTGAAGGCGAACGGGCTCGTGCGGTTGCGGTCGCCGGCGTGCTTCGGCAGCGACGGCAGCGTGTCGACACCCACCGTCAGCGTGCCCGACGACTTCGAGCTCGTGGCCTTTCCCTTCTCGATCTGCTCGAACACGTCGGCGAGTTGGTCGCCGAGGAAGATCGAGATGATCGCAGGCGGAGCCTCGTTGGCGCCGAGCCGATGGTCATTGCCACTGGCGGCGACCACCGCCCGCAGCAGGTCGGCGTGGAGATGCACGGCGCGGATCACTGCGGCGCAGAACACGAGAAACTGCATGTTGGCGTGCGGCGTCTCGCCCGGCTCGAGCAGGTTGCCGAGCTTGCAGCCGAGCGACCAGTTGACGTGCTTGCCCGAACCGTTGATGCCGGCAAACGGCTTCTCGTGGAGCAGGCAGGTCATGCCGTACTTCTGCGCGACCCGCGTCAACATCTGCATGATCGACTGCTGGTGGTCGGTCGCGATGTTGGCGTTTTCGTAGAGCGGTGCGATCTCGTATTGGCTGGGGGCGACTTCATTGTGCCGCGTCTTCACCGGCACGCCGAGCTTGAAGAGCTCACGCTCCGCGTCGAGCATGAAGGCCAGCACGCGCTCGGGAATCGCCCCGAAATACTGGTCTTCGAACTCCTGCCCCTTCGGCGGCTTCGCACCGAACAGCGTCCGGCCGGCCATCACGAGGTCGGGGCGGGCGAAGTAGAAGTTGCGGTCGATGAGGAAGTATTCCTGCTCGGGGCCGCACGAAGCCGACACCTGCCCCACGTCTTTGTGGCCAAAGAGGGCGAGCACGCGCCGGGCCTGCTTGTCGACCGCCTGCATCGAACGCAACAGCGGCGTCTTCTTGTCGAGCGCCTCGCCCGTCCAGGAACAGAACGCCGTGGGGATGCAGAGGGTGGTGCCGTTGGGGTTGTCGAGGATGTACGCCGGGCTCGTCGGGTCCCAGGCGGTGTAGCCGCGAGCCTCGAACGTGGCCCGGAGCCCGCCCGACGGGAAGCTCGAGGCATCGGGCTCGCCCTGGATCAGTTCCTTACCGGAGAATTCGGCGATCGCGTCGCCGTCGCCGGTGGGCGTCAGGAAGCTGTCGTGCTTTTCGGCCGTGAGCCCGGTGAGCGGATAGAAGACGTGGGCGTAGTGGGTGGCACCCTTCTCGATCGCCCAGTCTTTCATGGCGAGCGCGACGGCGTCGGCGATGCCCGGGTCGATCGGTTTGCCCTGCTTGATCGTGGCCTGCAACGCCTTGTAGACGCTCTTCGGGAGGCGGTCCTTCATGACCGTGTCGCTGAAGACATTGGCCCCGAAGATTTCGCTCGTCGGCGTCTCGCGGAAGTTCCACGCATGACCGGTCGACTTGTAGTTGTTGATGGCGGCGACGGCACTAGCACGGGCGAGAGTCATGGATAGGTCCTTCTACGCTGGGGCGCGCGAGCGCCGGAGAAAAGGGCTGGCGGGATGGATGCCCCCGCCGCAGCCAGAAGGAAGATTTCTGCGGCACGGACAGTCCGGACTGAACGTCACGCAAAGTACAGGCGCGCACCGGCCAGTTCAAGTAGCTGCGGCGGCTCCGGTTACCGTGACGCGGTCGTCCGCGACTGGGGCCGAGCCGCCGGCCGCGGGACCGACCGCCGGGCCGCGTCGACGGCCGTCTCGAGGAACGGATCGGCGGCCGGCTGGGCCGCAGTTCCGACGAGCGCCACATCACCCACGGGCCGGGCCACGGAGTGAACGGCCAGATGTGGCTCGACGCCGATGCCGCTGTAGGGGTGACCGTTGGGCGAATAAAACTTGGCGGTCGTTAGCCGCATGCCGACACCGGCCGAATCGAGCGGAAAAATGCCCTGGATCGAGCCTTTGCCGTAGCTGCGGGTGCCCACGATCGTGCCGCGGGCGTGGTCGCGAATCGCGCCCGCGAAGATCTCGCTCGAACTGGCCGACTCGCCATCGATCACCACCACGAGCGGCATCCGCCAGGTGCCGGGCCGGCTGGCCGTGTAATTGAAGTCTTCCTCGGGGCTCCGGCCGCGGGTCGCCACGACGAGGCCGCGCTCGAGGAACAGATCGGCCACGTCGACGGCAGCGGACAAGAGCCCGCCGGGGTTGCCGCGGAGATCGACGACGAGCGACCGCATTCCGGCCACGTCGAGCCGACGCAGCGCCGCCTCGAGGTCGGCCGCCGTCGTCTTTTGAAACGAGCTGATCTTGAGGTAGGCCACGCCGGCGGCTGGGTCGGCCATGCGCACGTCTTCGACGCTCGGCACCTCCACGTGCTCGCGCCGCACCGTGACGGCCCGGGCCGGCGACGGCCCGCGGAGCACGGCGAGAGTCACGAGCGAGCCGGTGGGGCCTTGCAGCAGTTGGGCGGCCTGATCGACACCCATGCCCCCGATCGATCGACCGCCCACGCCCACGAGGTGGTCGCCGGCACGGATGCCGGAGCGTTCCGCGGGGCTGCCGGGTATCACGTTCACGACGAGCAGCCCGTCGCTCGCCGCCTTCAGCTCCACGCCGAGTCCGACGAAATTTCCCTCGATCTGGGCATACAGGTCGTCGAGCTGGCCCGTCGTGAGAAACGCCGAGTATTCGTCGAGGCTTCCCATCGCCGCCGCAGTCATTTCCAGGAGGGTGACGGTCGTAGGCACGCCGAGCGTGGTCTTGGCGATGCTCGCGACCCAGACGGCGAAGGCTTCCGCCTCGACCTGCGAGGCCACCGTGCGGCCCGCAGCCAACTGGGCGATTTGCGCGCGATAGACGCCGCGAGACGCGACATCGCCGGCCTGCACGTGCTGGCCGGCGAAGACGGGCTCGTCGATCGCCACGTCCATGGCCAGCATGCCCCGCGAGACGATGCGGGCGAAATTCGGCGCCTCGAAATGGTGGGACGCGATCCGGGCCAGCACCTCGGCGTAGAGCCGGCGGGCATCCGAGTCGGTGAGCTTGCCCAGCTGTGTGCGATACGCCGTCTCGTTGTGCCGCCGGGCGAGATCACAATGGATCTTCGCGAGGTCGTATCGCTGTTGCAGCTCCGGGGCGAGCGTGCCTTTACGGGCTGCCGATTCGCAAACGCTGACGAGGTCTGGCCAGCGGCCCTCGCGTTCGAATCGCGACGCCTTCGCCGCCAGGTCATCGTGCGAATCACCGGCCTGGCCGGCTACGGGAGATGACCAGCCAAGGGCGGGCTGATCGGCAGCGAGTTCGCCGGACGCACCGAACACCCCGGTGCAGATCGTCAGCAGGCCGAACAAGCCGACGCGCAGCACCAGACTGGCGGGGCACGTCGAGGGGCTGACGACGTTCACGAGGGCAATCCGTTCGCGTGAGGCCGCATCCTGTCGCGGCAGGCAGCGGTTTCTCCGTCAACCGCCTGCGATTATGGATCACGATTTTCCCCTGGTCAAAAAAACATGCACAGCGATCGGAAAAATTCCGGGCGTCGGTCCGGACAATTGGAACGACCGGCAGAGCTTGCCCGATCGACCACACCGCGCAGGCCGCGCGGCTCTCAGGCGACGGCCCGGGCATGCGCGGCGAGCACACGATCGGCGAAGGCCGAGGGCGTGCACATCTCGGCCATGCGGTGCCTGGCCGACGCACCCAACTCGGCGAGCCGTCCGCGGTCGGCGTGCAGGCTGCGGATGGCGGCGGCGAGCACGGCCACGTTTTCACGCGGTACGACCAGACCATCGCGGCCGTTGCGCACCATCTCCTTCATGCCGCCGGCGTCGCTCACCACCGGGCAGGTGCCCGCAGCCATTGCCTCGAGCAGTGCCCGGCAGAGCCCTTCGTGCCGTGAGGGCATCGCGAACACATCGAACGCACCGGCCAGGCTGCCAGCTCCGTCCACCCGCCCGGCCATGTGCAGCCGCCCCTGCCAACGCCCATCCCTGGCCAGCCGTTCGACCCGCCGATCGGTGACCTCGCCGATCACGAGCCAGTGGGCGTCGGCCACGTCAAGACACTCGAGCCCCGCCCGCAACAAGAGGTCGGTGCCCTTCACCGGCCGCACGTGAGCGATCGTGCCGACCACGAACGCATCGGCGGGCACGCCGAACCGCGCACGGATCTCGGCACGGGCCCCAGCCGTGAGCGGATCGGGCTGGTGCACGCAGTTGTAGACGGTGTGACACCGGCCAGTGCCGACGCCGGCTGCCATGAGCCCATCGGCGACGGCGTCTGATTCGCAGGCGTGGAGCGTGACGCGCGGGGAAAGAAACGTGAGGTGGTTGGCGGGGTCGAGCCGTGAGGGTGGCGTGGAGATGCCGCGGAACGACACGATCGCCGGCGCCTGGCGGAGGCCGTACGTCGCGAGCATCACGGCTGCGAGGGCCTTGGGTGAGAACGCATGCACGACATCCGGCTTGAGCATCGCGATCACCCGGCGCAGCCGTGCCGCCGCACGGAAGTCGAGTTTTATGCGTGGGTCGAACGACTCGCTCACGCGCAGGCGACCGCTGGTGGCGGGGGTCGGCGGAAACCACGGATAGTGCAGGGCCGCGACGTCGCCCTCCCGGCGGGCGAGTTCGTCGACAAGCAGTGGCGGCGCGTGGACGAGAAGACGCTTCATGGCTGGCCTGGCACGGGCGGGTCGGGACGGCAGGAATACCCCTTCCGGAGCGGAAAACGCAATGCACGTTTTGCGCACGATGTAGACTTGGGCCATGCCGCTTCCGACCGTGCATCCGGACGACCCTCCAGGGCCTGATCCCCAGCCCACCCAGGTGCTGCTCGACCGCGTTCGCGACGGCGACAAGGCCGCGATCAACGGGCTGCTCGCGCGGCATCGCGAGGCGATCAAGCGGATGATCGACCGCCGCATGGACCGCGTGGTGCAGCACCGCGTCGACGCCAGCGACATCGTCCAGGACGTGATGCTCGAAGCCAACCGTCGGCTCGGCGACTATCTCGCCAATCCGACGATGCCCTTTCAGCTCTGGCTGCGGCACATGGCCCGCGATCGGCTGATCGACGCCCACCGCCGCCACCGGGTCGCGGCGAATCGCAGCGTCGATCGCGAGGTGTCACTGCCCGCCGGCGGCACCGACGACCGCTCCGCGGCCGATGTCGTCGCCGGGATCGCCGATCGCGAACTGACGCCGGCGGCCGCAGCCACCTGGCACGAACTGGAACGCCGGTTCGCGGCGGCGGTCGAGCGACTCGAAGAGGACGACCGCCAGATCGTGTTGCTGCGGCATTTCGAACACCTCTCCACGGCCGATGCGGCCGCGGCGCTGGGCCTGTCGAAGCCCGCCGCCGGCATGCGGTATCTGCGGGCCATGCGGCGGTTGCGCGTGCTTCTCGAGGGCAGCGGCTGAGCCCGGAGAGGCCGCAGGCTCCGCCGTGCCTATCATGTCAGAGAAGTGTCGTTTTGACCGATCGACTTGCCACCCCTGATTGAAGCATGTCGCCTCACGTTTCGAGCACCATGACTTCGACGTCGGGCCGACGGCTCGCCGTGGAGGCGCCGCTGACGGCGGGACAGGAGGAGCAGCTGGCGACGCTCGTAGACGAGCTGTCGGAGGCGCCAGCCGGCGCGGAACAAGAGCACCTGGAACGGCTCGTAGCCAATCATCCCGACCTGGCTGGATATCTCCGCGAACTCTTCGCCACCATGCTCGTGACCGACGCGGTCGCCGAACAATCCACGGTGTTTGAGCGTCGCCCGGGAGGCATCGATCAGGTGGTGCTCGGTGAAGCCGCCATCTGGTCGGGCGGTCCGCGGTTCACGCCCGGCGTGACGCCACTTCCGGCCACCCTCGGCGATTACGAGTTGATCGAGGAGATTGGCCGCGGCGGTATGGGCGTCGTCTACCGCGCCACGCAGAAGAGCCTCGGTCGCACGGTCGCCCTCAAGATGCTCCTGCGCCGCGACCTCGCCAGCCGGGCCGATCTCGCCCGATTTCGCAGCGAGGCCGAAGCCGCGGCGCGGCTCGACCATCCGGGGATCGTGTCGATCTTCGATGTGGGCGAGAGTGACGGCCTCCCCTTCTACAGCATGCGGTTCATCGAGGGCACGACGCTCGCCCGGCAACTGGCGGCCGGCCCCCTGCCGCCCCGTGAGGCTGCCACGCTGCTGGCGAAAGTGGCCGACGCCGTGCAGGCTGCCCACGATCGCGGCGTCTTGCACCGCGACCTCAAGCCGTCGAACATCCTCATCGATGCGACGGGCCGGCCGCACGTCTCTGACTTTGGTCTGGCAAAGCGGCTCGAAGAAGATCAGTCGGTGACACACACCGGCGCGATCCTCGGCACTCCCTGCTACATGTCGCCGGAACAGGCGGCCGGCAGCCGCGGCGACGTCGGCCCCACGAGCGACGTGTGGAGCCTGGGCGCAATCCTCTACCAGATGCTCACGGGTCGGCCACCGTTCCAGGCCTCGAGCCCGATGGACACGCTCCTGGCCGTGCTCGAAACCGATCCGCCCGCCCCGCGAACCGTGGCCACCGGTGTCGACCGCGATCTCGAGATGATCGCGCTCAAGAGCCTCCAGAAGCCGCAGGAACTGCGCTACGCATCGGCCGGCGGCCTCGCCGCCGATCTCCGGGCGTTCCTCGCCGGTGAGACGATCGCAGCCCGCCGTGGCGGCCTCGCTGACATGGCTGCCCGGCTGTTTCGCGAGACGCATCACGCCGTCGTGCTCGAAAACTGGGGCCTCCTCTGGATGTGGCACTCGGTCGTGATCTGCGCCTTGTCGGTGACCACCGACGTTCTGGCCTGGCAGGGAGTGACGAGCCGCTGGCCCTACCTCGCGCTCTGGGGCGGCGGGCTCGCCCTCTGGGCGCCGATCTTCTGGGCGCTCCGCCATCGCACCGGGCCGGTGACGGCAGTCGAGCGGCAGATCGCCCACGTCTGGGGAGGCAGCGTGATCGCGAGCGTCATGCTGTTCTGGGTCGAGGGGCTCCTGCATCTCGACGTGCTCACACTCTCCCCCGTGCTCGCGCTGCTCGCTGGGCTCGTGTTCTTCGCGAAGGCCGGCATCCTCTCGGGCGCGTTCTACGTCCAGGCGGCCGTGCTGTTCGTGACGGCACTCGTGATGTGCCTCATCCCCACCTACCAGCACGTGATCTTCGGCATCGTAAGCGCCGTCTGCTTCTTCGTGCCCGGCTACAAATACTTCCGCCAACGCCTGCGGACCGAGTAGCGGCCGGAGCCGCAGGAGCTGTGTGACGAGGCGAGATGTGAACTGCGCCGGCTCGGATCGCTACCGCGAGACGGAGTCGCCCGCAGGGCACTCGGCGCCGAAGTATCCCTGGCGTTCGATGAGGGTTGCCACTTCGGGAGCCACGAGGTCGCGCCATGACGGGTCGCCGGAACAGATCCGGCTGCGCACATCCTCGCTCGAATAGGTCCGCAGCGTGGCTGGATCGCACCTGAGCCCGCGAATGAGGCCGTTGGTTCGCAGGTGCTCGAGGAGATGCGCGTGGTGCGCAGCGACCTGGAGCGAGTCGGCCGAGACCACGCGGCCGTCGATCGCGTCGCGGGTGGGCTGCACGTAGAGCCGCACCGACTTCGTGAACAGCCGGCCGAAGGCCTCGAGGATGCCGCCGGGGAGCTGCCGATAGTGGGCATCGTTGAAGAGCTCGCGCAATAGCGGCACGCCGAGCACGAGGCCGATCCGATCGACGTGCCGGGCGGCGAGGTATTCACCGAGGTCGTGGAAGGCCCCGATATCGCTCACGAGCACCATCCGGCCGACCGCCGCGATCAGATCGACGCGGGCCAGAAAGTCGGCGTCGTCGGCCTGCCCCCGGTCGCGCAGATTGTTCATCGTGATCTCCATGATCTCGACGATCTCGCGGCCCTGCCCGTCGTCGGCGCCGCCGAAATCCTGCCGGGCTGCCGCGAGCATCTCGAGGTTCAGCCGGGTGACGGGGGCGAAGCGGCCGCGTTCCACGAGCACGCGGGCGTGCCGCAATGCCTCCGAGGCGAGCACGGGCACACCGTGGGTGTCGAAGAGGATCGCGTGGGTGGAGCCGATCCGCACGAGGTGCAAGGCGAGAAGCCGGTTGTCGGCACCGGGAAACGCGGGCCCCCGCACCGCGAGGCAGTCGATCTCGAGCCGCTCGCGGCCGATGTCTTCGAGCAGCGCTTCGGCCACCGCCTTCGGCTCGCGCCAGCGCGAGAGCACCGCATGGAGCATGTTGACGCCGAGCCGGCCGAGCGCTTCCTGCTGGAGGGCGTTGGAGGGATCGAGCAGCCGGCAGTGGATCACCACGTCGCTCGGTTCGGCCCGAAACGCGTGCTGAAATCGCACCCCGAGCCAGGCGTGGCACTCGTTCCCGCCGGAGTAGGATCGGGCGGCGGCGGTGTTCGCGAACGTGAAGAACCGCGTCCGATCGCCCCGGGCGGCATCGAGCCGCTCGCGGAGCAGGGAAAACTCGTGGTCGAGCATCTCCTCGACCCGCTCCCGCGACACATACCGCGGCGCCTTGCCGTAGATGGCGTCGCTCACGGTCATGTCGTAGGCCGACATCGTCTTGGCGACGGTGCCGGCGGCACCGCCAACCGTGAAAAACCAGCGGGCCACCTCCTGCCCGGCACCGATCTCGGCGAAGGTGCCGTAGACCGAGCCGTCGAGATTGATGGCGAGCGCCCGTTCGGCCGTGGGATCGAGACTACGGTTCATGGTGGGCCGAGATGCTACCAGCCGGTCATGAGCGCCTGATGAATCAGTCGCCGTGGCGGCAGCGGACGAGCGTGCGCACCGCGAAGGCCGTCCCGTACTGCGTGTGGTAGTCGTAGAACGGGTAGTCCCACCAGCAGCCGTTCGGCTCCTGGATCGCCATCACGATCGTTGCGAGCTGGTCTTGGAGCACCGGCCGTTCGGCCGCCGGCAGCGCTTCGAGGCACACGGCCGCGTAGTAATGGCCGTAGAAGAAGAAGTAGCCCGCCACTGCGAACCACGATTCGTGGGGGATCGGCTTCTTGCGGCCGAGGTCGAGCCAGCCGTTGCGGGCCACGATCCGCTCGAGCCAGGTGCGGATCGCGGCATCGGTGAGCGTGGGGTCGCCGAGCCGGCGCAGGGCCGCGTTGCAGGCCTGTGAGCGGCCGACGCTGCCTCCCGGGAGGTTCACCGGGTGCTCGGGCCGATACTTGAGATACTCGCCGTAGATGTAGCTGCGGTCGGACTTCGTCTGCCGCTTGATCGAGGCCAGGCCGCGGTCGAACAGCTTCTGCGGCACGTCGATGCCGAGATCGCGGGCGTCGGCCAGGGCGAGGAGCACCGTTGCCGTGGTGAAGCTATTGGGGCTCGCGGCCGGCTTGCGGCTGCCGATCCGGAAGTCGTAGTAGCCCCAGCCGCCGTCGACCGATTCGTAGCGGTCGAGGAGCTCGACCTGGCCGGCGATGCACGCCGCGAGCTGCTCCTGAAGCGCGGCATCGCCTGCGGCCCGGTGGTGGAGCAGGGCGAGGGCCTCGATGCCGTAGGCGTGGCCCCACACGTTGTAGAGCGTGTCGGGGGTGGCCCGCCGCAGATCAGGCAGGTGGTCGAGCAGCCAGGCCTGGCCACGGTCGATCGCCGCTGCGACGCCCGGATCCGCTGGGCCCGACTCGATCAGCGCCGAAACGCCGAGGCCCGTCACGGCACCTCGAAAGGCGTGATGGGCGCCCGGTGGCGGCGCATAAATATCGACGCCCCCCTTCGTGTTGTCGGCCGAGCCCCACGAGCCATCAGGCCGCTGGCTGTCGAGCAGAAATGCAACGCCTCGGGCAATGGCGGCCTCGAGCTCTGCGGGCGGCACGGGCTCGACGGGCGCAGGCACGGGGCCGACCTCGGCCGCCGTGAAGCGGCCAGCCTCCGCTGCGGGCGATTCCTCGGCCATGAGCGGCCCGCTCACGACGCAGGCATACCAAGCCAGCGCGCCGAGCACGGCCAGCATCACGGCGCGGTGGGTGATCGTGACGCGGTTCATCCCTTGGCTGGTGCCGGGGCGGGGGCCGCTTTCACTGCCGGCTCCGGCTTCTCTTCGGCCTTCGGCTTGTCGTCCGGCTTGGCCTTCTCCTCACTCTTCGGCGTGTCGTCGCCCTTCGGCTTCTCGAGCAGGATCACGTCGCCGAACGCAAGCCCCGCCGTGATCTCCACCAGTTCGTCGTTCGCTCGGCCCACGGCAACCGTCCGCTTCTGCGCCGGCTTGCCATCCCCGCCGGCCACGTAGACGAATCGGGCATCGTCGTCGAGCGGCTCGCTGAAGACGGCCTTCTTCGGCACGGCCAGCGCCTCGGGCCGGCTCTCCGCGATCACGCGCACTTCCGCCTCCATGCCGGCGACGAGCCGCGGATGCTCCTCCGCGAGATCCATGAGGGCATCGAACTTTCCGGCCGCGACGGGCACCGGCGACACGCCGCGCACCCGCGCCATCAGCCGCACGTCCGGAAACGCTTTCGGTACGACCTTCGCCGGATGGCCGGCGGTCACGCGGGCCAACTCCTTCTCGGGCACGCCGGCCCGCACCGCGAGCTTGCCGGGGCCGATCACCGTCATGATCGTGTCGCGAGCGTCGAGCTGGCCGCCCGGCCGCAGTCGCCCGGCGGCGGCATCGGCATCAGTCCATTTGCCCTGCCGCCATTTGCCGTAATACACGATGCCGTCGGCTGGAGCGCGAATCGGCATCCGGTCCCGCTCGGCCTTCAGCTCGATCAGATTCTCGGCGGCCTTCCGCTGATCGTTCTGCGCCTTCTCGAGCTCCAGCCGCTGCTTCTCCAGGGCCACGGGCAGCCCCGCCTCGGCCCGCTCAAAATCAAGCTCCGACGAGCGGTCGAGATTCTCGAGATACTCACGCCGCCTCGGCAGATCGAGGCCGGCCATCCGTTCGTGACGGTCCCGGACGAAGGCCGCGTTGAACCGGGCCATCTCGGCCTCGAACCGGGCCCGCTTGAGCACGATCTCCTCCGTCTCTTCGGTCAGGTCATCCTGCTCGTACATCTTTTCGAGCTGCGCGAGCTCCTCCTCGGCGTTCGCCAGCGAAAACTCCGCGGACTCGAGCTGCTTGTCATTGGCGGCAGTGGCGAGCTCTGCCTCGCGGGTCTCATACCGCTCGACATCCTCCTGAATCATGCGGCGATTGCGGGTCGCGATCTCGAGCTGCAGCGGCGTGGCCTTCTCGAGGAGCACGAGTTCCCGCTCGAGCAGGCCGAGGGCGGTCGTCGCGAGGCGGCCGGCCACCTCGAGGTCGCGGATCGTCTCGTCAATCTTCGTCGTGTCGAGCCGCACGAGCACGTCGCCCCGGCCGACCCGCGTGCCATGCGGCACCGCATCTTCGACGACGAGCTGCGTCCAGCGCCGCATGTCGGGCCGCACGTCCGCGATCTGGGGCGGCTCGAACGTGCCCTCGAGCTTCGCCTCCAGCCGAAAGGGCACGGGCTTCACGGTGTACGTCGCCGACTCGGCAGCCGAGACGAGGCGGGGAATGGCAGCAACGAGCACGAACACTGA
>CAMAVC010000075.1 GCA_945861585.1 Planctomicrobium piriforme
GAGAGGATGCCCCGGTAGCGAAACACTACGCGTATTCCCGTCGGCTCACGCCTCGGGCTTCCAGACGGGGAGGCGAGGGGTTACCCCTGCCGGTGAGACGGCATATGTGACCAGCGCAGGCAGGATGCCCAAGCGGAGGCGCTCCCGCCGGCGCAGGCACATCCGAGCGAACGGAGGCCAGGATGGCCGCAGTGAGCGTCCGGCGCGACGGTACGGGGTAACCCCGAGCCGGATTGGGCGCGTTGACGCAGACTATGGCAGGCCGAAGCACGCCCTACATGCGTTTCGGCCGTGGGATCCGGCCCGGGCCGCGGTTGCGCGGGCCTTTGCCGATGCGTCGGCCGTCGCGGCGGCCGCCGTCGCGCAGGTCGGCGATCCGGTCGCGGAGGTGCGCGGCCCGTTCAAAGTCGAGCTCGGCCGCGGCCTGCATCATGTCGGCCTCGAGCTGCTCGAGGAGCTCGGTCGTGCGACGCTTGTCGTCGTCCCCCTGCCCCACCGCGTCGAAGGCCACGGCCCGCGACACGGCCTCCGCCTCGATGCCGGCCCGGATTTCCTTGCGCACGGTCTCGGGCGTGATGCCGTGGGCGGTGTTGTATTCCTCCTGGAGCGCGCGGCGGCGGCGGGTCTCGTCGACCGCCAGGCGCATCGACTCGGTGATCGTGTCGGCGTAGAGGATCACGCGGGCGTCCACGTTGCGGGCCGAGCGGCCGATCGTCTGCATGAGCGAGGTTTCGCTGCGCAGGAAGCCCTCCTTGTCGGCGTCGAGGATGGCCACCAGCGACACTTCGGGCAGGTCGAGGCCCTCGCGAAGGAGGTTCACGCCCACGAGCACGTCGAACTTCCCCTCGCGTAGTTCCTTGAGCAGCTCCACGCGTTCGAAGGCGTCGAGCTCGCTGTGCAGCCAGCGGCAGCGGACGTTGCGCTCCTGGAAGTAGGCGGTGAGATCTTCGGCGAGCTTCTTCGTGAGCGTGGTCACGAGCACCCGCTGGCCGGTGGCCACGGTCTTGTCGATCTCACCGGCGAGGTGGAGCACCTGCTGCGAGGCGGGCACAATCTCGATGACGGGGTCGAGCAGGCCCGTGGGCCGGATCACCTGCTGCACGACCTCGCCGCCGGTGCGATCGAGTTCCCAGACGCCGGGCGTGGCCGACACGTAGACCGTTTGGTGGAGCCGACGTTCCCACTCGTCGAACATCAGCGGCCGGTTGTCGAGGGCGCTCGGCAGCCGAAAGCCGTGCTCCACGAGCGTGGTTTTGCGGGCCTTGTCGCCGGCGTACATGCCACGCACCTGGGGCACGGTGACGTGCGACTCGTCCACGAAGAAGAGGAAGTCGTCGGGAAAGTAGTCGAACAGCGTCGTGGGCGTGCTGCCCGGGGCCCGGCCGGAGAGCGGCCGCGAGTAGTTTTCGATCCCGGGGCAGAAGCCGGCCTCGAGCATCATCTCGATGTCGAACCGCGTGCGGGCGTTGAGCCGCTGCGCCTCGAGGAGCTTGCCCTGGCTCTTGAGCTCTTCGAGCCGGGCCTCCAGTTCCGCCTTGATCGACGACACAGCTGCCTTGATCCGATCCTCTGGCATCACGAAGTGGCGGGCCGGGTAGAAGTACATCTCGTCTTTCTTGGCCGCCACCTCACCGCTCGTCGGATTGATGATCGCGATCGACTCGATCGTGTCGCCCCAGAATTCGATCCGCGTCGCGAGCTCGTCGTACGGCGGCCAGATGTCGATCGCATCGCCCCGCACGCGAAACTTGCCGCGGTCGAGCGCCACGTCGGTCCGCTCGTAGTGGATCGACACGAGCTGTTCGAGGAGCCGGTCGCGGCCGAGATCCGTGCCGCTGGCGAGCCGGATCACCATCGAGCGGTAGTCGTCGGGCGAGCCCAAACCGTAGATGCACGACACGCTCGCCACCACGACGACGTCGCGCCGGCTGACGAGGGCGCTGGTGGCTGCGAGCCGCAGTCGATCGATCTCCTTGTTGATGGCGGCATCCTTCTCGATGTAGATGTCGCGCTGCGGGATGTACGCCTCGGGCTGGTAGTAGTCGTAGTAGCTGACGAAGTAGTGGACGGCGTTGTGGGGGAAGAAGTCGCGAAACTCGGCATACAGCTGGGCTGCGAGCGTCTTGTTGTGTGAGAGCACGAGCGTCGGGCGGCCGACCTGGGCGATCACGTTGGCCATCGTGAAGGTCTTGCCGGAGCCGGTCACACCCATCAACACCTGCGCGGCCCTGCCCTCGTCGACGCCATGCACGAGGGCGTCGATCGCCGCGGGCTGGTCGCCGGCGGGCCGATAGGGGCTCACGAGCTCGAAGATGCCAGGGTCGCCCTTCATGGCGTCTCCCGCCGCGGTGGTCGGATCGGCCGCAGCCAGGGTCGCATCTGTTCGAGCGTCGCCGACCCGATGCCAGGCACGTCGAGCAGCGCGTCGAGCGTGGCGAACGGGCCATGCGTCTCACGGTAGGCGACGATCCGGGCGGCCAGGCCCGGGCCCAGCCCCGGCACCTGGGCGAGTTCGACGGCCGGTGCGGTGTTGACGTTGGTCGTGAACGCGGGCCGCACGGAGGGCGGTGCGTCGTGATCGACGAGCCGGTCGGCGGTGGCGAGCCAGGTGAAGGCGGCGAGCAACAGTGCCGCCGCGCTGCAGGCCACGAGCGGCTGCAGCCGGGCGGGGATCGCGGCAGTGTCACCAGACGAGGTCTCCATCGTGCTATAGGATACCGCGATCATGCCCGAACACCCGCCGCCCCCGGTTTTCAGCACTGGCGAAGCGCCCAATTTCCGCCAGTCGGTCTGGGACGACCACCTTGCGGCCCACGTGGCGGCCCGGGCTCGCGACTGGTTGGCCGAAGACCTGGGGCAGGAGTGCGATTGGACGAGCGTGGCCACCGTGGATCGCGACGCGGTCGCCTGCCTCAACGTGGTCTGCCGTCGATCCGGCGTGATCGCCGGCCTCGACGCGGGGAGCGTGGTCGCCCGGGTCGCCGACGAGCAGCTGGAATGGCGGCCGCTCGTCGCCGACGGAACGCCCGTCGTGAAGGGCGACGTGGTGGCGACGCTCGCCGGTCCGACGCGGGCCGTGCTCGCCGCGGAGCGGGTGCTCTTGAACATGATCGGCCGCATGTCGGGCGTGGCCACCGCCACGCGCCAGCTCGTCGATGCCGTCGCGGGCACCGGTTGCCGGGTCTACGACACACGCAAGACGATTCCCGGCTGGCGACTGCTCGACAAGCATGCGACCCGCATCGGTGGCGGCTGGAATCATCGTCTGGGCCTCTACGACGCGATCCTCATCAAGGACAACCATCTCGCAGCCCTGTTGGCGCGCGGGCTCGGTCCGGCCGAGGCCGTGCGGCAGGCGCGGGCCTTCGTGGCCGGTGCGTTTCCGGCCGACCGGGCGGCTCGGACCGTGGTCGAGGTCGAGGTCGATTCGCTCGCGCAGCTCGCCGCTGCCCTGCCGGCCGGCCCCGACATCGTGTTGCTCGACAACATGCCGCCCGAGACGCTCCTCGAGGCCGTTGCGGTGCGAGACCGGCTGGAGAATGCACGCGGACGGCGCGTGATTCTGGAGGCCTCCGGTGGCATCCGTCCGGAGACGGTGCGTCGGATCGCCGAGACGGGCGTCGACCGCGTGAGCAGCGGCTGGCCGACGCACGACGCCCCGTGGCTCGACGTGGCTCTCGATTGGTAGCGGCCGGTGAAGGCCTGGAAAGCCAGTTTTCTACGGTTTTTTTGCAGGTGGTGGAAAAATCGCGGCCGGCTGCTTGACAGCAACTGCAGTGCCTGTATATCGTTGGGTTGGCGGCGGAAAAAAGGTTTTCGCCGGAGTTTTCACCCGATAGGCAGTCCGCTCGTGAGTTCCTCAGGCCGCGTTCGTCCCGGTTTCCGGGCACGTGGTCGAAGTTGAGCCGAGTTTCTGGACGTTCGCCTTTTTCCGTCTCTCACTTCGATCCTGTGCCTGCGCGTCTGTCCTAGCGGCAGACGTCGACTCCGGGCCGGTGCGCAGGGACTTTCGAGCCCGCTTTTCGAGAGTACGGCCGGGGGAATTCATGGTCGGTGCCCGCAGCGCAAGGGGGCGTCACCATGGCCAGCAGCAATCACGAAACCCGTCGCACGGATCGCACCCACGCTTGGCATGCGTGTGTCGCGGGTCTGGCCGTCGCGTGCATGCTCGGCTCCGGGCTGCGAACGTATGCGGAATCCTTGACCTCGGCCGCCTACCGGATCGATATCGCGAACAACCTCGTGTGGTACGACAACCAGGGCCAGCCGATCGTGCAGGCGACGGCGTCGCGGCTCTCGGTGCTGCAGCGTTGGAACCTCCAGTCGCAGCCCAACGTGCGGATCACGAACACCTCGGGCGACATTTCGCTTGTCGGTGTGCAACTCGACCTCAGCAATTCCGCTGCGAAGATCATTTCGTGCACGTGGCTCAACACCCCGGGCGAGGCCGACTGGAACTGGGACGACGCCACTGCGTCAGCCTATTTCCAGTTCCACGACCCGATCGCTCCGGGCGGCGTCGTGAGCATGCGTCTCGGCACCGCGGCCCGAACGACCGCTCCCAGCGGGCTCATGCTGGCGTCGACAGGCTTGCCTTTGAACTACTCGATGAATCAGACCTTCTTCCACCCGGCTATCGCCGGGTGCGTTGATACGAACACGAGCTACGGGGAATTCACCGTGTTCTCCAGGCCCGCTTCCGATACGACTCCGCCGGTGTTCGATCCGACGGGCGTACCCGACGGCCCCGGCATCATGCAGCAAACAGTGAACCTCGGCGACTATCCGCTGACGGGGGCCGACATCGCCGACCCGGCCGGGGGTGCATCCACGGTCGTGCCCGTGCCTGAGCCCCACACGATCGCCCTGGCCGCATCGGCCGCAGCCGTGGCCGCCGCCCGCCTGTTCCGCCGCCGCCACGCCGCCTGAGCGGCTCCCGGCTGTGAAGGTGTGGGGGCTGCGGTGAGTGGGGCGTGAATGCCGCAGCCGGTGGGTCTGCAGCTTGGGCAAAGTTTGCGTGTTTTTCTCATTGTGCCGCCTGCTCGGCGTCGATCACGAACCCGGAGTCGGCCGGTTTCGGGCCGGCCGCCCCGGGCTTTCAGGATGACGAACCATGCGTGGCACCCTCAACCGATTCAGCGTCGTCTGCCGGCTGACGCTTGGCCTCGCTGCCGTCGGGCTGCCGGTCTGCGGTACGGCGAACGATGAGGTCGAAACGGTCGTGATGGCCGAGGAAGCGGCCTGCCCGCCGACGACGGGCATGCTGCCGACGGCTGATTGCCCGCCGCGGTTCGTGTTCGGGGCCGATTATCTGTTGCTCCGACCGTCGTTCAGCAACTCCACCGCCCTGTATCAGGCAACCGCCGTGGGTGGACAGTCGATCGCGCTGACCCCGCTCAACTACGATTTCGGCTATGCCAGCGGCGTGCGTGGCTTCATCGGCTACAACTTTTCCGACGACACGCTCGGGCGGTTCAGCTACCTCGGCATCGACGCGGCCACGTCGGTCGCCGGCACCGCCACGGGGAACTATGTCGGCGGCAATGGCACGGCGTACATCGGGCCCTTCTACACCGAAGCCGTTCCGCCCACGGCATCGATCACGTCGACGTCCAACGTCAGCCTCGACCTCTACGATCTCGAGCTCGCCCGCCGGTTCGAGATCGACACCGAGACCGACGGCGCCGCCCGCTGGGACACGGCCGGTTCGGCGGGCATCCGCTTCATGGATTCGTCGGTGTCGACGACGGTCGATAATTACTGTCCGCTCTGCCCCAACTATCTCGTCACGACGAATCGCATCTTTCAGGGCGTGGGGCCGCGGCTGGCGATCCAGGGCCGGCGCTACCTCGGGCCGGCGCGGCGCTGGAGCGCGTTTGCCACGGGCGGTGCCGCCCTGCTCGTCGGCAGCTTTTCGAACGACGCCACGCGGTTCACGAAGGTCGTCAACCTGCTCGAGACGCAGTCAGTGGGGGGCACGCTGGTCGTGCCCAACTTCGACATCGCCCTCGGCACGAGCTGGCAATGGGGCCCGCGCACGAGCATCTCGGCAGGATGGATGCTGATGTTCTTCGGAAATCTCGGCTACTCCGAGACGATCGACACCAACGGCATCAATCAGGGAGCCGTCGCCACGAGCGTGCCGCTGACGAACTCCAGCCTCACCTACGACGGTGCGTTCTTCCGGCTGACGCACATGTTTTGAGCGGCTGCATGCCGCCGGCACTACACGCCGAGGAGGCGGTTGCGCTTCGTGCGGCGTTCGGCCCGCAGGCGGGCCCGGCGGTTCGTCTCGCTCGGCTTCTCGAAGAATTCCCGCCGCCGCATCTCTTTCTTGATGCCGCTGCGTTCGACGAGTTTGCGGAAGCGGCGGACCGCCTCTTGGATGCTTTCGCGATCTCTGACCGTGAGCTTGACCATGTCGTTCCTGGGGTCGTGTGGGGCGAATCGAGTCTCTGAGCGTAGCGGCTGCCGGCCGGGAAGTCCATAACGCCGCCGTCACGGCCCGGTCGTGCGGCTTCGCGGGGCCGGCCGCGATTTGCCGGGGCGGCCCACTGATCCCCACAATGCGGGCCCGCCTCACCCTCGTGTTTCGCTTTGTTTCCGCATGGATCGCGCCACGCTCGCCGCGGAAATCTGCGGTCCCGTCGCCGGCTTGCAGCGAACCGTGTCCCGGAGTGCAGGATATCTTTCGGAAGATTCGTGATTTTTTCGCAGTCTGACCGCTCCATCCCGGAGGCCTTCCCCGATGCGGATCGAACTTCTCTCCTCGAGCGTGCCTGTCGCGGACGGGCAGTTCCTCACGTCGTACCTCGTGAACGACGAGGTGGCCATCGACGCCGGTTCGCTCGGCCTGCTCGGCGACCTGCGCCGGCAGCAGCGGGTGCGGCATGTCTTTCTCACGCACGAGCACCTCGACCATGTGGCAACGTTGCCGATCTTCCTGGAAAACGTCTACGAGCCCGGCCCCGAGAGCGCTGAGGTGCTGGCCTCGCGCGAGGTGCTCGAGTGCCTCCGCAGCGATGTCTTCAACGGGCGAATCTGGCCCGATTTCTTCGCGCTCTCGAGTCCGGAAGACGCCTTCGTGGTCGCGACCGAGATCGAGCCTTTTCAGCCCGTGGCCCGTGCCGGCCTCACCGTCACGCCCGTGCCCGTGTCGCACGGCGTGGCCACGCTGGGCCTCGTCGTCGACGACGGCCGAGTGGCCGTGGCCTTCCCGTCCGACACCGGCCCCACTGAAGCGCTCTGGCGGCATCTGGCCACGGTCCCCAACCTGCGGGCGGTGTTCCTCGAAGTCACCTTTCCCAACGCCCTCGCCTGGCTCGCGAGGGAGGCGGCGCACCATTGCACGGCCACCTTCGCCGCCGAACTCCCCAAGCTCGCCCGCGACGTCCGCTGGATCATCGTCCACCGCAAGCCGCGCTACGCCGCTGAGATCGCCCGCGAGATCGCCGCCCTCGGGCTCCCGAACGTCGAACTCGTGAAAGCCGGGCAGGTGTACGAACTGTGATGCCGGCTCGATGCCGTCGTCACTTCGCCCGGCTTTGCCGTTTGCGATCGTGCTCGGAGAGCAGAATTTTGCGGAGCCGGATCACGTCGGGCGTCACCTCGACGAGCTCGTCGTCTTCGATGTATTCGAGCGCCTCTTCGAGCGACATTCGGCGCGGCGGCTTCAAGAGAATGTTGCGGTCGCTGCCGCTGGCCCGCATGTTCGTCAGCTTCTTTTCCTTGGTGGGGTTCACGATCATGTCTTCGCTGCGGGCGTTTTCCCCGCAGACCATTCCCTCGTAGACCTCGTCGCCCGGAGCGATGAACAGGTCGGCCCGCTCCTGGAGGCCGTCGAGCCCGAAGGCCACGGCCTTGCCCGGCACCATCGAGACGAGCACGCCGTTGGGCCGGCCAGCGACCTCCCCTTCCATGGGCGCCCACTTCTCGAAGCGGTGGTGCATGATCGCCGTGCCCTGCGTGGCATTGAGCACGCGGGTGCGCAGGCCGATCAGGCCGCGGGCGGGGATCGAAAACACGGCGTGGGCAAACTCGCCGCGGTTGCCCATGTGCACGAGCTGGCCGCGGCGGGAGCCGGTGAGCTCCATCACGGGCCCGAGCTTGTCGTGGGGCACTTCGACGACGAGCGTCTCGAACGGCTCGTAGACCGTGTCGCCCTCCTTGCGCAGGATCACCTTCGGCTTGCCGACTGAGATCTCGAACCCTTCCCGGCGCATCGTCTCGATGAGCACGGAGAGGTGGAGCAGGCCGCGGCCCGAGACGGCGAACTGCTCGGTTCCCTCGATCGGCTCCACCCGCAGGGCCACGTTTTTCTCCAGCTCCTTGTCGAGCCGGTCGCGCAGATGGCGGGTGGTGAGAAACTTGCCCGACTTGCCGACGAGCGGCGAGCTGTTGATCCCGAACACCATGGCCAGCGTCGGCTCGTCGACGGTCAGCCGGGGCAGCGGCCGGGGGTCGGCTGCGTCGCAAATCGTGTCGCCGATCTCGACATCCTCGATGCCGCTCACGGCTGCGATGTCGCCGGCGGTCACCTCCTCGACGTCGATGCGGCCGAGCTTGTCGAACGACTGCACGCCGACGAGCTTCGCCGGCAGGAGCGTGCCCGCCGCGGTCGAGCGGACGATGGCCGAGGCCTTGCTGAGCGTGCCCGATTCCACCCGGCCGATGGCGATCCGGCCCACGTAGTCCGACCAGTCGAGCGTCGTCACGAGCATCCGCAAAGGGGCCGTCGGATCGATGGCCGGCCCCGGGATCTTCTCGAGCACGAGGTCGAGGAGCGGCTGCATGGTTCCCTCCCGGACGGCCGGGTCGTGGGAGGCGTAGCCGCCGCGGCTCGAGGCGTAGACGAACGGGAAGTCGGCCAGGTCGTCGTCGGCGCCGAGTTCGAGGAACAGCCCCAGAATCTCGTCGAGCACCTCCAGGGGGCGGGCGTCGGGCCGGTCGATCTTGTTGACCACGACCACCGGCCGCAGCCGGCACTCGAGGGCCTTCGAGAGCACGAACCGCGTCTGGGGCATCGGCCCTTCGGCGGCATCGACGAGCACGAGGGCCCCGTCGGCCATGCGCAACACCCGCTCCACCTCGCCGCCGAAGTCGGCGTGGCCGGGCGTGTCCATGATGTTGATCTTCGTGCCCTTCCACTCCACGGCGATGTTCTTGGCGAGGATCGTGATCCCGCGCTCCTTTTCCAGGTCGTTGGAGTCGAGGATGCGCTCGCCGGAGAGTTGGCTTGCGCGAAACTGGCCGCTCTGGCGCAGCAGGCAATCGACGAGCGTCGTCTTGCCGTGATCGACGTGGGCGATGATCGCGATATTGCGGAGGTCGGCGCGGCGTTCGACGCCGGCGGGGTCGGAGGCAGAGGCGGGGGCGGAAGCGGTCATGGGGCTCATGGCGGGGTGAAGCGGCGGGAAATTCGATTATTCAGGAACGGCGCACTGTTGTATAGAGAAGCAGATCGACAGCCGCTCTGTCCGTGTCAGCCGCCGCAACGAGCAAGGCCTGCACGGCCCATGAAGAGCCGTGCAGGCCTTGACGATGGAGACGAAGGGGATCGAACCCTCAACCCCCGCCTTGCAAAGGCGGTGCTCTCCCAATTGAGCTACGTCCCCGGAAAAACCGAATGCGCGCGCCAAGATTCGAACTTGGGACCTCTACCTTATCAGGGTAGCGCTCTAACCAACTGAGCTACGCGCGCCTGTTGTCAACCGGCCGGGCGGAAAAGCTTGCCGCCTCCGCTGCGATCGAGTGTAGGTCTGGCCGTGGGGATTTGAAAGGGGCTGCATTCGCGGTGCGGCGGCGGAACGGCGGCACAATTGGCGCTGGCGCCGCGGGCTGTCCCCGGTATTTTTATGAAGTCACTCCAGGAAGGAACCCCAGCCATGACCACGACGGTCTTCCGGTTCACTGTGCGGCGGCTCGCCGCGGCGTCCGCCCTTCACCTCGTTCTCGCAGTCGGTCTCGCAACGCCGGCCGGCGCGGCACAGCCGACGGTGGACTACGCCCTCGGTCTCACGCCGTTCCAAAAAAACGTCGATTATGACCGCGTTGCGGCCGACCAGGTGAAGGCCTGCACGATCAAGATGGAGAAAGAAGGCGGCCTCAACGCCTGGGTCGTGCGCGGGCCCCGCGGCGAGGTGCTGCGGTCGTTCTCCGACACCAACAGCGACCGCGTCGTCGATCGCTGGAGTTACTACAAGGACGGAGCCGAGGTCTATCGCGACATCGACTCCAATCACAACACGAAGGCCGATCAGGCCCGCTGGCTCGGTGCCGGCGGCAGCCGGTGGGGTGTCGACGAGGACGAAAACGGCTCGATCGACTCGTGGAAGGTGATTTCCGCCGAGGAGACCACGGCGGAGATCGTGGAGGCGCTCCGCACCAGAGAGCCGGCCGTGTTCACGCGGCTGCTGCCGACGAACGCCGATTTGCAGACGGCCGGCTTCGAGGAGCCGCTCGTGAGCGATCTCACGGCCCGGGTGACGGCGGCTGCGAAGGGGTTTGCCAAACTGGCCGCCGCACCGGCGAACGCGCTCGGGCCGCAGACGCGTTGGAACAACATGCTCGCGCCGCAGCCGGGGCTGCTGCCCGCCGGCGCGGCGGGGGTGTCGAAAGACGTGATGGCCTACGACAACGTGGTTGCGCTCGTGGAGGGCGGCGACGGCAAGTCGGGCGGGCCGGGGCAGGTGTATGTGGGGTCGCTCGTGCGCATCGGCGATGCCTGGCGGCCGGTCGATCTGCCGCAGTTGCCCGGCACGCAAGGTGAGATCGCGGATGCCGCGGGATTCTTTTCGCCGCGCATGGGCGATCGAAGCCCGGCCGAAACCGGCGGCCAGGAGAGTGAAAAGCTCAAGCCCCTGCTGGCCAAGCTGCGCGATATCGAGACGAAACTGTCGACGGCCGATCTCGCGGGCCGGCGGCAGTTGGCGGGCGAGCAGGTGCAACTGCTCGAGCAGGTGACGGCCGCCGCCGACGCCGCCGAGAAGCCGTTTTGGGTGAAGCAGCTCGCGGAAACGATCGCAGCCGGCGTGCAGGACGGGGCGCTGCCCGAGGGAATCAAGAGGCTCGAACAGTTGGCCGGCGCCGTGTCGGCCGACGAGGCCCTCGAAGCCTTCGTGCGGTTCAGGCTCGCCTCGGCCCGGTATGCGGCGGGCATGCAGGAGTCTGGGGCCGACGTCGCGAAGGTGCAGGCGGCGTGGCTCGACGACCTGAAGCAGTTCGTGGAGAAGCATCCGCAGGCGCCCGACGCGGCCGAGGCGATGTTGCAGATGGGTATTTCCGACGAGTTTTCCGGCAACGAGAAGGAGGCGGTCGAGCGGTATGCTGCGATCGTGAAGGGGTTCCCCGATTCGCCTTCGGCGCGGAAGGCGCAAGGGGCGGCCCGCCGGCTCGAGAGCGTGGGCAAGCCGCTCGCGCTCTCCGGCACCGGCATCGACGGCCGGCCTGTCGCCGTGGAGTCGCTCCGTGGGCGGCCGGTGCTCGTGCACTATTGGGCGACGTGGTGCGAGCCCTGCAAGGTCGACATCGCACAGATACGCGAACTGTATGCGAAGTATGGCCCCAAGAAATTCGCCGTGGTCGGCATCGCCCTCGACACCGACAAGGTGGCGCTCGCGAAGTTTCTCGCCGCCAAGCCGATCCCGTGGCCGCAGCTGCACGAGTCGGGCGGCCTCGACGGGCGGCTGGCCGAGGAACTCGGGGTGCTCACGCTGCCGACGATGTTTCTGCTCGATGCCCAGGGCAACGTGGTCGACCGCAATCTCGTGATCACCGACCTGGAGAAGAAGCTCGACTCGCTGCTTGGCGCAAACTGAGCAGGCGGCGGCGCGGCGGCAGGCTCGGGTTGGCTTTGCGGTGCGGGCGGCGGATCGCTACGGTGCGGCCGTTGCGCGGAGCTTTCCGTTCCGCGGCCATGCATTTTCGGGAGTCGCGCATGCCGTTGTTCTCGCTCGCCGTCAGCCCCGTGTTGTGTGCGCTCAGTGCGGTGCAGCTGTTCGGGCTCGTGGCGGCGGGGCTCGCCCGGCTCTCGGAAGGCACGCGGCACGAGCGCGGCTGTCAGTGGCTCCTCGTGATCGCGCTGGCGGTGGTCGGGGGCGTGTGCGGGTTTGCGTTGCAGTTTGGGCCCGCGTCGGCGGCCTTCTGTGCCGTCACGCTCACGCTGATGACGATGATCGCCGTCTTCGATTCGGGCCCGCGCGGCTGACGCCCCTGGTCTCGCCCGCGCAGCTTTCCCGGGTTGCCGCGGCAGCCCCGATTTCCGCGCCGTTCGGTGTTTCCGCGCGAATCGGAAAAAAACTCCCCTCCGGTGCGACCGGCAGCCGAAATGACTGGGGAGCGGAGTTCCATCCGCATCCGCTGCCGAGCCAAGGAGCCTGCCATGTCCATGTCGAGGTCCGCATATCTGGCTGCCGTCGTCGTGTTGCTCGCAACGAGCGCCGCGAGCGCCGCTGATCTGGCCGCGAACGTCGCCGCCAAGATGAAAGAGTCGGGAGCCCTCAAGGGCTACCGGGTGAACGTGAAGGCCAAGGCGGGCACGGTGTGGCTCGAAGGAACCGTGTCCGACGCCCGGCAGATCGACGCCGCCATCGCAGCTGCCGAGGAGGTGGTCGGTGTCGAACGCGTC
This sequence comes from Planctomicrobium piriforme, assembly GCA_945861585.1. Classification (GTDB taxonomy): domain Bacteria; phylum Planctomycetota; class Planctomycetia; order Pirellulales; family UBA1268; genus RGVT01. The sequence goes on from CAMAVC010000075.1 coordinate 12,626, forward strand.
GTCAATCGTCTCTCGGTGGCCAACCAGGCACCGGCGACCGATAGTTTCGCCTTGCCCGCCTCGATCCGGTCGCTCGTCGGCATGCCGTCGCCCGCCCCGCAGGCAAACGCTGAGGCCGAAATCGCGTCGGCCGAAGCGGCGCCGCCGGCCGAGCAGGCATTGCTCGTCGATCGCGACGACGCCGAAACAGCCGCCGAGTCGGGCATCGCCCTGACGCAGGCCGTGGGCCGCGCCGCGCCGCAGCAGGCGGCGCCCGCCAAGCCCGCGCGGCAGGCGAAGCAGGTCGGCCCCCGACCGCTTGGCAGCCAGCAGGCCAAGCCCGTTCCGCAGCCCAGGCAGGCCCGCAAGCCGGCCGGTGGCGTGCAACGCACGGCGATGAAGAGCCAGGCGTACGGCCAGCCGCTCGTGATGCCGGGCGCTGACGACGGCTACGTCGGCGGCGAAAACGTCATCGGCGACGGTGGTTATGCCGAGGGCGGCGTGGCCGATGGCCAGATGGTGCCGGGCTCGATGCGCTTCACCGAGGGCCCGGCCGGCGAATATTGCCCGCCCGGCCAAGGCGGCATGGCCGGTCCCGGGGGCATGAGTGGCCCCGGCGGCATGGGCGGCCCGATGCCGATGGGCGCGGGCGGCATGGGTGGTCCGGGCATGGGCGGGGCCGGCGGCATGCCCGTGCCGGTCCGCGGGGGCGGCCCGAACATGCCGAACTACGCCTGGCCGAGCTACGCCTCCTATCCCAACTACGCGGCCCTGCAGTATCCCACGCAGTATTCGCCGACGGCCTGGCCCTACATCGGCCCGTTCTACCCGTACCCGCAGGTGCCGCTCGGCTGGCGCCGCGTGTCGCTCGAGTGGGACGACGGCTGGTGGTGGCTCGACTTCGACGAGCGGCACGTCCACAGTCACCATCGCTAGACGGCTGAACGTCTGACACCGCACGAAGAGCCCGCCCCCGCCATCGCGAGGGCGGGCTTTTTCGTGCGCGGTCCGGCGGCGGGGCCTGCGGCCGCAGGCTTTGCGCCGCCGGAAAATCCCGCAAGTTTTCCGCCTGCCACGTCGATACAACCGGCAGAGATTTCCAGACGACCGCCCTTCGCGGGCAGCCCGAGGAGTTGATCATGAAGATTCGTGCCAGGCTGATCGCCATCGCCCTCGTTGCCGCCACCGGGGCGGTCACGCAGAGTGGCTGTTTTTGGATCACGTCGGCCGGTCCGAACCTCGGCCCCCTCGCCTTTCCGATTCCCGTGCCCGTGGGCATCCAGAAGAGCAAGGAAGACCAGTTTTGGAACTACGAACGCTACGAGCGGACCCCGGTGCTCGGCCCGATCCCGCCTGGCGGCCCGTGCGAGGCGCTCGACGAGCCGAGCGACGACGAGGTGATGCGGGCCCTGGAGAAGGCCCGGCCCGTGCAGGGCAACTGGCCCTTCCTCTATGAAGTGCAGCGCAACCACGTGCGGATCACGAAGTGCAAGATCTCCGACTATCTCGACCCGCCGCGGCACTATCCGCTCGCCGGCCCGGCCCAGCTGCACCACGCCCACTACAAGTGCACGGTCTACTTCCAGGAAGTGAAGCGGATCGGCTGGCCCGTGCCGCACACGCTCGTCGACGAAGACTGCCAGGAAGTTCTCTACATCGACCACGACCACCTGCACATGGTGGGCGACGTCGACACGGGCTGCAACGCAAACTTCTAAGCTTCACGCCCGCCGGGCCATCCATGGCCCCGGCGGGCTTGGCAGGTCGGAGGCAAAGCCGAGGTTTGCCTCGACCTGCGATGGCTCGCCCTCCAGGCGAGCCTCGCGTAAGCCGCGGCAGGCCCGGAGGGATGGGCTTTCCATGGCTGTCCTCGAGACGCCATGATCCCACGGTCATGTCGCCCCGCCCAAAACCAGGTTGGCTCGTCTACGTGCTGCGCTGCGGCGACGGCTCGCTCTACACGGGCATCACGAACGACCTGCCCAAACGGCTCGCGGCGCATGCAGCCGGGAAGGCATCGAAATACACGCGCAGCCGGCTTCCCGTGCGGCTGGCCCACGCTGAGCCACAGCGTTCAAAATCGGCCGCCCTCAAGCGAGAGGCGGCCATCAAGAAGCTCTCCAGGCGGAGGAAGGACCTGCTCGTGCGCTCGACCGCCAACCGAATCACTGGGCGACAAGGGACTCGAACCCCTAACCCCCTCGGTGTAAACGAGGTGCTCTGACCAATTGAGCTAGTCGCCCGATACTCACCGCCGCAAAAAACTCTCAGGACTCAGCGCAAAGATAGCCCAGGCAAGCCTCCTTCCGCCAGCGGCGGCTTTCCCGTCCATGGTCCTCTGTGGGGCCCTCTCCGAAAACGGTAGTCTGGCGACACATCCGACGCCGCATCCCGGCCACTGAAAATGAACCCGGCTCCAGCGCGAGGCTTCCGACCACTGCCCTGGGATTCCGCGCTGTTCGGGTTTCCTGTGGCGCGTGTCTCCCCCGACGTCGTCCACGGCGGTCTGTTGGAGAATGCCATCGGTGCGTTGCGTTCCGAAGGCGTGCAACTTGCCTACGTCTCCGTGCCATGGAGCGATGCAGCCGCGACCGCGGCACTCGCGCTGGCCGGCGCCCGGTGCGTCGATCGCAAGGTGCGATACCGCAAGGAAGCGATCGCCGGCCGCCCGCCGCCCTCGGGCATCGAATCAGTCGTGGGCCATCCCTGCACGCCAGACCTGGAACAGCTCGCCCTCCTGAGCGGAACCTATTCACGGTTTCGAGCTGATCCGAGAATCGCGCCGGAGGTATTCGAGAAGTTGTATGTCGCCTGGATGCACCGGAGCATGGCCGGGGAAATCGCCCGGGATGTGTTGGTGATTCACGAGAGCTCGGCCCGCGTCGGGATGGTCACCGTAGCGGAATCGGATTGTGGTTCGACAGGCACGATCGGGCTCATTGCCGTGGCGGACGGCCATCGCGGCAAGGGCCATGGAAAGCGACTCATGCTCGGCGCGGAGGCGTGGTGCGCTGCGCGCGGAATGACAACGGTGGAAGTGGTCACACAGATGCGGAATGTCGCGGCATGCGGTCTGTACGCCGCCTGTGGGTATGGGATTGTCGGCGACGAGGCAGTTTTTCACATCTGGCCCGGGTGAGGTCGATGATTCCGTTCAATCGTCCATTCCTCCCTGAGAGGGCCCTCGGCTACATCGCCGAGGCATATCGTTCGGGCAAAGTGTCCGGCGACGGAGCCTTTACGAAACGCTGCGAGTCCTTCCTCGCAGAGCGGTACGGCTGCCACCGCACGCTTCTGACCACGTCATGCACCGCTGCCTTGGAATTGGCGGCGTTGCTGTGCCGGATTCAAGCGGGTGACGAAGTGATCCTGCCCAGCTTCACCTTCGTATCCACTGCCAACGCGTTCGCCTTGAGAGGCGCGACGCTCGTCTTCGTGGATTCCCTCCCCGATCACCCCAACATGGATCCTGTCCGGGTCGCAGAGGTGATGACGAACCGCACAAAGGCCATCGTCCCGGTTCACTATGCCGGCGTCGCCGTGGATATGGACCCGATCCTTCGCCTGGCTCGGGACGTCGGGGCCTTCGTGGTGGAGGACGCCGCACAGGCCGTCGAGGCCTGCTATCGCGGAAGACCCTTGGGCACGATCGGTGACTTCGGTGCGTTCTCCTTCCACGAGACCAAGAACGTTCACTGCGGGGAAGGCGGACTGCTTGCCGTGCGCAGTGCGGAGCACGTGGCCAGGGCGGAGATTCTCTGGGAGAAGGGGACCAACCGGCGCGCGTTCTTTCGCGGTGAAACGGCCAAATACGGCTGGGTCGACGTCGGATCCTCGTTTCTTCCCGCAGACATCCTGGCGGCTCTGCTGTGGTCGCAGCTCGAGGCTCTCGAGGAGATCAACGCCCGGCGATTTCAGCTGTGGGAGCGGTATCTCGCCGCCCTGCACCCCCTGCAGCAGGCCGGTTGGCTGCAGGTTCCCGTTGTTCCCGGCTTTGCCGGGCACAATGCCCACTGTTTCTACGTCGTGCTGCACGACGAGCCCACGCGGGCCCGGCTGATCAAGCATCTCCAGAAGCGGGAGGTGCTGGCGGTTTTTCACTACCAATCGCTGCACGCCAGCCCGTATTTCGCCGACAAACACGACGGCCGTCCCCTCCCCCACGCGGACCGCTTCAGCGACTGTCTGTTGCGGCTGCCCCTGTTCCATGATCTCCGAGATGAAGACCAGGCATGCGTGATCGACGCCGTGCTGGACTTCTTCGGGATCGGCATTGGTTGATCGCCCGCCTGCTCCGGAGAGACTGCTCGACACGTGCACCAGCCCGAAACGCGAATGACGAGAGCGAGGCGGCTCCTCGGCATCCTGAATGGATGTTTGAGCCGGCATGCCGGCGATGCCGAACAGAGCCTCGCGCTCATCGAGAAATCCGCGCTGATCGCCTGGCTGTGTCACGCCGGCACATTCGTTCTGCCTCAGGCCGAACGATTTCTCCAAGAACACACCGCGCTTGCCGATCCAGTCGCGCAGTCGGGCCCTTGGATGAAGGCGGTGGAGGGCCGCACGCTCCATGTTCTCACGGAGGCCTACGCCATCGGCGGGCATACGCCGCTCGTGAAGCGCTGGATCGAGCTCCTCGATGACGAACCCCACGCCGTCGTGCTCGTCCGGCAGGGTCAGCCGGTCGAGCACTCGTGGGTTGTTCCGCTGGGGCGGCACGTGCCGGTGATCGATCTCCACCAGGCCCGCTTGAGCCGGCGCGCGCGAGTGGCTCACCTGCAGGCTCTGTTTCGCGTTGCCCGGCGGGTGATTCTCCATATCCACCCCAATGATGCATGCTCTGTGGCGGCCGCGTACCGCAGCCCCCACGCCGAAATCCACTTCCTGAACCATGCCGATCACGTGGCCTGGCTGGGGGCGGGCCTGCCCGCGGTGCTCCTCAATCTTCGGCACCGGGGCGCCCGTCTGGCGGAAGTCCGCCGCGGCGTCGCGGCCGCCGCCTGCGGCGTGGTGCCCGTCCCGATCACGCGGCCCGCTGTCGTGGATCGCCAAGAAGCCCGGCAGAGCTTCGGGATCGGGGATCACGAATGCCTCGTCCTGACCGTCGCTTCGGGTTACAAGTTCAATCCTGTCGGAAGCCGCTCCCTGCTCGAGCCGCTGGATCGCCTGCTCCGCCGCTGGGACGTCAAGCTCATGGCTGTCGGCGTGGATGCCCAGCACCCGGTGTTCGGCCCCCTGGCCGAACGGCATCCCGGTCAGGTGCTCTGCATGGGAACCGTCCCATCGCCCACGCGGCATCGCGCTGCGGCGGACATCTACCTCGACAGTTATCCGTTCTGCTCGATCACGTCGATGCTGGAGAGCGCAGCCTTGGGCACGCCGGTGGTGGCCTACCAGCCTGATCCCGAGGAACTCGAAATCCTGTACAGCGAATGCCCGTGGCTTCCGGCGGATCGTCATCCGGCCCGCGACGTCGGCCACCTCGTCGAGTCGCTCGATGCGCTGATCGACGACCGTTCGCTCCGGCAGGAATATGCCATGCGCACCATCGACGGCATGGAGCAGCACTCACCCCGGGCATGGCGCGCCGCCATGCAGCGGCATTTGGCCGGGAACTTCGCGAAGACGCCGTGGCGCAAGCCAGACCGCCCGTTCCACGATGGCCTGCTGGACCAGGTTCTCTCCGGGCTCATGGGCGACGTTCGCAGTTACACCGACCAGCCCGAGATGCTCGGGATCGATGCAATCGGCCTGGACCAGATCGCACGCTGCAAGCGGCGGGAGGAGTCGGGGGGCGGTCTCTAGTTCTTCACCCAGTATCGACAATCCGCGTCCACCCGGTGGAGTTTCACCGGCAGGCTGCGACTCGCCACGAACTCATCCACGGCCGTGCGGCACCCGTCGTAGGTGTCGTAGTCGTCAATGATCACGTAGCCCGAGGGCACCACCTGATCGTAGAGATGCTCGAGGCAGGCCTTGGTGGAAGCGTACCAGTCCCCATCCAGGCGGAGGATCGCGATCGGCCCGACGGTAGCGGCGTCCAAGGGCAGCGTGTCCTGGAACCAGCCTTTGTGGTAGTGGATGTTTCGCGCGTCGTACTGAATCGTCTGCTCCAGCAGCGTCCTGTTTTCCTCGAGCGTTCCCGGCCCGCCGAAGGCATCGTAGAACCCGGTCAACGGCGTGAGCCTGCCCGTGGTGCCGCCAGCGCCGTGCGTCCAGGCACGGACCTCCTGCACGGCCCGATCGCCGTCAATGGTCGCATCCGGCTCGCA
>CAMAVC010000076.1 GCA_945861585.1 Planctomicrobium piriforme
ATCTCCAGTGAAGACGGCGGATGGCAAGCTGCTGCTCACCATCCGCGAACCCGCGTTCCAGGTCGAGCTCGTGGCCAGACCGCTGAGCGGGGATGCCGAGGGCACGTCGTCTTGTTACGGCGGCATGCACGAAAGCCTTGGCATCGTCAGGGAGTTCGCCGGCACGATCAGCGGCGAGGTGGGCGGAACCCCGTTCGCGGGCGACTTCGCAGAAGGGCACCACGGAGATCACGACCACAAATAATCGCAGCGTTTACGCGGAAGCCACCGCCTTCGCACCGCGCCGGCGAGGGCGGTGGCCGTGTCGCGGTCGACGGGTTGGCGCGGTTGCCCACCAGCTTGGCCTTGACGCGTGTGTTTGGCGTCTGTCGAACGCTGGGTTGCCCATCTTTCCTGACAGGCATTTCTGCAGCCGGCTGCCCCGATCCTGCGGGGGCCGTGGCTTCTCGACATTTCCTGTCCAGCAATAGGTGCTGCCTGTATGGCCGCGCTCGTTCCATTCCGACGATGCTATGGCCGGATTCGCGATTCAGACTTCATGCGACGCCCAAAGCGATGAAACGCCCTATATCCGGCTTGCTGCAGCAGCTCAGGCGATGGGTTGCTTCAGCTATCGTTACTGGCTCGATCGTGTTGATTACGGGGGCGACTTCCGCCGACGGCCAGGACTGGTCCGCCCCCGACGCACCAACGCGAATCGATGAGCCCGGACGGCCGCTCGGGGGCTATCCTGCCAACGCTATTGAGGCACACGGGCCGTCTCCCAGAACGTTGGACGAGTTCGTCTCGCTCGCCGAGCGCAGCCACCCGAAGCTCCGCGCGGCCCGCGCCGCTGTCGAGGCGGCCCGGGGCAAGGCCGTGCAATCCCGCCTTTATCCCAACCCGATGGTCGCCGCGGGATCGCCGCAGATCGCGGGTGCCTATAGCCAGTGGAACGGCTACGCCACCCAAGATATCGTCACGGCCGGCAAACTACGGCTTGCCCAGCAGGCTGCGCTCCGCGAGGTGCAGAAAGCCGAATACGAGCTGATCCGGGCTCGCTTCGACGTACTGCGTGACGTGCGGCAGTCGTTCTATGCACTACTCGTATCACAGCGACGCGTTGAGATCTACAGCCAACTGCTGGAGATCGCTAAGCGGTCATACGACATCGGAGGCGAACTTGCGAAGGCCGGCGAGGGCACGAAGGCTGACGTGTTGTTCTGGAGCATCGAGCGTGACCGTGCCGACGTCCGCCTGCTCAATTCCACGGTGTTCATCGAGACGGGCAGGCGGCAGTTGGCGGCCGCCGTCGGTCTTCCGAGAGCCGATGTGGAGCAGATCGAGGCCGATCTATTCCAGCAGCTGCCTTCCTTCGATCTCAAGACCCTACAGGAGGCGGTTGTACAGCGTAACGCACTGCCGCGAGCTGCGGAGGCTGATGTTGCTCGGGCCCAGTGGGCCCTTGAGCGGGCGGTCGTCCAGCCCATCCCCAACATCAATGTGATGGGCGGCTATCAGCGGCAAGTGGACTTTCCGGCGCAAGATCAGGGGCTCATGCAGGTCATGATGGCAGTGCCTCTGTTTGACCGGAACCAGGGCAATATTCGCTCTGCCCGCGCTGACATCGCCTCGTCGCGAGCGAACCTGCGAACGATCGAACTCGATTTGGCCACACAGACAGCCCAGACCATCGCCAACTACCGCACCTCGCAGAGGCTCGTGTCGTGGTACGAGGAGTACATCCTTCCCAAGGCACGGGAGACCGTGCAACTGACGCAGCAGCTCTACGCACGCGGTGAGGTTACGTTCCTGAGCCTGCTACAGGCCCAGCGAATCCTGACGGAGACCGAGTTGGCGTTCGTCGAGTCGCAGGCCGAGCGTTGGAACGGCGCCGTCGCCGTTGCGGACCTACTGCAGCTCGAGGTTTTCCCTCCGACCATCGACGCACCAGCCGCGGCACCCGCGGATTTTCGCCAGGAGTTGGGAGATGACGGACGCCGCGTAGGCCGTGACCCGAACCAGCCCCCCATTCCGCTCGCACAACCACCCGCAGCAGGCGCCCCCGAGCTGATTCAGCCTCTCCCGAAACCTTGATATGACCATGATCTGTTGCACACTTACCGCGCCGATATCCGTTCGCGTCGCTGCTGCCTTCTTGGCTGCATACGCTCTCTGTGATGCCTCGCTTGCCGCGGAGAAAGTCACACTTCGGGAACCGCAGCGGCACGACGGAACCGCCCCGCAACAGACGAAGCAAGATCGACAAGATTCATCCGCTGGCATCGTCGGGATCGGCCCGGAGGCGGCCCGCCGCGAAGGCGAGGATCGTCTCGCCAAGATGCTCCCACCCCGGACGGATTCACCCCGCGATTGGCACGCTGGCATCGAGCCACTCCACTACTGTGGAGAACCGCGGGTGCTTTCATCGTGTATACCCCCGCCGCCGTGCCACCCCAGCAGCCCGCCACGCCCATTCGACCTCATTGGCGTCAGCGGGGCACCCACATGCGGGCCAATCTACCGAGGCCCTTGCTGCCCCAGAACGGGCACCAACGACGGCGGATCACTGCTGCGAACCCACCGGCTGCACGACCGCGCGTTCGACTGGTTCTACAGAGCCAAGTGATGCCAGCTTTGCGTGCTTGACATTGCCCCGAACGCGAGAATAACCTCTTCTAAATTGGCTGATCTGTCACACCGCACTAACCCAGACCAGGGTCGATAGCGTGCAGCGCATTCATTCCACGCGATGGTCGCGGCTCGTGCGCTGCATGCTTGTTGTGGCCGCGTGGCAAGCACCGCTACCGTTCTGGCACAACCACGGGACGCTCGCGAACGCTACCCAGGCAAGCACGTCTTGGCTGGCTGATCACCTCCGGACGCACCACGCTGCGATTGACCCGTTCTCGCAGTTCGTCTTTGGCTGGCACCTTCATTTTGCTCTTCCCGAGTCTGGCGACGAGACGCCCGACTCACCAAAGCCGGCAAGGCAGCCAGGCGTCATAGCGAGCGGGCTTACTTCGTGGGACAGCTTTGTTCGACTTCAAGAACCGATCGCGTCTGGTGTCTGGCACCCTATGCTGATCGTGCCCAGAGCGTTGGCAGCCGATCGCATGCTGAATGGCGTCCGGCGCACCGGCGGGTTCTTCACGGATTTCGCGCCTGACATGCCGCTGCCTGTGCGGCTTGGCATCTTGCGCTGCTAGCGGCTCGATTGCCGCCTTCTCTCGTCCGTTGTTCGGGCGTCCTTGCGCGGGTATCGCGCGACGTCCCGCCTTTGGTGCACCGGTGAGTTTCCTTGCGTGGAGTTGAACATGGCGTCTCCATCGTCGCCCTCAGTCGTCCGACGGCGTTTCATGCCTATAGTTCTCGTTGGTTTCGCAGCCGCAGCGGCGGGAGGTTATTGGCTCTTCGGTCGGTCTCGTGAGGCCACGCCGCCTCATGCTGCAGCGGACCACGCTGCCAGCTCGCCCGCGCAGGCTAGCGCGACGCGGGAGTCGCCTCCAGCCTCATCGGCAATCATCTTCCCGCAAGCTTCGTGGCAAGCGGCCACCATCGAGATGCAGCCGGCTGCAGTCGGTGCCCTCGAGCAGGCGACGACGCTGACCGGAAAGATCACGCTCAACGAAGACCGAGTTGCCCACATTTTTCCGCTCGTTGAAGGACGAGTGGACAAGGTGAACGTCGGTCTCGGCGATGCCGTGAAGAAGGGGCAGCAGATGGCGGTCATCCAGAGCCGCGAAGTCGGGCAGGCGATGCTGCAGCTCGCCCAAGATCGCCTCCAACTGAGCTTTGCCCAGCGGAAGGATGCGTGGACGCAGTCGGTCGCGGCGAACACCCAGGCGATGATCGAGTTGTTGCGGGCCAACGCTGCCGTCGAGGAGATCGAGACGCAGCTGCGCAACCGCCCGCTCGGTGAATACCGCGACAAACTGATGACGGCGTACATCGAGCACGCCACGAGCCGCAAGAATCTCGATCGGCTGACGCCGCTACAGACCAACGGCATCATCGCCTCGCGGCAGATCTTCGAGGCCGAGGCCAACTGGACGACGGCCCGAGCGACCCTGCAATCACTGCTCGAGCAGATCGAACAGGACGCGAAGCAGGCGGCAGTGATGTCGGCACAGACCGTGCAGGAACTGCAAACCCGGGTGGCGGTAGACGAAACCGCCCTCAAGATACTCGGCTTTGACGAAGCCGCGATCAGGACGATCGACCCCAAGCAGGGTGAGGCCCTGGCGCACTGCCCGATCCACGCGCCCTTCGACGGCACGGTGATTTCGAAGGACGTGGCCCTCCTCGAGCATGTGGGGCCGACGAACCAGATTCTCGGCGTGGCCGACATGGCGACCGTGTGGCTCACAGCCGACGTTTACGAGGAGCACCTCCGGCTTCTGAAGCAGGTCGCAAATCAGGCGGTGACGTTCCGGAGCGAGGCCTGGCCCGACCGGGTCTTCGAGGCCCGGATCTTCTACACGGGTGACATCGTTGACAGCGAGACCCGCACGATCTCGCTCCGAGCCGTGGCCGACAACACCGACCGAATTCTCAAGCCCGGCATGTTCGTGACTGTGGAGCTTCCGGCGAAGGCCCAGGCGACCGTGCTCCAGGTGCCGCTGACGGCGATCCAGGAACACGAGGGCAAGTCCTTCGTGTTCGTGCATGGCAGCGGAGACACGTTCGAGCGCCGGGACGTGAAGCTCGGTCGCCGTAATCCCAAGGTCGTCGAAGTCCTCGACGGCATCAACGCGGGCGACGAGATCGTCGTCAGCGGCGGCTTTGCCCTCAAGTCTCAGATGCTCGCCGCCCTCCTCGCCGAGTGACGGCGGCTACGCACCCCACCCTCCCCGACGACGAATGGAACTGACGTCATGGTCTCCAGCATCATTGAATGGTCGCTCGGTAATCGGTTCGTCGTGATGCTCCTGGCGGTCGTGCTGATGGGCGTCGGCTTCGTCGCCGTCTCGAGCCTGCCCTTGGACGCGGTGCCCGACCTCACCAACGTTCAGGTACAGGTGCTGACGACGTCTCCGTCGCTCGGCCCGGTAGAAGTCGAGCAGTTCATCACGTTCCCCGTCGAGAACGCGATGAGCGGGCTGCCGCGCGTCTCCGAGATTCGCTCCATCAGCCGGTTCGGGCTCTCGGCCGTAACCGTCGCCTTCGAGGAAGGCACGGACGTCTACTGGGCTCGCAACTTGATCAACGAGCGGCTCCAGCAGGCCCGGGAAAACATTCCGCCCGGTATGGGCGATCCGCAGATGGGCCCCATCGCCACGGGCATGAGCGAGATCTACCAGTTCGAGGTCCGCGCGAAACCGGGCTACGACTTCGGTCTCATGGACCTGCGAACGATCCTCGACTGGCAGATCGCGTTCCAGCTCCGCAGCGTGCCCGGCGTCATCGAGGTGAACACGTTCGGCGGCCAACTCAAGACGTATGAAATCCAAATCGATCCTGACAAGCTGCTCAACTACGACGTCTCGCTGAGCCGCGTGTTCGCGGCGCTCGAGGAAAACAACGGCAATGCTGGTGGCGGTTCCATCATGCACGGGGCCGAACAGCGGCTGATCCGAGGCGAAGGCCTCGTGGCGACGCTCGACGACATCCGCAACATCGTCCTCGACAGTCGTAGCGACGGCACACCGATCCGGGTGGCGGACATCGGTGAAGTGCGATTTGCACCGATGCTCCGGCAGGGTGCCGTGACGCGAGATGGTGACCGAGAGGCTGTCACGGGCATGGTCATGATGATCATGGGGGGCAACTCGCGGCAGGTCGTCACCGACGTGAAGGCGAAGATCGAGCAGATCAACGCCACGCTGCCGGATGGCGTCTACATCGACACATTCTACGACCGTACCGAACTCGTCATGAAGACGATCCACACCATCGCCGAGAACATCGGCGTCGGTGTGGTGCTCGTGATCATCATGCTGTTTCTGCTGCTCGGCGACGTGAGGGCCGGACTCATCGTGGCGGCTGCCATTCCCCTCTCGGCGATGAGTGCCCTGATTGCCATGAAGGTGGCTGGGGTCTCCGCCAACCTCATGAGCCTCGGGGCTGTCGATTTTGGCGTCATCGTGGACGGCGCCGTGGTGATGATTGAGAACGCCGTGCGGGCGGCCAGTGCCTGGCAGCGGACACACGGCAAGGGGAGCGTGCCCAAGGAGGTGTTCAAGGAGTCTTCGAAGGAGGTCGGCACCCCGATCCTGTTCGCAGGGCTGATCGTGATCATCGTCTTCATCCCCATCCTGAGCCTCGAGGGTGTGGAGGGCAAGATGTTCAAGCCAATGGCCTTCACATTCATGTCGGCCCTGACTGCTGCCCTCGTCCTCTCTGTCACGGTGATGCCGGTGATGGCGTCGCTGTTCCTTGCCCGGCGTGTGAGCGCGAGCGATACGTTTCTTGTCCGCGGGCTGAAACGGGTCTATGAGCCGCTGCTCCGCTACGCGATGGGACACCCGGTGCTGATGATCTCGGTGGCGACAGCGGTCTTCGCTGTCAGCGTCTTCGTGGCGTCGGGGTTCGGTTTGGAGTTCGTTCCCAAGCTGGACGAGGGTGACATCGCCGTCCAGGCCGTGCGGCTGCCGAGCGTATCACTGGAGACGTCGCTTGAGATGACAAAAGCCATGGAGCGGACGCTCCTGAAGTTTCCTCAGGTCGAGAGTGTGATCTCGAAGACTGGCCGCCCCGAGATCGCAAACGACCCCATGGGTGTCCACCAGACCGACATCCTCGTGCGGCTGAAGTCGTCTCACGGCGGCGGCGCTCATGGCGCTGTCGAGCCATACGATAAGGCGAAACTCGTGGAGGAGATGCAGGCGGCCCTCAAGACGGAGGTGCCGAGCAACTCCTACGGATTCACTCAGCCGATCGAGCTTCGCGTGCAGGAACTCGTGGCCGGTGTCCGATCCGATGTGGGCCTGAGCCTTTATGGCGACGATCTCGGCGTGCTCAAGACCGAGGGCGACAAGATCGTGCGGGCCCTCAACAAGGTGCCAGGCGCGGCCGACGTCCAGGCCCAGCAGATCGCAGGCCTGCCCTACGTGCGCGTCATCATCCGCCGCGATGCAATCGCACGGTACGGCATCAACGCGAAGGCTGTGCTCGATGCAGTCAGTGTGATCGGCGGCCGCGTCGTTGGTGAGGTGTTCGAGGGACAGCGGCGGTTCCCGATGCAGGTACGGCTAGAACCCGCCTGGCGTGAGGATGTTGAGCGGCTCCGCCAACTCAAGATCGACGACCCACACGGCCGGCAAATCCCGATCTCCCAACTGGCCGACATCGTGATCGAGGATGGTCCCAGCGAGATCAGCCGCCACGCGATCCGCCGTCGTCTCCTCATCCAATGCAACGTCCGCGGCCGCGACCTCGCCGGCTTCGTGACTGACGCCCAAAAGGCCGTTGCCGAGCAGATCACATTGCCGTCGGGCTACTCGCTGGCCTGGGGCGGTCAGTTCGAAAACCTTCAGCGGGCCAGTCGACGGCTGATGATCGCCGTGCCCGTCGCCCTGTTCCTGATCTTCTCACTGCTCTATGTGACGTTCAGTTCGGTGAGCCTGACGATGCTGATCTATCTCAACGTGCCGATCGCGGCGACGGGAGGCATCTTTGCCCTCTGGATGCGAGGTATGCCGTTCTCGATCTCGGCTGGCGTGGGCTTCATCGCGCTCTTCGGCATCGCCGTGATGAATGGCGTCGTGCTCATCGAGCACGTTCGTCACCTTCGTCACGTGGGCCGCGATCAGAAAACCGCAGTCTCGGAGGGTGCCATGGATCGCTTGCGGCCCGTGCTCATGACGGCCACCTGTGGCGCGCTGGGGTTCGTGCCGATGGCAGTGTCAGGAAGCGCAGGGGCCGAGGTGCAGCGGCCGCTGGCCACGGTCGTGATCGGCGGCCTCATCACCTGCACAATCCTGACGCTACTCGTACTGCCCGCGATCTACGGCTGGTTCGAACCCAAGGAACCCGCAAGCCACTGACACCTCGACGAATCATGGCTATCGACTTCACCGCGGCGATCGCGAATGGCCTCACAGAGGCGGAAGCCGCAGCGAGGCTCACGCGCTACGGCCCGAACGAGCTGCCCTCGAAACGAGGGCGTGGCGTGCTATCGACGGCCTTGGACGTCGTCCGTGAACCGATGTTCCTGCTTCTGCTGGCTTGCGGCGGGGTTTATTTGATGCTCGGAGATGTCCGAGAAGCAGCAATGCTCCTCGGTTTCGTCTTCGTGGTTCTCGGAATCACGTTCGTTCAGGAACGAAAGACAGAGCGTGCGCTGGAAGCCCTTCGTGATCTGTCCAGCCCACGAGCGCTCGTCGTGCGAGACGGCTTGCAGCGACGCATCGCGGGTCGTGATGTCGTTCCCGGCGATATCCTCGTGCTCACCGAGGGAGATCGCGTGCCGGCCGATGCCGCCGTCCTATCCTGCAGCAATCTCGCTACCGACGAATCGCTTCTGACCGGTGAGTCTGTCCCCGTGCGTAAGGTGAACTGGGACGGCCAACAGGCGGCAGCACGCCCAGGCGGCGACGACCACCCGTTCGTATTTTCTGGATCTCTTGTTGTGCAAGGCCAAGGCGTCGCTGAAGTGCGCGCCACGGGCAGCCGCACCGAAATGGGAGCAATCGGCAGGGTGCTCCAATCCGTTGACGTGGAGCAAACGAAACTGCAGGCGGAGGTCGGGCGACTCGTCCAAGGGCTTGCTGTACTTGGCCTCGCGCTTTGCACCATCGTCGTGGTGCTCTATGGGGCGATGTACGGAGATTGGCTCAAGGGGCTGTTGGCCGGCATCACCCTCGCCATGGCCATGCTGCCCGAGGAGTTTCCGGTAGTACTCACGATCTTTCTGGCGTTGGGTGCGTGGAGGCTCTCGCGGATGAATGTCCTCACGCGAAGGGTGCCCGTCATCGAGACGCTGGGGGCTGCGACGGTGCTGTGCGTCGACAAGACCGGCACGTTGACTGTCAATCGGATGGCTATTCGCCGCCTTGTGGTGGAAGGTGAATCATTCGATAAAGATCCGAGCGACGTTCGTTCGCTCCCAGAAGGCTTCCACGCACTGGTGGAGTTTGGCATCCTCGCCAGCCAGCGCGACCCATTCGATCCTATGGAGAAAGCGTTCCACGAACTGGGAAACTCCCGACTCGCCGATACCGAACACCTACACGCGGACTGGACGCTGGAGCGTGAATACCCGCTCACTCCCTCACTGCTGGCGATGTCTCACGTATGGAAGTCACGTTCGGGGGCCGATTACGTCCTCGCAGCAAAAGGCGCGCCGGAAGCCGTCGCTGACTTATGCCATCTCGACGCACAGCGTACCGCCTGGGTCACGGCATCCGTCGACGACATGGCTGCCGAGGGCCTGCGGGTTCTGGGAATCGCTCGCGGAACCTTTCGGGAGACAACGCTTCCCAGCGAGCAGCACGACTTTGCGTTTGAGTTTCTGGGGCTCGTGGGTCTCGCGGATCCCCTGCGTCCCACGGCAGCAGCCGCGATCGCGGAGTGCCACACGGCCGGCATTCGCGTCGTGATGATCACCGGCGATCACCCTTCCACGGCCCAAGCCATCGCCCGACAGGCGGGCCTGCGGGAGTGCGACCAGATCATCAGCGGCCCGGATTTTGCCGCCATGAGTGACACCGATCTGCGCGCTCGTGCCTCCAGCGTGGATGTGTTCGCCCGCATGGTGCCGGAACAAAAACTTCGACTTGTAAACGCGCTGAAGGCGAACTGCGAGGTCGTTGCCATGACCGGTGACGGGGTGAACGATGCTCCCGCGCTCAAAGCCGCGCACATCGGCATCGCCATGGGGGGGCGAGGCACGGACGTTGCCCGGGAAGCCGCGTCTCTCGTGCTCTTGGATGATGACTTTACGTCGATTGTGCGATCCGTGCGGATGGGCCGACGAATCTTCGACCACCTCCAGAAGGCGATGACCTACATCGTCGCTGCCCACGTGCCAATCGCCGGCATGTCGCTCATCCCGGTCGTGTTCGGATGGCCCCAAGCCTTGCTACCGGTCCACATTCTTTTTCTTGAGTTGTTGATCGACCCGGCGTGCTCCATCGTGTTCGAGGCCGAGCCCGAAGAGCCCGATGTCATGCAGCGCCCACCGCGCCCGCCGACGGCACGGCTCTTTGGATCCAAGCTGCTGGGGTTTGGCGTTCTGCAAGGGCTCAGCATCTTGGCGATCGTGCTGAGTGTTTATCTGCTGGCACTCCGAGGCTGGAAGAGCGAGGACGACGCGGTCGCGCTCAGTTTCACAACCCTCGTGATGGCGAACCTGGGTTTAATCGTTGCTAATCGCTCGTGGTCCCGCGTTTCATGGATGTCGGAAAGGCCTGCCACTCCGGCACTGCGATGGGTCATCGCAGGCACGATCGCTGGGCTGGGGCTCGTGCTGTACGTGCCGCCCATCCGGGACGCCTTTCACTTCTCAACTCTGCATCCATTCGATCTTGTGATTTGCGGCGGCGCCGGACTGTTGGCACTGCTGTGGTTCGAGGTAATGAAGTGGTTCGGGGCGTGCGTGAGACGAGGAAGCGGGCCAGCTCCGTTCCCCACGCTGCCGATCTAGGAGGACGTACCATGCGTGTATGGAGTCGCGTGAGGCTGGTGAGCGAACGTGCAGTGCGCATCATTGTCGCGAGTGCCGCGATTGCTTCTGCGGTATCACCTGTCAATGTCGAGGCCGCTCGCCCGCGACGACGTGGCCCGAGCCCCGCGCAGATAAAAAAGATGAAGGAAGAGATGGAGTATCGGCAGCGGGAAGTCATGCGGGTGCAGTCCGAGGTCGCCGCCATGGAACGCGAGGTGTTCCAGAAGTTCGACGAGAATGGCGACGGGCGCCTGCTTGGACCGGAGCGATCAAAGTACGACAAGCACCTCTACGAGATTCGGACCGGGAAAGTCCCCAGCCCGCTTGCGGGCATCAAGCCGCTGGGGCAGGGGCCGCGGGATTCCAAGGCCGGTAGCTCGAAGAAATAACCGCGCAGGAGATGCAGCGGTGTGGGTATGGCACTGATGGCGGGTGACTGAGCGCCACCCGCCATCAGGTCTACCAGCCGGTTATGGGTGCTGACGCTTCCGCCGTGCCGCCCGTGACTCGTCGCTCCACTTGTACGGCGGGCGAATTGGCTTGCGGCCCTCGCGGGCCGCGGCGGCCGCCTCGTCGCGGTTGGCAAAGTCGTACGCGCGAACGACCGTGTTGCGGCTGACCTTCATCTCAAGGGCCAGCCGGTCGAAGCTCTCGCCGGCCTTCCGGCGGCGGTCGACTTCCGCCGCCATCTTCTGATACTTCGGGACGAAAGGCTGGCCGGGCTGACGCGGTGGGCGGCGGCGGCCATCGACGCGGCCCGGCGGCCGCTTGCCGGTGCGGTGCAGGTGCAGGGCGTCGCGGACGACCTCCGCCCCGATGCCCAGCGCCCGCGAGATCAGGTCGATGCCCGACCCAGCCTCGGCCATCTCGGCGATCTGTGGCAGCATGACCTCGTATTTTGGGGGCTTTCGCAGCGGCACGGCGACGTCGAGGCCGGGGAATCCTTCCACGCTGGGCATTGTCCAACGGTCACCATGTAGGAACTCCCACATGGTGACGGTTGGATCATCGCTTTTCGCTGCCTGGCCGCGGGCCAGCAGGGCCATGGCCGGGATGGCGTTGATCGTGAACCGGGCCACCATCTCTGGCTTCGCCTTGCCTTCGACCTTGCGGGCCTCCACTACGACGTCGCCCACGAGGGCCTTGAGCACCTGGGCGGCGATTCCGACCTCGGCCTGAAGCAGCTCCCGGAGATTGCCCAGGGCCGCCCTGACGTCCACCTCCCGAATGCTCTTCACCCGCGGCCGTCGGCCGGCCCGCTGGAGCTCCTTGAGCCGCTCCCGCTTGGCCGCCAGCTGCCGGCCCATCTCCTCCGCCTTGGTGATGAGCACGTCGAGGTGCGTGTGGTCCACCTTGTCGAGCCGTTCCGTGAGCCGCTTGAACTGCCGGTCCTCGTTCGCGATCTCCTGCTCGAGCTTCTTGGTCGAGGGGATGGGCTGCCGCGCGATCCACGCCAGCCGGGCGTTCACCTCGGCCGTCAGGTCGGTGATGAAGTCGTCGGTGAACAGGCTGGCCATCAAGGCCCCGAGCACGGCGTCGTCGATGATCCGTGCCGACTTGTAGCCTTTGTTGGTGCAGCCCCGGATACCGTTATTCGCATTGAAGCAGAAGAAGCTCTGGTACTTGCCAACCGAGCGACCGAGGATCATCGGGTTGCCGCAGCATCCGCAGACCGGCCGAATGAGCACCTTCGGATAGAGTTCCACGCGGTAAACCTTCTTGCGGCGATCCTTGGCCTTGCGGCCGAAGGACTCGGCGCCGAGGCCGAGCTTCTGCTTGACGGCCTCTGCCACTTCGTCTGACAGGATTCGCAGGTGGGGCACGTCTCGCCAGATCCATTCGGACGTGGGCAGATGGACGACCTTCTTCTTGCCCGTCTGTCGGTCCGTCACCTGCTTGGTCTTGCGGAACACGTCCTTGCCGATGAGTTTCTCGCGGCCGTAGTGTTGGCGGACCCGGCTGTCGGACCAGGTCTGCTTGCCGCCGACTTTGTTCTCGTTGAAGAGCCTCGCGACGTCGACCGCGCTCTTGCCCTCGTAGGCGATCATCTCGGCGCCCCGCCGCGTCCACTCGGCCGCTTCGGGGTCGATCTCCACGACCTTCTCGATCGTGTTCTTGTGGGTGATCACGAGGTTTCCGCTGGGGTCTTTCACCTCCACGAGCCGGTACCCGACGCCGGGCGGCTGGATGTTGTCGCCGCGGCGGAAGGCATCATCCATGCCCCGCTTCACCTTGGACCGCAACTGCGTGATGAACGCCTCGTTCATCGAACCAAGCACAGGAAGGAGCAGGGACGACTGCGGGTTGGCGCTGTCGAATCCGTCGCTGGCACCGACAACACGCACCCCGGTTTCGTTGGCGAGTTCCCCGAGCCGCAGCGACTCGATCGTGTTGCGGCTCATCCGGGAGAGGTCGTCGATCAGGAACCACGCCACCCCGGACTCTTCGCGTCGTTCGACGAGGGATTTGGCGAGCGTGTAGCCGGTACGGCAGGCGAGGGTGCCGCTGACGGCTGCGTCGGCGAGGACGTATTTCCAGGGCACGAACACGCCATCCCGCCGGGCACGGTTCAGGACATTGAGGAGCTGCTGGTCGAGCGACCGCGGGTTGGAGTTCTCGTCACTGAACCGTAGGTACGCGAGGCCGAGGTCCGTCCAAATGCGGGGCACGGCGCCGGGCTGGAAGATATCCGCGGCCTGCTGCCGGAACCGCCGTTCGAAGTCGTCGGCCATGGCCGCGATCGTGGCGGCATCGGCCGCCGGCACCGCGGAGGTGCCGGCAAGGTCCGGCCAAAGCCGGGCCTGGGTCTCGAGGTAGGTGCGGGCCAGGTCGAGTAAACCGGACCGCCCGGGCAGGCCGAAGTCGGTGCTGCGAATCCGGCCGCGGCCGCTCGAGGGGAGGGAAGGAGAGGAGGAGTCGTCAAACGAAAAGGAGCCGGCTCCGCCGGCGTTGAAAGTGATGTCCATGATGGGTGTATCCCGCGGGGCGAACTGAAGGTTCGCCAACCGTGAGAGACACGGGCCGGAAGGCGGTCGCGCGGCGGTCCGTTCGGGCCGTCATGTGACCGTCCTCCCGGCGGCACCCTCGACCACCAGCCGCAGCACTTCCTGCCCCTCGAATTCGAGGTATTCAGGGAAGATTGCGTGCGTGGCGATATCGAAGGGGCCCCGGTTATACGTGGCCGGTTGGGAGTCGCCCCGACGTTTGTTCCTTGATGAGTCTGCTCCAACCCGGAGTTGGACTCATCCGTGCGGTCGGCCCCGGTTCCCTCGCCTGCGGAGGAGCCGGGGTCAACTGACGTTCTCCCCGTTTCTTGATCCATCCGGGATGTTAGGTTTTTTGACCTTGGCATCACCAGAAAGGGCGGGTTTTTTCGATGGGAAAGAAGCACTTTAGGGAAGAGCCGTCTTTTCGATCCAGGGGATGCCTTCGAAGAGTTTGTTGATGTCAGCCTCACCGAGGGCCGCACCGATGACTTCGACCTCGTCGATTTCTCCCGTGAATCTGAGCCCTTGTGCGTCCGGCTGGCGGAAGGCGATGTCGTTGGCCACATGGGTGCGCTGGTAGGCGGGAGGCACATCGTCATGGGTGCCAATGAGCTTCCCATCGTGCCAAAGCGAAATGGACGCCAGGTCGTAAACGAAGGCAAGGTGGTTCCAGCCTTCGTGGAGCGGAGCCTGGCCAAGTAGTTCGGCTTTTTTCCCCGCGACTTCGAATGCAAGGCTGATGCCGCTGTCTTGACGGAGTTCGAGCAGGAACGGATCGGCACGCAGGGATTTCCAGCCGGGACCTTCCCCGGCAGGCTTGCCCATTTTGACCCAGACGCTGAGCGTGCGGGGACCGAGTGGGGCCGACTTGGAGCGGAACTGGATGCTGGTTTTTGCGGACAGCCGCAGGGCTCCTCCGCGGTGCCCGCCATCGCGGAGCCACTCAAAACCGTCCGCTACATAACCGGCGTGGTGCACGCGCGGACCATCGCCAATCCAAGCGCGGCCGGACTGGTGCTCGATGCCGTAATCATTGAGCCGAGCGCCCGCGCCCTCCTCGAATCCGAGATGGAAGTAGGGCAGGCGGTTGCGGGGCAGTTGGGTTTTCTTCACCTGATTGGCGCTGAATGGATTTGCAGACCACATGCTGCCGCTGGGGATGAAGTCGTCGAACGAGCCTTGGGTTTCGATCCAGTCGAGCGCAGCGGTATTTTCTCCCACGGGCGATGCGACGACGACCGCGGGTGAGTAAACCATTTGTCCGGATTCAAGCAATGCGGCGGCAGAGACGACACGGAGGCCCTCAGGCTCGGGAAAGAGCGGGACGTCGCGGGTGAAGACACCGGTCGCGGGAAGTGGGAAATCAATGTTCGGATCGGTGCCATCATGGCAGAGGATGAGCGAAACGGTCACCGGCCGGCCCTCGTGCTGGATCGTCCGCGTGAGGCGGCCGGAGCGGAGACCTGCCAACGTGGTTTCGATGGCTGCATCCGCGTTTCCGGCAGGAATGAGGCGAATGACGGCATCGCGGGGGGCATCAATGCGGATCAACCGGTTGCCTTTGCCGCCCCACGAGGCGTTGTGGGCCGCGAAGGATGAAAAACGCACCGGAGCGGGGCCAGCCTCCGTGACGCCGATCTGTGGCGACGCGGCGGGCGTGTAGAAATCGATGACGCGACCGCCGGCGATTGACAACTCCATGGGGATGGCGGCAGAGGTTTGCATGCGGATGAAGAGATTTCGCAGGAGGGCAGGCGAAGGCTTTTCGGCATCTCGGAAGACCCCGAGGCTGCGGGTGCCGTCCTGCAGATGCAGCCTGCGGATGGGCGAGCCGGCCTTGGCGTCCACGGTCACGCGCGCGATGGAGTCTGACGATACCGCAAGACCGAGCGAACCATCCGGGGAGACCTTGGAGAGGTTGATGGCGTAGCCGTTCGGGAACCGCACGAGATTCGCGCTGAGCCGCACCGGCGGGAGCAGCAGGTTGTCGTGAAGCAGCCTCCACGCTTCGGTGTCCGAGGATCTGACTGACACCGTGACCCTGGGCTGGACGGCATCGAATTTCCCGAGGGCAGTCCCGCTCTCCCAGTTCATTTCGGTGAGAGTCCTTCCATCGGCCGGACAGGCGGAGGTTTCGCTTTCGAGGAGGATGGGATCGCCGCCGCCGATGGGGGTGAGCACCACCTTCACGCGAAGGGCGAGGCCTTGTCCAGTGGAGGGCAGGCCGAGCACCTGAAAGTTCAGACGATCGCCGAAGATGCACTCAACGGGATACGCGACGATGGCCTGCGGTGTGGCGAAGGGGCTCTTGCCGGTGGCGGTGTGTTCGCGGAAGTATTTGATGATCGTGTTGTAGCCCCAGACATTGCGGCTCGAGGGGACAAGCTGGGTTTCGTTGCAGTCGTTCCACGTGACGAAGGCGATCTGGCGGTAACCGAGCTTTGTCCAGGTGTCGAATGAGTCGAGCACGGTGCGCAATCCGTTGTAGGGAACTCGGATGGCCTGAGACGGACGGCTCGAACTGTCGTAGCCGGCGCCCAGGGAGGGCACAAAGTAAAAGCCGGGCGCGTCTTTGCGGAGCCGCTGGTCAATGGCCTTGGCGACCGGCGGGCGGGCATCCATCTCGAAGGTGGTGGCGGCCTCCCATCCCATCTTGAGCCACCCGAGAGGACCGGGCTCGAAGGGCTTCGACCAGACTTTCCGACCCAGCACCGGGAGATCGAGGATCGTGGCCTCGGTGATGGTGGGTGCGAGCAGGGTGTTGACCTGGCGGGCCTTCAGGCCTTCGTTGAAAGCGCGGACCGCATCGGCATTCCGTTCCCACTTGCCGGAGTAGTAGGTGAAATGAACGGGACGTCCGTCGTGGAGGCAGACGTGTGGATTTCCTTTGAACCTCTCCGTGAACGTGGCGACGGCATCGACCGCTTTGGCAGGGTCATCGCCGAAGCCGTTCCATTGCGGCGCCACATAAAACATTTGGCCGGTTTCCTCCCGGATCAACCTGGCGGCCTCGAACATTTCGGGACAGGTAAAACTCAGCATCTGGAAGCCATCCAGACCGCTGTCGAGGGCCATCCGGATATGCTCCTTGTATTCCTCCAGTGTGGAGGTGGAATGGGAACTGAAGGGCCAGGCCTCACTGTTTCCTTCGAAGTGGGCGTGGATGTTGCCGTTCGGAATCATGGGCATCATGTGGGCCCAGAATACGACCCGATCATCGGCCTGGAGCGCGGTGGTCGAAGCGAGCACGAGAGCGGCGAGGAGCGTGAGGGCGGGTTTCACTGTGAGCTCTGCTGCTGGGCGGGGCCAAAGGCCCGTGGCATCCACGAGAAGGGGCATAGGGCCATTCGATCGGTCATCAGCTATTGCTCAACAAAGTTTTTGCAATGCGCTTTTTCTTGTTCCGTACATGACATATGACTATGGTACCTGTCGCGCGCCGGGACTACTGACGGAATCGTCATGCCGCTTCGGGCAATAGGCCCTCAGAGTGTCAGCCGTTGCAATTTATGTTTTTGTCCAACGGATGCCCTCCATGAACACGGCCTCTCTCTTTCGCAGCGTTGCTGATCAGCCGCCCGCACCGTCACCCGGGCAGTCCCGCCGGGAGTTTCTCACGACGGCCGTTCGGGCTGCCGGGGCGGTGAGCGTGCCCACGATCGTGGCGGCCAAGGCGCTGGGCCTCGAAGCCCGGGCTGCCGCCGCGAGCGAACGGCATACGCTCGGCGTGATTGGCTTCGGACCGCGGTGCCAGTATGTGCTCGGGGAGATGCTCAAGTTTCCCGACGCCCAGTGCGTGGCCCGAGGGTTTGAACGCGGGCTCCTCGGCTGCGGCCGCGTATCAGCTGGGCAGCGTTGGGTCGGAAAAGATTCGAGGGAATGCAGCCTGGGGTCGTCACATCGCAAAATAGCGGTTTCTCACAGGTCGACGTAGCGTCAAGGGAATCGCTGTGTGCGGGTCGACGACCTGGAGGGTGCGATGAAACGTTTCCTCAGGGCTTGACCCACAACCTGGACGGCCCCAAGTTGGGGACGGAGTCATTCGTGACTATGCCGCGCCTAGGTCGGTGAGGGCGTCCCTGATCTGCCCATCAATCGGCTGCCGGGCGGCGGAGAGTTTGGCCACCTGTTCGGCCGTGAGTGGCTGCCGACCTGCGCCGAAGTCGAAGCCCCGCAGGCTTGCCGCCAGCCGGAAGCCATCTGGAAAATCGCCGGCGGCAAAGGCGGTATCAAAGAGGCGCAGCAACGTGTACTGGAGTCGATACGCAACGTCGATCCTACCGGCCATCGTGAGGTCGTATATGGCCCGCGTGAGTTCCGGTACGACGCCGCTGGTGGCGTTTATTCCTCCCTGGCAGCCGGCCAAGAGCATAGGCACGAGCACCACATCCCAACCGGTCATGAAGACAAAGTCGGGCCGGAGCGGTCGGACGGCCTCAATCATCCGCATCATGCCGGCGAGGTCGCCCGAGGAGTCCTTGATACCGACGATCCGATCGAACTCGCTCAGCCGGCGGATGGTCGGCAGATCGATCGGGCTGGCGAACATCGGAATGTTGTAGAGCGTGACGTCGATCGGGCTCTCACGGGCGATCTCGCGAAAGTAGGCAAAAACGCCGTCAGCCGAGAGTCTGTAGTAGATTGGCGAAACGATGCCGACAGCCCGGGCACCGTATTGATGGGAGGCCTCACAGGCGGCGATCGTTTCACGGATGTTTGCCTCGGCCGCCCCGGCGAGCACCGGCACTCGGCCCGCCGACTGTTCGCAGACGATCCTGGTTATCCGCCGTCGCTCCTCCGCGGAGAATCGGGTGAATTCACCTGTCGACCCGTTAGGGTAGAGGCCGTGAACTCCCTTGTCTATCAGCCAATCCACGTAGTGGCGCAGTGCCGTTTCGTTGATGTCGCCGCGCGCGTCGAGCGGCACGACATGGGGCGTGAAAATGCCGTGGATGCGGGATGATGGCACCATGACGCACATGATGATGGCTCGCGGTTGAACGGCCTATTGACGGAAGCGGCATGCGGTCGCTGAATCCCGCGGATCATCAGCTTGCGGCTCTGCGCGACCGGCCTGGCTGGCGCATTCGCCTGCATTGGTCGATTCGCTACTTTCGCAACAGCCCCCGCTCGAACCCGCGGGCCACGCACTGGGCGGCCGTGGCGGCGTCGAGCTTCTCCTTGATCGCC
>CAMAVC010000077.1 GCA_945861585.1 Planctomicrobium piriforme
CCATCGCCGGGCTGGGTGCGAAACTCGCGTGGCCGCCAGCCCTGTTCGCCCCGGAAGCAGAGCCGCCGGCGGGTCTCCGTGACTTCGTAGATCCCCTGGAGCACCTTCCCCTTGCCGTCGCCGGAAGTGATCTCGATATCGATCTCCGGAGGATCGGCAAGCGGATCGATCCGGCTCTCGCCGCGGTTTGCTTCGAGGCCGTCCACTGTCATCGTCCAGCTGCCGTCGGGGCGGTTGACCACGATCACCTCTCGGGCGTCTCCCGGCTTCGCCTCGCCATCCGACTCGATGGCCACGATCTTCCACGTTCCTGCATAGAGCGCCCGGTCGCGGGCCACCTCGGCCTGCTCCGGCACAACCGGCTCCTGGGAAAGGCCCCGGGCGATTCCCGCGACCATCATCACGGCCGCAAGCAGAGATCCCGCGAACGTCGATTGAACGCCGGTCATCGAACCCCCTCCTGCGTCTGGAACATGAGCGACAAGTCAATACTATCAGGCCGTCCAGACGGGAGAGAGCCGCGATCGCCGGATACGCGTATCGTGCGTGGCCAAAGGGAACCCTCCCACCCTCGCGGTGGCCACGATCAGCCGGTCAGCCGGATCCTGATGGAACCCCGTTGGCAGGCGATTCATCTCCGTCACGACGGCCGGGGTGATGGGGAGCACGCTGACCGCGGCCGGAGAAGCAGCGATGCGCAGCCAGTCGTCCAAGGCATCGCCGAGCCGCAAACGCCCGAGTTGGACGAGCAGGGCCACCTCCCACAGACTGATATCGCACAGCGCCGGCCGCTCGCCGCTCGGCAGCTCGTCCAAGACCGCCCGCTCACGTGCCGAAAGCCGGGAGTCGCCGAGCATCCACCACACCCACACATGCGTGTCGAGGAGTGGTGGCTTCGTCATCGCAACGCTTCGATGTCGGATTCGCGGATCACGCTTGCGAACGGATCGCCCGTGAATTCACCCCGGCCGCGAAGCGCGAGCCACGGCTTGTCGTCCCGCGCGGGCACCACCCGGGCTACGGGTCGGCCGCGTTTGAGGATGACGAGTTCCTCGCCCGTACGGCTGACTTCATCGAGAAGCCGCAGGCAACGGGCCTTGAATGCCGACGCGGTGATCTTCATGAAGACTACTGTACATGACCACTGTACTGCCAGTCAAGCCCCGGACCACGCTGGTCGCTGGGAAGAGGAAGCACGATCGTTTCGGAACAGGGCAGCGCCGGGTAAACACAGTTGGCATTTTCGCCGCAAATCTGCCACCGTGCCAGCCATTCACGTGCGCGGGCAGGGGGCGTGTCAGCCGACGCCGCCGAGCCCGAGCGTGCTGCCCCAGCGGCCGAGGATGACCTTTTTGAGGCGGGCGTGGGCGGGATCGGCAAGGGCCGGGTCGCGGGCGAAGAATTCGTGGGCGTCGGCCCGGGCCTCCGTCATCACGCTCTCATTCTTGATGAGATCGGCCACGAGGAGGCCGTCGTCGCCGCTCTGACGCGTGCCGACGAGATTCCCCGCGCCGCGGAGCTCGAAGTCTTTTCTGGCGAGTTCAAACCCGTCGGTCGAGGCCACAAACGCATCGACCCGCGGCAGCGGCTCGGTGCCCGACGGTGTGACCGCGCCGCAGATGCCCGCGACGGCCCCCCGGGCCACGCGGCCACGCAGCTGGTGCAACTGCGACAGCCCGAAGCTCTCGGCGTCGAGGATCGCCATCACGGTGGCGTTGGGCACGTCGATCCCCACCTCGATCACGCTCGTGCACACGAGCACGTCGAGCTTGCCGTCCCGAAAATCATCCATGATCGCCTGCTTTTCGGCCGTCTTCAGCCGGCCGTGAACGAGCGACAGCCGAAAGGCCTCGAGCGGCCCGTTCGCGAGCTCCTCGAAGGCCGAGGCGATCGTGGCGAGCCCCCGCTTCGAGTCTTCGATGGCGGGCACCACCACATACCCTTGCCGCCCCTCGCGGAGCTTCTTGCGCACATGCTCCCACCACGACGCTTCCTGATCGGGCACCACGCGATACGTGCGCACGGGCTGACGCCCGGCAGGCCCATGCTCGATCACGGAGTAGTCGAGGTCGCCATGGAGGGCGTGGGCCACCGTGCGCGGAATCGGCGTGGCCGTCATGACGAGCACGTGGGGCTCGGCCTGCCCCTCCTGAAGCGTGGCCCGCTGGATCACGCCGAACCGCTGCTGCTCGTCGATCACCACGAGGCCGAGGCTTTTGAACGGCACGGCGCCGCTCACGAGCGCCTGCGTGCCGATCACGATCTGCGACTCTCCCGCCGCGATCCGCTCGAGCGCCTTCCGCCGCTGGGCCTGCGTCTGGCCGCCGACGAGGAGCTCGAGATTCACGCGTCCATTGACGAGCAGGTGCTCGAGCGTGGCGAAATGCTGCCGGGCCAAGAGCTCCGTCGGCGCCATCAGCGCGGCCTGGTGGCCGCAGCCGACGGCCGCGAGCATCGCGTAGAGCGCGACCACCGTCTTGCCGCTGCCCACGTCGCCCTGAAGCAGTCGGTTCATCGGCTCCGCTTTCGCGAGGTCGGCCGAGATCTCGGCGATCACCGCATCCTGATCGGGCGTGAGCGTGAAGGGCAGCCGGGCCCGGATCCGCCCATCGAGCCGAGTGTCGACCACCATCGCAGCCGCCGCCTTGCGGTCTTCCTGCTGCGCCCGATGCAGCCGCAGGGCCAGCTGCAGCATGAACAGCTCCTGGTAGACGAGCCGCCGCGTGGCCGCGTCCTTCTTCTCCAGGCTGGCCGGCGCATGAATCTCGTGCATCGCCTCGCGGATCGGCATCAGACCTTTCGCGGCCAGCCACTCCTCGGGAAACGCCTCCTCGAGCATCTCGCCGGCGTGGGCGAGCGCCGCCTGCACGGCCAGCCGCACGTCCGACTGCCGCACCCCTTCCGCGCCCGGATACACCGCCAGATATTCACCGCGCACCGGGTCTTCGCCGGCCGCACAGAGCCGCACCTCCGGATGCGACATCTCCCACGTCGCCCCGGCCCGCTTCGGCACACCGGCGAAGACGACCGTCGCTCCGACGGCGAACTTCTTCGCCATGAAGGGCATGTTGAACCACACGCCGCGCACGCTGCCCCCCTGCCCGTCGACGAGAACGGTGAGCATCGAGCGGCCGTGTGCGGTCGTCCGCTGCCGCACATCGGCGACGGTCCCTGCCACCGACGCATGCTCACCCTCGACGAGCTCGGCGAAGGCATGGGCGCCGCTGAAATCCCTATAGGCGCGAGGAAAGTGCACAATCGCGTCGCGAACCGTCACGAGCTCGAGCGCTCGCAGCCGCTGAGCCCGCGCCGTCCCCACCCCCGGCAGCCGCTCGAGCGGCGTCGTCAGGCTGGATGGCTGCTGGTCCATGACGGCAGTGTAGCGGGTGGGCGCCAGCCGCTGTCTCGCACCAAATCGCCCAATCCGGCTTCGAGCTCCCCATATCCCGTCGCCGGACGTTCGCCTCCGCCCTCCAGGCTCCGGCTCACTCGGATTTGCCTGCGCTGCGCCATCCATGGCTCCGCTGGTCAAAGACGCCGGCGAGCGGCACACGGGGAGCCCGAAGCCTCCTCAACTGGAAAGGGGAGGCGGCGGAGACGGTCGGTGCGATGCGGAAGAGCCGATGGGCAGATACGCGGCTTACTCAGGGCGCACCATCAAAGTTGAGAAGGGACTAGCGATCGCCCTCGGCGATGGAGCAGCGTACCGCCGGCTTCGACGCCGAATTGGGCGAGTTGACGTGAACGAGGCATGACAGGCTGAAGCCTGTCCTACGTGGGGCGCGATTTGTTTTTCTGGAGATACGGCTGGTAGGCCGCGACGGCGAGTTCGTCGCAGCGTTCGTTCTCGGGATGGCCGGCGTGGCCGGCCACGTGCGTGAACACGACGTCGTGCAGCGAGGCGAGGCGGTCGAGCTCCCGCCAGAGATCTTCGTTCTTGACCGGCACGAGCTTGCCTTTCTCCTTCCGCTTCCAGCCCTGCGCCTTCCACTTGGGCAGCCACTCAGAGAGGCCCGTGCCCACGTAGACGCTGTCGGTGACGAGTTCCACACAGGTGCGTCGCTTGAGCTGCGAGAGGCCCTGCACGGCTGCCGTGAGCTCCATGCGGTTGTTCGTGGTGTCTGCCTCGGAGCCCGACGCCTCCGCCTCGCGGCCCGTCTCCGGATGCCTGAGAATGTAGGCCCAGCCGCCCGGGCCGGGATTGCCGCTGCACGCGCCGTCGGTGAAGAGCACGACCTCGATCGGCTTCCGGTCCTTCGCCATGCTCTCTCCTCGTGCCCCGTCGGGATGTCAGGCCGCCGGCTGCGTGGCGTCGACGAGCGGCGCCGTCTCCGGCTCACGCTCGAGGCCAGGATAGACGAGCGGCAGCCGCACCGTGAACTGGCTGCCGCGACCGAGCTGGCTCTCCACCACGATGTCGCCGCCGAGCAGCCGGCAGAGCTCCCGCACGATCGAGAGCCCGAGCCCCGTGCCCGAAAACTCCCGCGTCATCGCATCGTCGCCCGACTGAAACACGCGGCTCTGCCGGAATTTCTCGAAGATCGTCTGTTGCTCTTCGGGCGCGATGCCCACGCCTGTGTCGGCCACTTCGAGCAGCAACGCCGATGGCGGCCCGTCAGCGGCGGCCTCGAGCCGGGCCCGCACGTCCACCCGCCCTCCCTCCGGCGTGAACTTCACGGCGTTGGAGAGCAAGTTGGCAAGGATCTGCTGCACCTTCGCCGGATCCTGGTCGACCGCCTCGAGCCCCGGCTCCACGTCGAACTCGAGATCGATATTTTTCTTTTCGGCGAGCGGCCGGGCCATGTCGCACTGGGCCGACACGATCGATTCCATCCGAAACGCGCTCGCCCGCACCTCCATCTTGCCCGCCTCGATTTTCGCCAGATCGAGGATGTCGTTGATCATCTCGAGCAGCATCCGGCCCGACGAGCGGATGTTGGCCACGTAGCGGCGCTGCTTGTCGTCGAGCGACTGGATCGAGCCGAGCACGTCGGAAAAACCGATGATGCTGTTGAGCGGCGTCCGCAGCTCGTGGCTCATCGTGGCGAGAAAGTCGCTCTTGAGGCGGTTCATCTCGTAGAGATGGAGATTCGCCTGAGCGAGTTCGTCGACCTTGTCATCGAGGCTCTCGTTGACCTTGCGCAGCTCCTCCTGCGAATCGACGAGCCCGCGGAGCATGCGATTAAACGCCACACCAAGTTCCTCGAACTCGTCGGCCGTGTGCAGCTCGGCCCGGGCCGCCACGTTGCCCTTCCGCACCTCGTCGGCCACGTCGCGCAGGTGTCCGAGCGGCTTCACGATCACGTAGCGCACGATCGCATAGGCCACGAGCATCGCCAGGAACACCGTCATGATCGCCGTCGCGAGCAGGATCGCCCGGTTCCAATTGATGGCCCGGCGGGTGACGGAATCTGGCATCACCACTTTGACGACCGCCATCAGATCGTTCTCGGCGTGTCGGACATGGCCACCCCCGTCGGCCTGGGGCTGAGCCTGAGCCGGGGGCTGAGCCTGAGCTTGGGCCGGTGCGTCGCCGATGATGCCGCGGTATTCGTGGCAGACCTTGCAACTGCTCTTCCAGCGAATCGGCTGGTAATAGTGGTATTCCTTATTGTCAGCCGTGCGAAACTCGCGGTATTCGCCTGAATCGGCCGCGGTGCTCGCGGCCCCTGCCAGCGGTGGCGCGGCATCGACGGGCCGATTGGTGAAATAGTCGAGCACGGCGATGTCGAGCCGGCTGTAATTCCGCCGCGCCCGCTCCTCGGGCGACACCGCCGGATCGAGCACCCACGAGCGATACTGCTGCGGCCGCAGGACCGCCCCGAGCTGCTCGATCAGGCCGGTGAACTTCCGATCGGGCTCGAGCTTCTCCCAGTGCGACTGGAGCATCGTGGCATCGACGAAGTTGCGCCCGGTGTTCCGCGTCGTCGTGTAGACGAGCTCCTCGGTGCGGAAGCCATACCACCAGAAGCTGCCGGTGATCAGGAGCAACAGGCAGAGCCCGAACAGGAAGCGGCATTTCCGCTCCAGGCTCGACTCGCCGACGATATCCGTGAACGACCGGTAGGCCATGTGTTTCATGGTACCCGCAGCGAGTCTCTTGGCCCAACGCATGCGCGCCGGCTCGGGGTTACCCCGTACCGTCTCGCCGGACGCTCACTGCGGCCATCCTGGCCTCCGCTCGCACGGATTTGCCTGCGCTGCGCCATCCAGGGCTCCGCTGGTCAAATACGCCGGCTCAACGGTAGGGGTAACCCCGAGCCTCCCTGTCTGTTTGGAAGCCCGAGGCGTGAGCCGAAGGGAATACGCGTCGTGTTTCGCCACCGGGGCATCCTCTCGGCTTACGCCTCGGGCTTCCGAAGATCGGCGGGCTTACGCCTCGGGCTTTCGTTGAGGAGGCTTCGGGCTCCCCGTGTCCCGCTCGCCGGTGTATTTGACCAGCGAAGCCATGGATGGCGCAGCGCCAGTGAGTCCGAGTGAACGGAGCCCATGGATGGGCGCAGTGAACGTCCGGCGACGGGATATGGGGAGCCCGAAGCCGGCGCGGGCACTTTGAGTCATGACAGGCTGAAGCCTGTCCTACAGCATTTCGACGGGATCGACGTCCACGATCCATGCCACCTTGTCCGGCGTCTGGAGCGTGGCCGTCGCGCGGCGGACCAGATCGCGCAGCTGCGCCTCGTCGCGCCCCATCGCCTGCACGTGGTAGCGAAATCGATCGCGGAGCCGGGCGATCGGCGCGGGGGCGGGCCCGAGCACGCGGAGCGTGGGCGGATCGTTGGCCTCGGCTGGAGACGCCGCCGCCTCCTGGCGCAGCCGCGCGGCGATATGCTCGGCCCAGTTCGCAGCGGCCTGTTCGTCGATGCTGCGCACGACGATCCGCACGATGTGGCCGAAGGGGGGATAGAGCAAAGCCTCGCGCAAGGGTAGCTCGCTGCGCACGAAGGCCTCGTAGTCGTGCCGGCCCGCGGCGATGATCGCCGGGTGGTCGGGTGTGCTCGTCTGCACGACGACGCGGCCGCCGAGCTGGCCGCGGCCGCTGCGGCCGGCCACCTGCGTGACGAGCTGGCAGGTGCGCTCGGCGGCACGGAAGTCGGCCAGGTGGAGCGCGGCGTCGGCGTTGACGACGCCCACGAGCATCACGCTGGGGAAGTCGAGGCCCTTGGCGATCATCTGCGTGCCCACGAGGATGTCGATCTCATGGGCGCGGAAGGCGTCGAGCGTGCGCTCGTGGCTGCCGCGGGTGCGCATCGTGTCGGTGTCCATGCGGGCCACGCGGGCCCCGGGAAAGAGCCCGCGGATCTCTTCTTCGAGCCGCTGCGTGCCGGTGCCGCGCTGGGCGGGGTGCGGGGCGTGGCACTCCGGGCAGTCGTGAGCGAGCCGGGTGACAAGGCCGCAGCCGTGGCAGATGCCGCGGTTGCCAGGGCGATGCACGGTGAGCGCGAGGTCGCACTGCGGGCAGCGCACCGTGTGGCCGCACGAGCGACACTGCACGTGCGTGGCGAATCCGCGGCGGTTCAGAAGCAGCATCACCTGCCCGCCGGCATCGAGCGCCCACTTCATACCGGCCGTGAGCCGTGGGGTCACGCTGCCCCTGGAGCGGCTCGACGGGTCGCGGAGATCGACGGTGATCACCGGCGGCAGTTGCGAGCCGCCCACGCGGTCCGGCAGCCGGCACATCGTCCACTCGCCGGCGAGGCAGCGGGCGAACGTCTCGAGCGACGGCGTCGCCGAGCCGAGCACGAGCGGCACGCCCTCTGCACGCGCGATCCACTCCGCCACGTCGCGGGCGTGATACCGCGGCGCCGTCGCCTGCTTGAACGAGCTTTCGTGCTCCTCGTCGATGACCACGAGGCCGAGCCGCGGCGTGGGCGCGAAGATCGCACTCCGCGCCCCGACGACCACGCTCACGCGGCCCTTCACGATCTCGCGCCACTGCGCGTGCCGCTCGGCGGGCGTGAGGTGGCTGTGGAGCACGGCCACGCGGCCGAAGCGGGCCCGAAAGCGGTCGCAGGTCTGCGGCGTGAGGCTGATCTCGGGCACGAGCACGATCGCCTGCTTCCCGGCGGCGACAGTCTCCTCGACGGCCTGCAGATAGACCTCCGTCTTGCCGCTGCCTGTCACGCCGAAGAGCACGATCGTCTCGTGTCGGCCCGCCCGCATCGGTGCCCGTATCGCCTCGAGCGCCCGCGTCTGGGCCGGCGCGAGCGCGTCGGGCCGGTCGTGGACGATCCGCGGCCGGCCGCCGTCAGCGGGCGCGAGATCATCCGCGACGCCCGCCACGGCCAAGAGGCCCGTCTTCACGAGCCGCGCGATCACGGCCCGGCTCGCGCCCGACTGTGCGGCAAGCGCCTCGGCCGTCGCCGGCGCGGCAGCGGCAGCGAGCACCTTGGCCTGCGCGGGCGTGGGCGCGCGGGCAGCCGCAGCCCCTGTCGCCACAAGGAGCGGCACCCCGCGCCGCTTGCGGATCGCCCGCACGCCGGCCGGCAGCACGGCCTCGAGCACCTCGCCCCGCCGCGCGAGCCACTTCTCGCTCATCCATTGAGTGAGTTCGAGCATCCGCGGCGAGAGGAGCGGCGCGTCGTCTTCGACGCCGGCCACCGCCTTGAGTGGCTGCTGCGGCAGCTCTCCGGCCCGCACGGCCACGCAGTAGGCGAGCCGCTCGCGGTTGCCCCGGCCGAGCGGCACACGCACCCGGCGGCCCGGCTCCACCGCGGCAGCCAAAGCCTCGGGCACGAGGTAGTCGAGCGGCTTGTCGACGCCGTCGGGAAGCACCACGGTGGCCACGATGCCCTGGCGCGCGTCGTCTTCCACCCAGGCGGGCTGGGTTTCGAAAAGGCTGCGCTGGCCCGTAGACTTCTGCATCGGATCGATTAGAGCATCCGAGGCTCGAGGGCGCAGACCAGCGATGCGGACAGGGATTTTTGGCGGCAGTTTCGACCCCGTGCATCAGGGGCATCTCGTGGTGGCCGAGTGCTGCCGGGAGCAGGCCCGGCTCGACCGCGTGGTCTTCGTGCCGACCGCGATCCAGCCGTTCAAGCAAAGCCGGCAGCCGGCGGCGGGGCAGCATCGGTCTGAGATGCTCGCGCTTGCGGTCGGAGGCAACCCGGCGTTCGAGATCTCGACCGCGGAACTCGACCGGGGCGGCGTGAGCTACACGGTCGACACGCTCGCGGCGCTGCGGGAAGCGTATCCCGACGACGAGCTCCATCTCATCCTCGGCCCCGACGCCCTGGCAAGCCTGCCCGACTGGCGCGAACCCGCGCGCATTCTCGACCTCGCCGGCGTGATCGCCGTGGAGCGCGACGGGCTCGATGACGTGGCTGCGATCGTACAGGCGCCGCGGCTCACTGCCCTGCTTGGCCCCGAGCGGGCTCGCGAGATCGTGGCCGAGAAGGTCGTCGTACCTGCGCTCGGCATCCGCTCGAGCGACCTGCGGGCTCTCGTCGCTCAGGGTCGAAGCATCCGCTACCGCACGCCCCGCGCCGTGGAGCAATACATCGCCACGCACGGGCTGTATGCATAACGCCCGCACCGTTCGCAGGAAGCCCGAGGCGTAAACCGAAGGGAATACGCGTGATGTCGCGCCATCGGGGCATCCTCTCGGCTTACGCCTCGGGCTTCGCAGAATGAATCCCCGCCGCCAAGAGCCGGCTCATCGGCTGCGCCGCCGCACGCGGGTCGGCCGCGAGCGCCCGCACGAGCACGTCGAGCTGTGCTGGCACCGGCTGCTCGAGGTTCAGAAGGATCCGCCGCTCCTGCCCCACCTGGCAGGCACCGCCGGGCAGATCGCCGAGCGGCTCTTCGCGGATGACATAGCCGAGGTCAATCGCCACTTGGCGCGCCTCGGCGAAAAGCCCCAGCGTGTCGCTCATCGCCGGCCGCCTACCTCGGCCCCGCGGACGGCATGCCCAGCTCCTTGCGGCGCTGATCCATTGCCCGGCGATATTCGACGTACCGGGCCCGCTGCTCGGGCGTCGTGGAGTCGATGATCTCTTTGCGCCACTTGTTGCTGCGGTCCTGCGAGGGGGCTTGCGGAGGCCCGCCGCCCGGCGGACCGCCACCGCCCGCCTGCCCACTTCCCTGCCCTCCGCCCGGAGGTCCTCCCCCGGGAGGTCCACCGCCAAAAAAGCCGGCGACGCTGCTCGCGGTCTCGAACGCCTTTCGCATCATCTCTTCCTGCTTGATCTGGCGGTCGAGTTCCGCCTGCCGCTGCGCCGGGGGAAGCTTGAAGTAGGCGTCGATCCGCTGCCGCATCGCCGAGCGAAACACGCTGCCGCCGCTGCGCTCCGCCTGGGGCCGAAGGTTTGCGGGCAGTGCCTCCACCTTCTGCCGGATCGTCGCCATCATCGTCACCGCCTCGGTCGCCTCGGCGATTGTCGTGGGACCACCGGTGACCACGAACTTTTGCCGGGCCTCGTCCTGAAGTTTCTGGATCTCGGTGACACGCGGATCGGTCGTGAATCGGATCCACCCGCCAAGCCAGGCGATCAGGAATGCGACGAGGGCGATCAGCCCGATCACGGCCAGCCACTTGCCGACCGGCTTCGACGAGTCGTCAGCCACCCCTGCCGGAACCCGCGACGATCGGATCGATGCTGTGCTCATGGTTCGCCTTGCTGCCAGGGGTCAGAGATTTTCGACGTGGCCGTCGAAGTAGAGAAAGTTGCGGGCACCCTCGGGAGGGGTCCAATTGTCGTATTCGTTGGTGTCCGAAATATCGGGTGCAAGAAATGCGGCAACGCCGCTCATGTGGAAGGGCGCGAACTCGTAAAGAACCCACAGTTTCGACGTGGCCATATTGCCCCCCAGACGGCGCGACGTCAGCGCCTCCTCTCGTGTCTTTCCGACGGGAGGCGTCGCATCCTCGTTGATGAGCCGCCGCGTGGGGTACTCATAGCTCGTGCCTTCGTACGGCAACGAGTCGTAGGGCGCCACCGCCTGCTTCGCGGCAGTATCGGTTCCCGACGTGATCGCTGCATGCGCGGTCTTGATGGCATCGGCCGCCGTGCCCGATTTCAAGAAATACACGGTATCAGACGGGCACCGAAAGACCTCGCGGCTGTTCTCCGTGTAGTCGCCGAGCGCCGACACGATACTCGGCCGCAGGGGACGACTGAGCGGGTAGTTGAGCACCTCAAAGCTCGGCTGCTGGGCTGCCACGGGAAACCGGCCCCGCGTCTTCTTGTCGAGGAACATCTGAAACGCAATCCCGATCTGCTTGAGATTCGCCTTGCACGAGATCCGGCGAGCCGACTCGCGGGCATTTTGCACGGCTGGCAGGAGCAGCCCCACGAGCGTGCCGATGATCGCGATCACGACGAGCAGCTCCACGAGGGTAAACGCAGCTCTCGCCCGCATGCCCACCGTCGTTCTCGCCCCAAGCCGCACGGTTTTCAGAATTCGCCTCATGAAGGCCCTCCGCCGAGTTTCCGCCACCGGCACGGTCCGCTCCACCTTCGCCATCCACGCCGGCCGCTGCGGAAATGAAACGGTCAAGGCGTCGAAAAGGTGCGTCACCCCCTCTTTATACACATGCCACTGGCCCGGCCGATACTCCGAGGTGGGTGCAAGTGTCTGCGCCACATGGTTTTCCGAGGTGAGCCGATGCTGGAGAGCGTGCCTGAGCCGCTGCCACGCCGCGACGAGGCGTCGGTGCTTCGGCACCAGCTCGAGGTCGCGCGGCTCAGACACAGCGCTGAAGTCGCGTCACTGCGGCGCCAGCTCCTCGAGGCCCAGAAGGCGGCCACGCTCGGCGAGCTGCTCGGCACCACGACGCACGAATTCAACAACGCGCTCACGACGATCCTCAACTACGCGAAGCTCGGCCTCCGGCATCGCGACCAGCCCACGCGCGACAAGGCCCTCGAGCGGATTCTTTCAGCCGGCACCCGGGCGGCGAAGATCACGGCCAGCGTGCTCGGCATGGCCCGCGGGGGCTCGGCCCGAATGGAGCCCGTCAACCTCGAACTGCTCGTCGAAGACGTGCTCGTGCTCCTCGAACGCGAGATGACGAAGTATCGCGTGCAGGTGGAGCGCGAGTTCGCTCCGGTGCCGAAGGTGTCGGCGAATCCCGGTCAGCTCCAGCAGGTGCTCCTGAACCTGCTCGTCAACGGTCGGCAGGCGATGCCCCAGGGCGGCCGACTCATCATTCGGCTCGCCCACGACGCGCTCCTCGGCGCCGTCGATCTCATGGTGCGCGACACCGGCTGCGGCATGACGCCCGACGTGATGCGGCGGAT
This sequence comes from Planctomicrobium piriforme, assembly GCA_945861585.1. Lineage (GTDB taxonomy): Bacteria > Planctomycetota > Planctomycetia > Pirellulales > UBA1268 > RGVT01. Next base: position 12,243 of record CAMAVC010000077.1, read on the forward strand.
GTTCGAGCCGCACTTCTCCACGAAGGCGGGGCCCGACGAGACGGGCAAGGGAGGCAGCGGCCTCGGCCTCACAGCCTGCCGCGAGATCGTGGAGGCCCACAAAGGCCGGATCCGCGTCGAAAGCGCTCCCGGCAAGGGCACGGCGATCACGATCCGCCTACCGGCGCTGAAGGCGGCCACCGCGGCCCCGCAGCCGGTTGTTTGAATTTTGTGAGCCGGTCCAGCGCACGGCCATCGAGTCAGCCGCCGTCGGTATGCTGACGCCAATGACTCCACTGCCCGCTCCAGCAGCCTTGCAGCATTCCCAAACCACGCCTGCCTCGTCCGCTGGCGGCGACGCTTCGGGCCCGTCCGTAGCAATCATCGGCGCTGGCCCCGCAGGCCTCACGGCTGCCTACGTGCTCTCGAAGTCCAAGGCGACCGTCACGGTGCTCGAGGCCGATCCAGAGCTTGTCGGCGGCATCTCGCGAACGGTCGAATACAAGTCGCCGGCTGCTGGCGGCAAAGGCTTTCGCTTTGACATCGGCGGCCACAGGTTCTTCTCAAAGTCGCGGGAGGTCGAGGATCTGTGGAGCGAACTGCTCGGCGACGACATGCTTGTGCGGCCCCGCAGTTCCCGGATTCTCTACGGCGGCAAGTTCTACTCCTATCCACTGAAGGCGGCCGAAGCCCTGAACAACCTGGGCATCTTCGAGGCGGCGCGGTGCGTGGCGAGTTACGCATATGCCCGGCTGTTCCCGGTGGCAAACCCGAGGTCGTTTGAAGACTGGGTGAGCAACCAGTTTGGCCGGCGGCTGTTCGGCATTTTCTTCAAAACCTACACCGAGAAGGTGTGGGGAATGAGCTGCAAGGAGATCTCTGCCGACTGGGCCGCCCAGCGGATCAAGGGCCTGTCGCTGTCGACGGCGATCTGGAACGCCCTCTTCCCGCCGCGCGAGCAGAAGGACCGATCGAAGCAGATCAAGACGCTGATCGGCTCGTTTCGCTATCCGCGGCTGGGTCCCGGGATGATGTGGGACGCCGCCGCCCGGAAGACCCGCGAGCAGGGGGGCGACGTGCGGCTCGGCTGCCGGGTGACGGGTCTCGAAAAACTTCCCGCTGATCGCGGCTGGCGGGTCGACTTCACCGACTCCACCGGTCGCCCGGACGCCATCGAGGCGGAGCACGTGATCTCGTCGGCCCCGCTCCGCGAACTGGTGCACGGACTCTCCCCCGCCCCGCCGGCCGAGGTGCTCGCCGCCGCCAAGGCGCTCAAGTATCGTGACTTTCTCACGGTGGCCCTGATCGTCCGGCCGTCGCTCTCGTTCGACGACAACTGGATCTACATCCACGAGCCGGGCGTGAAGGTGGGCCGCGTGCAAAACTTCCGCAGCTGGTCGCCGGAACTTGTGCCCGATCCGGCCCTCGCCTGCTATGGCCTTGAGTATTTCTGCTTCGAGGGCGACGGGCTCTGGATCCTGTCCGACGCCGATCTCGTGAAGCTCGCGGGCCGCGAGCTCGTGCAGCTCGGGCTCGCGAAGGAGGGGGATGTGCTCGATGGCCACGTCGTCCGCCAGCCGAAGGCCTATCCGGTGTACGACGACGACTACGCCCGGCACGTGTCAACGATTCGCAGAGGTCTCGAGCAGGGCTACGCTGGCCTGCACCTCGTGGGCCGCAACGGCATGCACAAATACAACAATCAAGACCACGCGATGATGACGGCCCTGCTCACCGCCCGGAACATCCTCGCCGGCGAGCAGCGCTACGACGTCTGGGACGTGAACCAAGACGCCGAATACCACGAGGCGGGCGACCGCGGTGCCGTAGCCGCCAGCGGCGAGCGGCAGGTGCCGCAAAGACTCGCGGCTCAGTAGGACAGGCTTCAGCCTGTCGTAAATCATGACAGGCTGAAGCCTGTCCTACTTGTCGAGATCCTTGTCGTCGAAGATGTATTCCTTGAGATTAGGGGCAGTGCCAATGCGCTGCCAGCGGAAGGCGCGGCTGCCGGTGTCACTCGCGCTGGCAACATTTTTATCGAGGATCTTCGAGTTTGACGTGAGCATCTGGCAATACACCCAGGAATCGATCTTGTCGCTCAAAAACCGCGTGTGGCCGTCGCAAAACACCGCGTTCACGCCGCTGCCGCGGTGCCGCGACGAGGGATAGCGCATGCCGTAGTCGGTCCCACCGACCGGGACCTTGTCGCTCTGTACGTTGATGACGCGGTAAGCGCTTGAATTCTGCGGCACCTGCGGGGTGAACGGCGGGTGGCCGAATATGTGACGCGTGTGGCCGGTATCCGCGTTGAACGCACTGCCTGACGTTTGTACGGCGAGCGGGTTATCCGCCCATGATACGCTCCCCAAGGCCGTCACCGGCCCTGCTCGTTCCGCCAGCATGAGCGTGGCGGCATCGCCATCGCCGCTCGTCACATGGGCCAGCGACGAGCGGGCGGGGTTGTAACGCTTAAAGGATGCATTGCTGTTGTAGTACGGCGTCGAGCCATTCGCCTCAACATTGCCCACAGCATCAAGAAACACCCCGTCGCCCCGATACTGGTTGTATGGCGCTGCCGCCCCGTCCATCTCCTCGCCGCCGGTCCCGGCGTTCGCGGCATACGACAGGCCGCCCGTCACGGCCATGTCGGCACTCGACGTCGGGCAGAGGTAGATCGGAATCCGCTTGGCAGCGATTTCGTCGGCCGACTGCTGGCTCGACGTGCCGCTGTAGGTCTCATACCAGTTGAAAATCTCGTTGTTGCCCAGCTCCGACAGGATCGGCACCGTCCACGAAACGCACGCCCGCGCCGCCGTCGCCGACACCATCACCGTGCTGTACGGATCGATCACATTTCGCCAACCCGGCAGTTTGGTCTTCGTGGCGTCATAGTGGATGATCGCGGTGGCGATCTGCTTCATGTTGTTTTGGCAGCTCGACCTTCGGGCCGTCTCTCGCACCACCTGCACAGCGGGCAGCAGCATGCCGACCAGGATGCCGATGATGGCGATCACCACGAGCAGTTCCACAAGCGTGAAGCCACTCGGCGCAGACACGGTCCCGGAATTGTTTCGACGCATCACATTTCTCCTCGAAAGCGGGGCGAGGAATCAGGCAGGTGGGACGATCGTGATTCAAGGCTCGTGTCCACTTCGATCCCCCTCACACCCGGTTCAACCCGAGCACATCGACGACTCGGCAGCCTTGCCACACGCTCGCTCTGCCATAGTCGGCAAAGCGGTGGGGGCCGTCCAGTTAGAAACGTGTGAGGGAGCCGATCCGACCGCGTCTGGCCGCTGAAAATTAGGCTTTGCGATGTTGCCAGACCACCCGGGCGCAGTTAGAACCGATACAAGCCGTGGTACGGGCGCAGCTTAGCGTCGATTCACGGTGTCGCCCGTTCGTCCAGCGTGGTTTCTCCCTCATGACGATGCCCGGCGCCGTGGTGCCACTGCTGGCAAACCTCGATCTCCCGTCGTTCTCGGGATTTCCGCTCCTGGGGCTTCTTGCCTGGGTCGGCTTCGCGGCCGTGATGGCGGCCGCGATCGCCGTCGCCGCCTGGATGGAGCGGCAAAACCACGAACTCGCCATGCCCCACATGGAGTGGTGGAATCTCGGTATCGGCGCAATCCTCGCCGTGCTCCTCATCGGCACGATGCAACTCGGCCTGCTCACCATCCCCGCGGTGGCCGTGGGCCTGCCCGCTTTTCTCGGGGCATTCACCCGCGAGCGCGACAAACGCGTGCCGCCGGCCAAGCGGCTGCTCACGAAAGACGGTTTCAAGAATCTGATGCAAGGCATCCGCGAGGGCCGCGCGCAGGCGAAGGCGACGGCGGCGAAGGCAGCGGCGGCAAAGCCGGCCGAGCCGCCGAAATCGTTGATGGATCGCGTGAAGGGCTTCGGCACCACGCTCCAGCAGATGGCCAGCAAGAAGAAGCCGGTCGCCAGAGAGGTTGCACAATTCACGCTCTTGAAGAAAGACGGCCGACCGGCGCTCACGCAGCCTGCCGACGGCTCTGACGAAGATACGATGTCTGAAAACGTGAGAAACCTTCAGCAGATCATGATCGCGGCGATGAAGGCTGGCGCCACCGACGTGCACGTCGAGCCGCATGAGAAGCAGTATTTCGTCAGGCTTCGTGTCGACGGTGTGCTCAAGAATTCCTCCTTGCTGTCGATGGCAGATGGCAAGGGGGTGATCTCTGCCCTCAAAGTCGTGTCCGACATGGACATCTCCGAGCGCCGCCGGCCGCAAGACGGCACCTTTTCTGCGATCTTCGAGACCGCGAAATACGACGTCCGCTCTGCTTCCACGCCCACGAGCTACGGCGAGAAGATGGTGCTCCGGCTGCTCAACTCGTCGGGCGGCGTGATGAAGGCGGGGCTCGGCAATATCGGTCTGCGGTCCCAGATCCTCGAGCAGCTGCGCGAAGTGATCCACAAACCCTACGGCATGTTCCTCGTCACCGGGCCTACCGGATCTGGCAAGACAACCACCGTCTACGCCTCGCTCAGCGAGATCGACGCGCTGCAGCACAACATCACCACGATCGAAGACCCGGTCGAATACCGGCTCGACGGGATCACGCAGATCGCGGTCAACTCCGCCGCCGGCGTCACGTTCGCGAGCATCCTGCGCAGCGTGCTGCGACAAGACCCCGACGTGCTCCTCGTCGGCGAGATCCGCGACAAGGAAACAGCGGAGATCGCCTGCCAGGCGGCCCTCACCGGCCACTTCGTCTTCTCCACGCTTCATGCCAACGACACCGTTGCCACGATCACCCGCATGCTCGATCTCGGTCTCGACCCGATGCTCATCCAGACCGCCGTCACGGCCGTGCTCGGGCAGAGGCTCGCGCGGAAGTTGTGCGAGAAGTGCAAACAGGCGTACGAGCCGCCCGCCGATCTCCTCAAACGGCTCGGCGTCAAGCCCGGCGTCGTCAAGCAGATCTTCAAGGAGAACGGCTGCGACGCCTGCGGCGGCAGTGGCTACAAGGGCCGCGTCGGCCTGCACGAACTGATGGTGATGAACGATGACATCCGTAAACTCATCACCTCCGAGCCCAACATCAACGAGCTCAAAGTGGCCGCCAGGAAGGCGGGCACGCGTTCGCTCCAGGCAGACGGCTTCCTCAAGGTGCTCAAGGGCCTGACCAGTATCAACGAGGTCGTGCGCGTCACCACGTGACCGGCGGAGGAGCGATTCATGCCATCCATCATCTTCGATCTCGGCGTGTTGATAGGCATTCTCTACCTCGGGTGGCTGGGGAGTGCCCACGGCATCTATGCGTCGGCGGTGACCGCCCTCGAGCTCTTTGTGTCGCTCTCGCTCGCCGTCTTGCTCTACGAGCCGATCTCGGCGTTTCTGGCCCCGATCCTCCAGGACAACCTCGGCGTTTTCCTGCCAGACACGGTGTCGATGCAATCGTGGACGATCTTTCTCGTGTTCGCCCTCCTGATGTGGGGCACGATGCTCACGCTCTGGCTCGTCGTGCATCCCAAAATCGTCGCGGCCAAGGAAATCAAGACGATCGAGGCGATCGACATGGCAGGAGGTGCGGTCGCGGCCGGATTTGCCGGCGCGCTGTTCATCGGCGCGGCCATGGTCACCTGGTCGATGTGCCCGCTCCTGTCGTTCCTGCGCATCCCGGCGCAGCACATGTTCCTCGACGTCGGAAAGACGGCCCTGCGCACCGCAGGCGGCTTCTCAGGTGAGCGACATGAAGGGCGGTCGCTCGTGCTCTACGGTGAGCCCCCGAGCCGTGAGAGCGTCGGGGCAGCCCGCCTCGCAAGCGAGACCTGGTACGACACCGATGCCAACACTGTCCTGGACGACCACGATCCCTTCTTCGACGCGGATGCGAACGGCACGTTCACGAAGGATTTCTACTATGAAGACGTCGATGGCAACCGCCTGCGGCGGGTGGGCCTGATCGAGAAATACACCGTTGGCCGCTGGGACGCGCAGGTGCTCGTCGCCAACCGTGATCGGCCCCTCAAGGGCCCGCCAAAGACGGCGGCCAAGCCC
>CAMAVC010000078.1 GCA_945861585.1 Planctomicrobium piriforme
CGGCAGGATCGGCACGAGCCTCGCCCCCGAATCCTTGCGAATCATGTCGAGCTCGTACGCCCAGAGCATGGAGAGCTCGAGCGGCTGCGAGAGCACGAGCGTTCTCCCCGCCTGCACGAGCTTTCGCACGGCCTCGGCCCGCGTCTCACTCCACTGCTCGCGCCCCACGAGCACGGCATCGCACGCCCGGGCATCCATCAACGCTTCCCACGGCCCGCGCCGCGCCGTCGCGGGCACGCCGCCCTCGCCGGGGGCGAGGTCATCGGGCAGATCGCTGGCCAGCACGACCTCGTCGCCCCGCGCGACGGCCGCCGCCAACACTTCGCGCACCTGGTCGTCGATCCCGAGCAAACCGAGTTTCATCCTCCCATTGTTGGCTGTGACCACGAAACCGACCAGCCCCGATGCCGAGGCGGCCGATCGGGTAGGCTGCCGGTTTTTCTCCTCCTGGGCGGATCTATGCGAGCGGAAGTGATCGCGATCGGTGATGAATTGACGACGGGCCAGCGGCTCGACACGAACAGCCAGTGGATTTCTCGTGAACTGGCCGTGCTCGGAATCGAAACGGCTTTTCACACCACCACCACCGATTCGCTCGACGATGGCGTCGCGGTGTTTCGCACGGCCGTGGAGCGGGCCGAGATCGTGGTCGTCACGGGCGGCCTCGGCCCGACGGCCGACGATCTCACGCGCGACGTGCTCGCGGCCGTGGCCAACGAACCGCTGGAGGTGTGTCCGCAGGCGCTCGCCGCCGTGGAGGCACGGTTTGCCAAGCGGGCCGCGCCGATGCCGGAAAGCAACCGCAGGCAGGCGATGTTTCCCCGCACCAGCCGTGTGATTCCCAATCCGGAGGGCACGGCCCCCGGCATCGACATCGAGATTCCGCGCCGGGCGAGCGGCACGAGCCGCGTCTTCGCCCTGCCGGGCGTGCCTGCCGAGATGAAGACGATGTGGGCCGCCACGGTGATCCCCGCGCTCGTGGCCGGCCGGCCCGATGCGGCCACGATCCGGTTCCGCCGCATCAAGTGCTTCGGTGCCGGCGAAAGCGCGATCGAGGCGATGCTTCCCGACCTGATTCGCCGGGGCCGCGATCCGCTCGTGGGCATCACGGCCCATGAGGCCACCATCACCCTGCGGATCGTGGCGCGGGGGGCGGACGAAGCGGCCTGCCTGGCGAAGATCGCGCCCACCGAGACACTCATTCGCGACGCCCTCGGCGACCTCGTCTACGGCGTCGAGGACGACGAGATCGAAGATGCCGCGCTGGCGGCAATCGCCCGGGGCGGCTGGACCCTCGCGACGGCCGAGATCGCCACGTGCGGTCAGATCGCCGCGTTGTTCGCCGCGGCGGAGGCCCGCGGGCATCAGGCCGGCCTGCGGTGGGGTCTCGTGCTTCCCGAGTCCGGCGCAGCGGCCGCTCTGCTGCTCGCCGAGCGGGTCCGGCAGGAGACGGGCGCCACGCATGGGCTCGGCGTCGGCCCGGTCCGCGCGATCGACGGCATCGAATCGATCGAGATCGGGCTCGTGGGGCCGCAGGGCGTGCAGCTCGTCGAGCACCGTCTCGGGGGAGCCGGAACGGTCAGAATGTCACGGGCTGCGAAGACGGCGATCGATCTCGTCCGCAAGACCGTACAATCAGGCGTCTCCGCCACCCCGTGATCGCCATGCCGACGATGTCAGCCGCCTCCCGACGCACGTTCATCCTGTCGCTCGGCCTCGCGGTGCTCGTCGGGTTGATTGCCTGGCCGTCGTTCGTGGGCCGCATCCAGTACGCCCGCACGCGGGCCGAGCTCGCGGCCATTCGCGACGCGGCGATCGGTGCCGAGCTCGCTCCCGTCGGCAAGTTGTTCACGACGCTGGCCCGCGTGATCGGGCCGGCGGTGGTGAACGTCACGTCGAAGCGACGGGTGGTCACGCTGGCCGATGAAATTGCCGCCCTGGCGGGCTCGGCTCCGCAAGGCGCCAGCGACGAATCGGTCGGCTCCGGCGTGATCGTCACGAGTGACGGCACGCTGATCACCAACTACCACGTCGTGGCTCGCAGCGACGAGATCGACGTCGCGCTCGCCGACGGCCGGCGATTCACCGCCGAACTCGTCGGCGCCGACGCGGCCACCGACATCGCCGTGCTCAAGATCGAAGCCTCCGGCCTGCCGAAGGCCGAGTGGGGCGACAGCGACTCGATGCAGGTCGGCGAGATGGTGTGGGCGATCGGCAATCCGTTTGGCCTCGACCGCACGCTGACCTACGGCATCGTGAGCGCCGTGGGACGGCGCGGCGTGCTCGAGAATCCGCTTCAGGAATTCCTCCAGACCGACGCCGCGATCAACCCGGGCAACTCGGGTGGCCCGCTCGTCGACGTGCATGGGCACGTGATGGGAATCACGACCGCGATCGTGGGGAAAGACTATTCCGGCATCGGGTTCGCGATTCCGAGCAACACCGCCCGGCGTGTCACCGACGAGATCCTGCGCACGGGGCACGTGGAGCGGGGCTATCTCGGGCTGGCGCTGCAGGCCAGAGCACCGTCCCTGCCCGGTGGATCGAGCGCCGTCGTGGCGGCCGTCGAACCGCGGTCGCCCGCCGCGCTCGCCGGCATCGCACCCGGCGACGTCGTCACCGCGTTCGACGGGATCGCGATTCGCGATCCAGCCGCCCTCGTGCTCCTGTTGACCCGCGCGCCGGTGGGCACCGAAGTGCCGATCGACCTCACGCGGGGCTCCGAATCGCTCACGCTGTCGGTCCGCGTCGGCCGCCGACCGCGCGAACCGTGAGGCCCAGCCCCCGATGGAAACCGACTTCATCGCCTGGCTCGTCTCGCGCCTTCCGGCCGACCAGAGGCTCGAGGTGCCTCCGGGCGACGATGCGGCCGTGCTCCGTCCGCCGGCCCACCGCCGCACGGTGGTGACGGTCGACATGCTGATGGAGGGCACCGACTTCGTCCTCGGGCCCGACTGCTCCGCCCGCGCCATCGGCCACAAGGCACTCGCGGTGAGCCTGAGCGATCTGGCCGCGATGGGAGCCCGGCCCGAGGCCGCCGTCGTGGCGGTGGCACTTCCCCGGCACGGTGGCGACACGCTGGGCCGCGAGATCGAGGTGGGCATCGAGGCCCTGGCCGCCGAGCACGGCGTCACGCTCGCGGGCGGCGATACGAACGCCTGGGACGGCCCGCTCGTCATCAGCACGACGGCCATCGGGAGCGTGCGGCCCGGAGCGGCCTGGCGGCGCGACGGGGCGCGAGCTGGCGACGTGCTCGTCGTCACCGGCGCCTTCGGCGGCAGCCTGCTGGGCAGGCATCTGGCCGTCGTGCCACGCGTCCGCGAGGCGATCTTCATCGCCGAGCATTTCGCGGTGCATGCCGCGATCGACTGCAGCGACGGCCTCTCGCTCGACCTGTCGAGAATGATGGCCGCGAGCGGCACCTGCGGCGTGGTGCGACTCGCCGACGTGCCGATCCATGCCGACGCCCGGCGGCGCGCGGCCCGCGACGGCGGCACCGCGCTCGATCATGCGCTCGGCGACGGCGAAGATTTCGAGCTCATTCTCGCCATGCCCCCCGAGGCGGCTTCGGCGCTCGTGGCGGCCGCCGGCACGGCCCCGCTCGATCTGCCGATCACGATGATCGGCACGGTCGCGGCAGGAACCGGCCTCGTGGCGGAGGCACCCGACGGCGGCCGCAGCCCTCTCGAGCCGCGCGGATATGTCCATGCATTCGACTCCTGACCCCCGGGCAACCGTCGCCGTGCACGTCGCCGACGAGGCGGCCCTCGCCCGCCTCGCGGCGGTGCTGGTGGAGGCCCTGCCGTCTCGGGCGTTCATCGCCCTCGCCGGCGACTTGGGCGCCGGCAAGACCACCTTCGTGAAGGCCATCGCCGCCGCAGCGGGCATCGACCCGGCCGATGTCGTGAGCCCGACATTCGGCCTGATCCACGTGCACGAGGGCCCGCAGGGCCGGCTCGTGCATGCCGATTTCTACCGGCTTGCGGCGCCTGATGAGCTTCGCGAAACGGGCTGGGAAGATGCGATCGGCGGCGCGGCGGGCCGTGGCTGCCGCGTGTTCGTCGAATGGCCCGAACGGATCGAGGGCCTGCTCCCCGCCGACCGGCTCGACGTGACGATCACGATCGATTCCGAGACGGGCCGCACGCTCTGGTTCGCGCCGCACTCGCCCGCCTACGCCCCGCTCATGCGGGAGATCGAGGCCTGTCGGTGAGCGTGACGAGCTCGTGGACGATCTCTCCGGTCAGCGTCTGCTCGAGTGCCGCCAGCGCCCGGGCCGCAGGCACGCCGTCGAGAAGCCGATGATCGGCGAGGAGCGTCACCCGCATCCGACCTGCGTCGTCGAGCGGGTCGTAGGAGAGGCTCGAGGTCAGGAACGTGGGGTGGCCACGATTCGAGCAGCCCTCGCCCGCGAGTGTCGACAGGCTGAACGTGCCGATGCGGAGCGCCCGCTTGGCCGCAGCCGAGCGCAGGTTCCACCGCAACACGAGGCGGCGCAGGAGCCGTGGCACCATCCGCAGTTCGAGCTGGCGCTTGAAGACATCGTCGAGCGGGGCGGTCATGCAGCGGGTGATCTCGGCCTGCAGGTCGGGCAAGGGCATCTCGTCGGGGGCGCGAATCCGGGCCCACCAGATCGCATCGGGGTCGAGCGTGCGATCGGCGGCCGGCGTCTCCTCCCCCCGCGGCCGACTGAGTGCCAGCGAGGCCACGCTCACCGGGCTCGTGGCCCAGCGGAGCCGACCCAGCAGGGGCACTCGCGGCGCCGCCACCCAGCTCCGCAGCGCCGGCCGGTCGCGGGCCACGAGTGCATACGCCTTGAGAAACACCGCGGCCCAGCCGATGCGGGCCGCACACCGCCGCCGTGCCTCCTCGACCGCCGCCAGGTGCATCACGCGCTCGACCGGAAAGATCGGGATGCGCCGCGAGAGCCGCACGATGTCGCTCACGAGCAAACGCTGCGCGTCGAGACGTCTGGTTGCGATGGGAAACGAAGCATGCGTCATGGAGTGGAATCGTACCGCCGACCAGTCGCGGTGCTCCAGAGACGTTTTGGCTACACTCTCTGTCCATGCGTCTCGACCCGGCCACCACGCTCGTCGCGTTCGTCGACATCCAGGAGCGGCTGATCACGGCCATTCCGGCCGCTCCCGGCGTGCTCACGCGGGCCCTCCGCCTCGCCAGTGCCTCCCGCCTGCTCGAGATCCGCGCCGCGCTCACGGAGCAATACCCCAAGGGCCTCGGCCCCACGCCGCCCGAGCTCGCCAGCCTCCTGCCGCCCGCGCTCACGAAGACGGCCTTCAGCTGCTGCGGCTGCGACGCCTTTGCCAGCCTCGTCGACGCGTCGCCGCGACCACACGCGGTCGTCCTCTGCGGCCTCGAAACGCACGTCTGCATCGCGCAGACGGCGCTCGACCTGCTCGGCCGCGGCTTGGGCGTGGTCATCGCGGCCGACGCGGTCGCCTCGCGGCATGCGCTCGACCACGACATCGGGCTCCGCCGACTCGAATCCGCCGGGGCGGTGCTCACGACGACCGAAGCGATCCTCTTCGAATGGCTCCGCGATGCTTCGCACCCACACTTCAAAGCGGTGCAGAAGCTCGTGCTCGAGTGACGTGAACACGGAGGCAGTGACAGGCTGAAGCCTGTCCTACAAGCCTGTCCTACACTGGGGGTGGGGCGGCGTCGGTGTCGGGCTTCGGAGGGTCGTCGAGAAACTTCGTGAAGTTGAACTCGCCCTCGGAGCCGCTGAAGCCGAAGTCGAAGGTGTCTTCCTTGTCACCCGCCACGGGCGGGGCAACGGGGGCGCTGGAGGCAGGGGCGGCGGTCGTGGCCACGGCGTGGTCGTCGGGCGTGCCCTGCGGACGCTCGCGCAGGCGGGGCGAGAGTTGGCCGAGCCACTCGGGAGTCGGAAAGGCGTAGGGGCGGAACTTCTCGAACGTCCCCGTCTCCTCGTGGATGAACAGGGCCCGCTGGGGGCCGAGTTTGCTGGCGAGCGGGTTGTCGATGAGCTGGCTCGAGTCGGAGCCGCTCATCTGGAACAGGATGCGGAGCTCGAACTCCTTGAGCGTGCCGCGCTCGAAGGTGCGCATGAGGTTCGTGAGCGAGTCACACCACACGAGCGTGTGGATGCCGACGGTCGGGCCGTCCTTGAGGACGTCGAGAAAGTTTTGCGCGGGGCCGACTTTTTTCTCGGAGCCGAACGAAAAGCCGAAGCCGTCGTCGGCCTTGCGGAGCTCGCGAAACCTGGCGAGATCGCGGATCACCACGAACACCGCTTCGCCGTCGAGAATCTGTCCGTCGACCCGGCGTTTGACCTCCGCCGCGAGCCGCTCCATGGCGTCGGCCACGCCCAGCCGGCCCACCACGTCGACATCGTGCGGTAGGCTCTTGGCGGGCGTGGCGAGCAGGATCTCGGGCTTCTCCTCGGCGATCGCCGGCTCGAAGAGCACGAACCGGCCGGGGTGGCCCATTGCTCCGCCCGGGTGCGGATCATGGCCGGCCGCCAGGCTCACCATCGACATCGCCAGAAGCGCCGTGGCCAGGTCGTCGCGCTGGCCGACGATCAGCATGTTGGCCCCACCCTGACGGCGGAAGATGGCGGCGGTGGGATCCTTGATCGCGATCGCGTCGCCCAGCCAGGCCAGCGGCGCCGTGAGCTCGCGGCCGTGGACGGTGTGCGAGGCGAGCAGCTCTTTCAGCAGCGGATTGCCGGCCGGATCGGCGGCTTCGTTGCCGTCGAACACCATGCGGGGCACGGTCGGGATGTCGGTGCGCCGATCGGCAAGCTGGCGCAGTGCGCCGAGATATCGCTCGCGCCGCTCGTCGTTCAAAAACACCACCTGAAACGGGCTGTTGCCGGCCACCATGCCGTTGGCGTCGTTGTAGATCGCCTCACCGGGCCGGGTGAGAAGCCGGGCGGCGGTGTTGTCTTCGGAGAGGATCAGGCTCGAGTCGGCCTCGTTGCACTGCAGCGCCACCCGCACGGCCATCTGCCCCATCGTGGCCCGCGGCAGGCTGTAGGAGCCGCCGAGCGTCTGGGAGCCGAGGATCACGTGCATGCCAAAGGCACGGCCCTGCCGCACCAGCCGGTCGAGGATCAGCGCGGCTTCCTGCGCGAGCTTGTCGTCTTCGACGAAGATTTCCTGAAACTCGTCGATCAGCAGCACCAGCCGGGGCATCGGATCGGGGTGGCCGGTGGCCCGGAATCCCGCCACGTCTTGCACGGCCAGATCGCGAAACATGTCGCCGCGGCGCTTCAGCTCGCGATCGAGCTGCTCGAGCACGGAGAGTCCGAACTCGCGCTCGCTCTCGATCGCGATCACGCGGGCGTGCGGCAGCTTGTAGTGGTCGTAGAGCTTGAACTCGACGCCCTTCTTGAAGTCGATCAGGTAAAACTGGATTTCGTTCGGGCTGTATTGCAACGCGAGGCTCGTGATCATCGCGTGCATGAGCGTCGATTTGCCCGAGCCCGTCTTGCCGGCGATGAGAGCATGCTGGCTCGTGCCTTTGCCGAGCTTGAGATACTGCAGCTTCTTGGCGCCTGCTGGACCGAGCGGTGCCAGCACCTCGCTCGCCGTGCTCTTCGTCCACCACTCGTTCTCGGGCGGTGCCACGCGGTCGAAGGGCACCTCGACCCGCTTGGCGGCCTTGGCGGCCTTGCCCACTCGCTGGATGATCCGCGTGCATGCCTCGTCGGACGGCGCCCGTTCCGGTGCGAGCGGCCACTTCGAGAATTCGGGGTCGGTCCAGGTGAAGGTGCCGTCTTTGAGGACGAGTGTGGTGGAGTGCTTCTCGAGCTCCGCGAGGCTGAAATCGGCCGGCATCGGCGCCTTCGTGTCGATCGACACGACGAGATAGACCCCGCAGCGGGCGCCGCTGGTGGCGATGCTCGCCAGCCGCCGGGCGCTGGTTTCGGTGAAGTTCGCCGGAAAGTTGGCGACGACGACGAACCGATAGGGCTCCGGCACCTCGGCAATGGCGTTGTAATCGCCGATCGAGGCGTATTCATTGCGCAGGTATTTCTGGATCACCACCTCCATCTGCTCGGTGATGTCGGCGAGCCGCTGCTCGATCTGCTGCGGCTCAGTCCAGATGCGGTTGGTGACGAGCAGTTCGTCGTAATCGGCGAGGTGCATGAAGCCGGCGAACTGCTTGCCGAGCCCCAAGGGATCGATGATCGTGAACCGACTCTGCCCCGCCGGAATGCCGGTGGCGATGCGGAGCATGAGCCCATGCATCATGTCGGAGGCCGTTTCTTTCTGATCGGCCGTGGTCTTGACCAGGAGCGATGCATGCTTCGGAAACGGCACGAGTGCCGGCTGGGTCCAGGCGATCGGGCCGAAGGCGTTGAGCTCGGGGTGGGCCGACACTCCGCCCGGGATCTTCTCGAGCGTCAGGGCCTGGGAGCCGAACCGCAGCCCCGGCGGGGTCTCTGTGGGCAAGGGCACCGCCTCGTCGGCGAGCTCGGTCCACGGGCGAAAGGCCGCGGCGTCGATCTGGTTGACGGTGTCATACACGGCCGCCGTCGCCGTGCGGGCGTCGCGCCAGCGGTCGGTCATCTGCCGCCAGCGGTCGTCGCGGCGCGCGGCGATGGCGGCGAGACGTTCCGTGCGGGCCAATTCGAGCCGCTCGAGATCCTCACGGCACGCGGTCTCGAGAGCCGCCAGCCGGGGCGGATACTTCTTGTCGGCCGCTTCCTTGTGCGTCGCACGCTTGTGGGCGATTTCCTCGACCTTCGCCCGGTATTTCGTTTCCAGGTCGGCGGCCTGCTTGTCTTTCTTCGCGGCGATGTCGCCGAGCTTGGCAGTCAGTGCCGCCTGACGATCGGACAGTTCCTGCTTGAACCGCTCTTCGAGGGCCCGGGCCTGGTCATCGCGGCGGGTTTTGATGAAGGCTGCGGCAGCGTCGTGCCAGGTACGGGCTCGGGCGATGTCGGCGGCGAGACGCGTGCGGAGGGCGATGGCCTGCTCGCGGGCCTGGCGGCGCAGGCGGCCCACGAGCCACAGGGCCACGCCGATGCCGAGCGCCGCGACGGCCCCAGCGGTGCCGGCCGCGACACCGATCCGCAACGACATCTCACCCGTCAGGAACAGGAACGCCGCACCCCCGGCGGCGAGCCCGAGCATGAGCGGCACCACGATCGCCCCGCCCAGTGTGCCACCGGCGAACGCCGTGCGGGCCGACTTCAAGCCGAGGATCGCCTGCGCCTGCTCGCCGATCGCCGCCCGCAGTTGCTCGAGCTGCGTGAGCACGTCGGCGCCCGCCGGAGGCTGGTCGCTCGAAGCTGCTTCTCCCGCAGGCTCGTCGCCCGCAGGTGTGGGGGGCTCGATGCGCCAGCGGGCGAGCGATTGCAGCGTCTTCTGGTCGGCCTCGTCGAGGTGCGCAAGCGTCCGGCCCAGGTCTTTCTCTGACTTGGCGAACAGGCGGACGGGGTCTTTGCGCTTCTCCTTGCAGATCTCGCGAAACGAGGCGTCCTCGTATTGTTCGTCGTCCTTGAGCTGGCTCTGCTGCGTGGCGGCCGTGCGCAGGATCGTGGCGGCGAAGGCTTTGCGCTGGTCGTCGAGCTTCTTCTGCTCGGCCGCGGCCTGCCCGGCGATCTGCTGCAGGACCGCGGCGTATTCACGCTTGGTCGCTTCGATGTCACGGGTGTACTTCTGCGTGGTGGCGGCGAGTTTTTCCTTGGCCGACTTTTCGGTGGCGGCCCGTGCCTCGTCGTGCTCGGCCACGATCTCGGTTTCGAGCTTCGCCCGCACCGCGGCCTCACGGCGGAGCGTCTCCATCTGTGACCGCAACACGTCGCGATCGTAGGGGCTCGTCGGCGTGGAAACGTCGGGTGCGTCAGCCATCGAATCGGTCGCTCACGTCGCGGGCGGCACGGGCCAGCACCTCGGCCAGTCGGCCCACCGCCTCGAGCGTCTGCTTCACGTCGGGCATGAGCGGGTCGATGTGCTCCTTGTGAAAAGCCTTGCTCGTGGAGTCGTTCCAGCTCTCCTTCGCCGACTCCCACTTGATGTCGAGTTGTTTGAGGGCGAGCGCCATCTTGGCGGCACCACTCGAGAGATCGAAGTGCCTCATGGCGACTGCTCCGGGGTGGAATCTCGGGCGCCGGGAGCCGGGGATGCGACCGGGGCCGTCGCCTCGTCGGTCTGCCGTGTCACCGCTGCGGCCCCCGAACCGCCGGCCGCAACGGTGTCGGGCCGCGGCGCCGACACCTGGCCGGAGGCCTCGAGCGACTTCAGCATCTGCTCCACGCGGGCGATCGCCCGCGGGCAGTCGACGTCGACTACCTCGCGAAAGTGGACGAGCCGCACGCAGGTCTCACGATATTGCTGGAGCACCACCGGGGTCCAGCGGCGCACCGCTTCGGCCTTCTGCTCGGCATTGGTGAGCTTGGCCCGCGCCTTCTCGAGGTTTTTCTTCTCCTCGGCGCATGCCGGCTGGTTGTCGCCCACCTTCTTGAAGGCCCGGCAGTGCTCGAGATCCTTGATCGCCTGATTCACGAGGTCGCCGCAGCGGCGCACCTCCGCCTTCCAGTAGGCCGCCTGGTCGACCGTGATGTAGTCGACCGCCTTCCGCCCCTCGAGTTCGATCTCGTCGAGGGAGCCGCTCGTCTCATGAGCGTAGGCAGCGAGGGCCGCCTTGACGAAGGCGAGCGTATCGAGCGATTTGACGTCGGCCTGGGTTGACATCGAGATGCTGGTCAGCGTTGCTGCTGGTACTCCTCGACCCGCTCCGCCTTGCGGATCAGGTACGGCACGTATTCCCCGGTCGACTCCACGAACCGGCCGAACGTGTTGAGCTGCTGCTCGAACTCCTCTTGAAACTTCTGGTGCTCCTGATCTCGCCAGCTCCCGCCCAGGGCGGCGAGCTGCCGTTGCACCGTCTGCATCTGCGTCATCACCTCGGTGCTGAAGTGCCGCAGCCGCTGTGCGAATCTTCGCAATTCCTGCGGGTCGACGATTGCCTGTCCCATGGCCCAACTCCCCGAATGCAAGGATGATCGAACACGCCGCTCCGGCTCCTTGATCTTATCGCGGACGCGCCACCGTTGGACAGCCGCCACTGCCACGGGGCCGCTGGGAATGGGACTTCAGCCAGCGTAGACTCCGCAGACGCCACGATTCCCCGGGAGACCACCGCATGCAGCCCGCCCACCCTGGAACAGACGCTCCGTCCACCGAGGTGTCGCTGGAGCCATCGAAGGGCTGGCACGTGACGCATTCGTTCTACGCCTTCGACCGCGCCCGGCTCGCTGGGATGGACGCGGCCACACGGGCCGCGGGGGCGAGTCACTTCGCCGAAGTCCTGGCCGCGGACGGCCCGGGGGCTCCACGCCGGCTCCAGGCCTGGATCGTGCCTGGGCACAAGGCCGACTTCGGCGTGGTGGCGATGGATCCATCGCCACTCGCCGTGGAGGGCGTGCACCAGCGGCTGCTGGCAGGCCCGTTCGGGCCCGCGCTCGTGCCCACCTATTCGTTCGTGGGGCTCACCGAGGTGAGTGAATACGTGCCGACCGTCGAACAATACGCCAAGCGGCTCGTCGAGGAGGGAGAGGTCGCCGACAGTCCGACCCACAAGGCCAAGGTGCAGGGCTACGCCGCCCGCGAGGATGCGATGCGCCGAGCCCGGATCGAGCCCGATCTGCCCCCCTGGCCGAACGCCTGCTTCTATCCGATGAACAAGAAACGCAAGGTGGGGGAAAACTGGTTTGCGCTGCCCTTCGAGGAGCGGAGCCGGCTGATGGCCGAGCACGGGCGCACGGGCATGTCGTTCGGCGGGCGGGTCACGCAGCTCATCACCGTGAGCGTCGGGCTCGACGACTGGGAGTGGGGCGTCACGCTCTGGGCCCGGCGGCCCGACTTCCTCAAGGAGATCGTCTACAAGATGCGGTTCGACGAGGCGAGCGCCCGATATGCGGAGTTCGGCCCGTTCTACACCGGCTACGTGGCGACCGCCGCGGAAATTCTTGCCCACTGTCACGTGGCCTAAAGCGGAGCAAGATGCCGTGGCAGATCCGCCCATTCCAGACGCTGGCTACGAGTTCACGAGCGACTGGTTCACGCACAATGAGCCGACGTGGCGCACGCTCACCCGGGACGTGAAGCCCCGCGTGATTCTCGAAATCGGCTCGTTCGAGGGGCGGTCGGCGTGCTGGATGATCGACACGCTGCCGACCATGGCCGACGCGGGCATCGAACTCGTGTGCATCGATCGCTGGGGCCACGGGCGGGGGCAGTGGCCGGGATACCAGACGCCCGCGGAAATAGATGGCGTCGAGCAGCGGTTCGATCGAAACATCGCGCGTGCCGTCAAGAGAGCGATCCATCCCGTCACGGTCCGCAAATTCAAGGGGCCGTCGATCGTTGGCCTTTCGAAGCTCCTGGTGGACGGGAAGTTCGGGGCCTTCGACATGGTCTACGTCGATGGCGGCCACGGCGCCCCCGACGTGCTCGCCGACGCGGTGCTCGCCTTCCGGTTGCTGCGTGTCGGCGGACTGATGATCTTCGACGACTACCTCTGGGGGAGAGATACGGACCGGCCCGATGACATCCTGCGCACTCCGAAGCCGGCGATCGATGCATTTCTCAACGTGCACTGGCACGCGATGCGCATCGTCGCCGGCAAGCCGATCTACCAGCTGTATGCGCGGAAGATCGCCGAGTGACGGCGGCCCGGGATCGTGTCAGCGGCCGGAGAAGATCAGTTCGACCGTGGTGCCACGCGGCGGTACGCGATCCGCGAACGCCTCGAAGAGCAGGGCCTCGTTCGACTGCGAGCTTTCCACGGGCAGATCGAGCATGGCCGTCGGGAAGTTGGAGACGCAGATCAGGTCGCCGCCATCCGCCTGGTAGTACTCCGTGCCGTCGGCGGGATCGGTCCAGAAACTGCTGCCGGCAAACACCCAATCGGTGTCGAGGGCCGCGCCGGTGCGCGTGTTCCGCACCCATTCGCGGGCGTCGATCGTGGCGCTCGTGCCGTCGTCCTTCGTCCACCGGGCCCGCACCAGCACCCGGGGCCCCGCAGCGGCGACGTATTCGGGATCGAACGACACCGGTGTGCCGGGCTCGAGCCCGATCGCGAGGAGCGCCGCGTGCACCAGCCGGGCCGAGGCCTTCGTGGCCACGATCGATTCGTGCTCCTTGGTGCCCTCCGGACAGGCGAAGAATTCGATCGGGCCCCGATCGAGCGCGATCCGGCCGCCGACGACGACTTCCTTTCGAGCAGGGTCGACCCAGACCTCTTCGGTCGGCGAAAGACGTTTCAGATCCGGATGCCGATCGCCCGGCTCGGCCGCGCTGGGCGCCGGGCCGGCAGGCACCGCTACGAGGGCGATCGCCGACAAAATCAGGCAACGAATCGTGCGCATCGGTCGGCCCCGTGGAGGTTCGAGAAGCATCCGGTACGATAACGCCCCGACGGCCCGCCGACGAGCGACGCGTCGTCTTTTCCCCGGAAGCGTGCCATGCCAGCGACGAAGAAAGACAAGACACGGCGGAAACGTCCGGAGACGGCGAGCCAGCCCGGCACGAAGAGCGGGCGGTCCGCCACCCGCGACGTTCCCGCCACCGACCGCAGCGACGCGCCTCAGGGTGGCAGCGCCGCCGCATCGACACGAGCCGCCGCGGGAAGCCGCCCACCGCGGGTCAAAGCCCGGGTGGCTGCCGAGCGGATCCGCGAACTGGCCGACGTGAGTGAATCGCTCGACAGCCGGCGGCGGCTGCGGCGGCTCGCCAAGCTCGTGGCGCACGGGTCGCGGCAGGTGCGCGGCATCGCGTTCGTCGAAGGGCTGCTCGGCGAGTGCCTTGACGAGGCGGCGGCCAGCGGGTCGCCGCGGGAACGGTGGCTCGTGTGCGAGGCTGCCACCTGGGGGCTCGCCTGGCTCGCCCGCACGCGGCGGGCCGGTGGCTCGGCCGGTGGACTGCTCGAGCGGCTCGTGAAGGTCGCCTTGCAGGCCCGCGATGGCATGCAGCGGCGCGACACCGGGCCGGCAGGGTTCGTCGTGGCGTTGGCGAGATTGTTCCGCGACATCGAGGCCTGCCGCTGCCTCGAAGCCGGTGCTTCGGAAGCGCTCGTGGAGGAGATCGGCCGCCTGGTGTCGGATGATGGAGCCATCGTCATCGGTGGCGATCCGGCAGGATCGGTGGCCATCGTGGAGCGGGTGGAGCGCTGGGCAGGCGTGCGCGACACCGCTCTGGCCACCGGGGGCCCGGCTCCGTGGGACCCCGCGACCGAAGCCCGCTGCAAGGTCGCCGCGGCTACGGCGCTCCGGCTCCTGGGCGGCCATGGCCGGATCCTGACCGGGGCGGGAAGGCTCCCGGAGTCGTTCTCGCGAAAACTGCTCGCGGCGTCGCTCACCCGGAAGGGAGCGACGGGACGCACGGCGTCGGCTGTCTGCAGGCCGCCCCGAGCGATCGACCGGCAGGCAGCCAAACGACTCCTCCCCCGCGATCTGCATGCCGCCGACTCCGCCCTGGCGATCATTCGCACGGGCTGGCAGCGCGACGCCCTGCGGGTGTTCGTCGACTATCGGGAGGCGACGCCGCGGCTGGAGATCGCCACCACCGATCGGCTCCTCGTCGACGGACCGTGGACGTGGCAGGCCTGGCTCGACGGACGCGCGCTCGAAACCGAGGGCCCGTGGACGGTGTCGTGCTTCGAATCGGATCGCAAGGCCACGTTTTTGGAAATCGCGGCACCGCTCGGCGGTGGGCTGCAGCTCGAACGGCAGGTGGTCGTGCTCGTGCGCGACGCGATTGTGCTGCTCGCCGATGCGATCACCGCAACCACACCCCCTGCGGGGAAGACCCTGCGGCTCGAATCGTCCGTCGTGCTCGGCACGGCGCTCGAGGCCGAGAGGGCCGAGGAGACACGGGAGGCCGTGGTATACGACACGGCCATGCGGGCCACGGCCCTGCCTCTGGCGTTGCCGGAGTGGAATGCGGCGACGGCCGCGGGCAGCTTCACCGTGGCCGACGGCACGCTCGCGCTCCGGCAGGAGACGGAGGGGGGGCGGCTCTACGCGCCGCTCTGGCTCGACTGCGCGCCGGCCCGCGTCGGCCGGCCACTCACGTGGCGGCAGCTGACGGTCGCCGACACGCGGCGCAACCTGCCGCGACATCAGGCCGCGGCGTTTCGCGTGCAGGCCGGCCACGACCAATGGCTGCTCTATCGCGCCCTCGACGTGCCGCGCAACCGGACCGTCCTCGGGTGCAATCTGTCGTGCGAGTTTCTCCTTGGCAGAGTCGGTTCCGACGGTGTCGTGGCCCGCACGCTCGAGATTCAATAGGCCGCACCGCCTGCGGGAGTGGCCCCATGAGCGACCCGTCGAACGATCGGCTGCGAAACAATCTGGCCGCGATTCGCGGGCGGATGGCGGAAGCCTGCCGTCGCGCGGGGCGGCAGCCGGGCGAGGTGACTCTCGTCGGCGTCACGAAATACGTGTCGGCCGAACTCACGGCCGAGCTCGTTGAGGCCGGCTGCCACGACGTGGCGGAGAGCCGGCCGCAGTCGCTGTGGGCGAAAGCCGACGCGCTTGCATCGCTCGCCGGAGCCCCGCGTTGGCACCTGGTGGGGCACCTGCAACGCAACAAGGTCCGCCGCACGATGCCGCTCATGTCGCTGCTCCATTCGCTCGACAGCCGCCGGCTGCTCGACACGCTCGACGCCGAGGCCCGGGCGTGCGGCAAGACGTGCGACGTGCTCGTGGAGGTGAATCTCGCCGGTGATCCGGAGCGCACCGGGCTGGCCGTGGAGGAGGTGGCGCCGCTGCTCGCCGCCGCCGCGGCCTGTCTGCATGTGCGCGTGCGCGGGCTGATGGGCATGGCGAGCGTGCCGGAGGGCCCGGAGGCATCGGCCACGGCCCGGCGACAGTTTGCCAGGCTGCGCGAGCTGCGCGATCGATTCCGCAGGGAGGCGTTGCCGACGGTATCGCTCGACGAGCTCTCGATGGGGATGAGCGAAGACTTCGAGGAGGCGATCCTGGAAGGAGCGACGCTCGTGCGCGTGGGCAGCGCCTTATGGGAGGGCGTGGCCTAGGGTTCGCGTGACGTCAGTCGAAGCGGACTTCGAGAATCTCGAACTTCATGGTGCCGGCGGGCACGTCGATCGCAACCTGCTCGCCGACCTTGCGGCCGAGCAGGCCCTGGGCCAACGGGCTGGCCACGTTGATCTTGCCGGTGTCGTAGTCCTCTTCGCCCGCGCCCACGAGCACGAAGATCTCTTCGTCGCCGAACTTCAGATCCTTGACCACGATCGTGGCGCCAAACACCACCTCGTCGGTGGCCTCCTTGGGCCGCTCCACGATCACCGCTCGGGCGAGCTTGTCGGCCAGCAGGTTGATCTTGGCCTGCATCATGCCCTGACTCTCACGAGCACCGTGATATTCGGCGTTTTCGCTGAGGTCGCCTTCGCTCCGCGCCGCAGCCACCCGCTGGGCGAGCTTGGGCATCTCGACGGTGTTGAGGAGGTCGATTTCGGCCTTGAGCTTGTCGTAGCCGGCACGAGTCATCGGGATCAGGTCTGACATGATCAATCTCTCACAAGCGTGCGAACAAAACGGGCCATCTGAACGTGGCAGCGCGGGGACGTGCGGCCTGCCGATTAGGTCGGAGGCAGATAGAGCAGGCAGCCACAGCCCCGACAGGGCACGACCCTCCCCATCGACAACTCGGCGAGCATGTTGCCGGTCAGCTGCTGGAAGCAGCCGCCGCAGCTCGTCCCCTCCACGGGAGCCATCGCATCGGCGCCCTTGCTCTTCACGATCCGCTGGTAGACCTCGCGGGAGTCGGGCGGAAGGTCGGCCTCCGCCGCGTCGAGATCGACCCGGATGCGGGCCACCTCGGCCTCGAGCCGGGAAGTCTCGCCATCGACCTTGGCTTTCGTTTCCGCGAGCTGCTTCTTCACGGCCGCGATGTCGGCCTCGGCGGGCACGACCTTCTTCTTGACCGCATCGAGCATTTCGAGGCCTTCGAGAATCTCGTCTTCCAAGACCTTCGTGGCCATCTTGTCGGCGGCGATCTGGTCGCGGAGCGTCTGATACTCGCGATTCGTCTTGCAGGCGTTGAGCTTCGCTTCGAGGTCGAGGATCTTCGACTCGGCCGACCGCAGCTGCAGCTGCTTCTGGTCGGCGGCCATCTTGGCCTTCTTGATCTCGTCGAGCGCCCCGGCGTGCGTGGCCTCGGCCGCCTCGAGCTGTTTCGTGCGGGCTACGAGCTGCCGCGGGCCCGCGGCGAGCTGATCGCGCAGGTCGGCCAGCTGGCGATGCAGCCGGTGCAACGTGCGAATCGCGTCGGCGGTGACGGCGAGAGCCATGCGGATTCCCTGGTGCCGCAGCCTGCTTGGCCGCGGTCCGTGCAGTCTACCAAATCGTTTCAAGGATGCCGAAAAGGCCGTCGAACTGCCCAATCCGGCGAGGGGCAGCCCTTGCTGACGGCAGGGCATGTGATAACGACCCACAATCGGAGCCGGCGGTAGGCATGCTCGAGGGATGCTTTACGGAACGGCACGGCATCCTGCCTTCCGTTCCTTGGCCGACCTCCGTC
>CAMAVC010000079.1 GCA_945861585.1 Planctomicrobium piriforme
ATACGCCGTCTCAACGGCAGGGGTAACCCCGAGCCTCCCCGTCTGGAAGCCCGAGGCGTGAGCCGAAGGGAAGACGCGTCGTGTTTCGCCACCGGGGCATCCTCTCGGCTTACGCCTCGGGCTTTCGTTGAGGAGGCTTCGGGCTCCCCCGTGTCCCGGGAGTCGGCGTTACTCACCAGCGAAGCCATTTTCACGCGAACAACCGGCATCGTGCCGTTGTTCGCTTTGCCAACCTCCGTCGGCTGGTGATCACCCGGGCCTCCGGCCCTGACGGAGAGCGTGTGGGAGCCGCGTATCTGCCCGTCGGCTCTTCCGCATCGCATCGACCGTCTCCGCCGCAACTGCTACCCGGCATCCCTTCGGCTCACGCCTCGGGCTTCTAGACGGGGAGGCGAGGGGTTGCCCCGGTGAGGCGGTGACAGGCTGAAGCCTGTCCTACAACCGCAGCGCGCCAGGGCTGGATGCCCGGCCATCGAGAGCCGACGGAGGTCGGCCAAGCGAAAACGAGCTGGAGGCTCGTGTTTCGCGTGAACCTAGTACCTCGCCGGCACCGCCGGGGTGGCCCGGGCCGGAGGCACGCTGCTCGGGCTTTGGAATGGCCACCAGTTGCCGTTCACGGTCTGCTGCTGGGGCATCGCCTGCTGCATCTGGGCGTTCATCTGGTTCGTCGCCTGCTGCATCTGGCCCGAGAGCTGTTGCTGCTGGGTTTGGAGATTCTGCTGCAGCTGGTTGTTGAACTGGTTCGCTTGATTGTTGAAACCCTGCTGATACTGGTTGGCGGTGTTTTGCATCTGGTTGGTGAGCTGCTGCTGCTGGTTCGCGAGCGCCTGCTGCGTGGAGTTGGCCCACTGCTGCGGCTGGGCCTGCATCTGGTTGGCGTATTGCTGGGTCTGGTTGGTCATTTGGTTGCCATACTGCTGGAGCGATGGCGGCGCGGTCGGCGTGCCCGACTGCGACCAGCTCCAGGTGTTTGGCGCCGGAGCCGCTTGGGCGGCGGGGGCTGTGGGGGCGGTGGGCTGCCAGCCGGACGTGGGCCCCGGCATCACCGGAGACGGCGGATAGGCGGCGCCCTGCGGCGCGCTCACGTAGCCGTTGTAGGGGGCGGGCTGGCCGATCATGCCGGTGGCGGGGGGCGCGACGGTGGCGCCGTAGGCCGGCGCCGCGGTCTGCGGCGGTGTCTGGCAGCCGGCCAAGCCGATGAGCAGCAGGGCGGCCAGGGCGATGGCGTGGGGCACGGCTGACTCTCCGCGGATGGACGGGTGTGGGCGGTTTGGAAATCTACGGCCGGGCGGGACAATAGCGACTCTCCCGAGTGGGTCCAGACCAGTTCGCCAGCGGGGGCGCGGCCGGCCGATTCGAGGGATGCCCAAGCCGCCCCACCTTGCCCCGTCCGCCGCCCACCACGCAGTCGAGCATGTCCGCCGTCCACCCGACCACCGAGCCCGGAAGCCAGCCCGCCGGGCTCGTGGCCGACCTGCGCCGCGAGGCAGACCGCCTCGGCTTCGCCCGGCTCGGCATCGCCCCGGCCGATCCAGCTCGCCGGCCCCCCTTCGTCCACGAGGCCTTTCGACGCTGGCTCGATGCCGGGCTCGCCGGCGTGATGGAGCCGTGGCTGCGCGAGCACGAGCCGCTGCGGCGCGATGCCCGCGCGCTCCTCGACGATGCTCGCAGCGTGATCATGCTCGCGACCGACTATGCGACGACGGCTGACGATGCCGGGGGCGGGGCGGGGCGGGGCAGGGTGGCCCGGTATGCCTGGGGCGACGACTACCACGATCTCCTCCGCGCTCGGGTCAACGATCTTGCCGCGTGGCTCGAAGAGCGGCTGCCGGGCTGCCGCACGCGCGGCTTCATCGACTCCGCGCCGTTTTCGGAGCGCGAGTATGGCTGGCTCGCCGGGCTCGGCTGGATCGGCAAGAACACGCTCCTCATCGATCCACAGTCGGGCAGCTATTTTTTTCTGACCGTGCTGCTCACGACGGCCGACCTGCCCGCCGACCTGCCGCTCGAGGTCGATCACTGCGGCTCGTGCACGGCCTGCCTCGACGCGTGCCCCACGCAGGCCTTCGTCGGGCCGCGGGTGCTCGACGCCGCGCGGTGCATCAGCGGCCTCACGATCGAAGATCATGGCCCCGTCGAGCCGGCCCTGCGGGTCGGCCTCGGCGACTGGCTCTTCGGCTGCGACGTCTGCCAGGAGGTCTGTCCGTGGAATCGCCATGCGCCGGGGTCTGCCGAGCCGACATTCCAGCCGCGCGGCAGCGCGTCGCTCGCGCTCGCCGAGCTGCTTGCTCTCGACGAGGCCGGCTTTCGGGCGCGGTTTCGGGGCACGCCCCTGTGGAGGGCGAAGCGACGCGGGCTCGTGCGATCGGCGGCGCTCGTGCTCGGCAACCGGCCCGATCCGGCGAGCGCTGATGCCCTGATCGCGGCGCTCACCGACGGCGACGTGGTCGTGCGCGGGGCCGCGGCGTGGGCGCTCGGCCGCTGGATCGCGGCCGGCGTGCTCGTCGATCGCTGTCGGGCGGCGCTCGTGGCACGAACAACGCTCGAGGGCGACGCCGACGTGAGCCGCGAGATCGGTGAGGCACTCAGCGGTGGAGCCGGATGGGAACCGACAGGCTGAAGCCTGTCCTACTCAGCGACAGGCTGAAGCCTGTCCTACTCAGCACCGCAATCGGCGGTTTCGTCGACGTCGGCCGAGGGATCGCGGCCGGGGCCGTCGACCGCGTAAAACCGGGCGAGCACGGCCTGCCAGTCGGCGTTCACCTTCACCGCCACGAACGCGTCGCGCACCGTGAGCGGCTCGGGATGCAGCCGGGCATATTTGATCGCGAACTTCCGCATCGACCGGCCGGCGAGATCCTCGCCGTGGAGCGCGACGGCGAGGCCGAAATGCTCACGGAGCACGTCGCGCTGCTCGTGCAGCGACGGGGGTGGCGGGGCGGGCTCGCCGCGCAGGAGCGCGAGCGTCTGGGGGAAGATCCACGGGTTGCCGATCGCGCCGCGGGCCACGCTCACGCCGTCGACGCGCGTCTCGCGGAGCATCGCCACGCAGGCCTGGGGCGAAAACAGGTCGCCCGAGCCGAGCACGATGCGGTCTCCCGCGTGGCGCTTCACCGCCGTGAGAAACTCCCAGTTGCTCGGGCCGACGTACTTCTGCTGCACGGTGCGGCCGTGCACCGTGATCGCCGCCACGCCGCGGGCGAAGGCGCCGTCGAAGATGGTCCAGAAGTTGTCGGCGCTCTCGGACGAGTCGTCGAGGCCGCGCCGCATCTTGAGCGTGACGGGCACGTGCGCCGGCACGGCGTCGCGCACGCCGCTCACGATGTCGAGCGCCGTCTGGGGCTGGCCGAGCAGATAGCCGCCGCGGCACCGGCCGAGCACTTTCTTGACGGGGCAGCCGAAGTTGATGTCGATCACGTCGAAGCCCGCCTCGACGAGCCGCCGCGCCGCGGGCGGGAAGTCGTCGGGGTTCGCCCCCATGAGTTGGCCGCCGACGGGGTGCTCCTCGTCGGCGACGGCCACACGGGCGAGGTTGCGCTTGTTCCTCCCGATCACGGTCACGAACGTGTCGAGCAGCACCTCGCAGAGGGAGTAGGCGGCCCCGAACCGGCGGGCGAGCACCCGCATCGGCAGGTCGCTGTAGCCGGAGAGCGCCGCCTGCACCACGGGGGAAGCGAGGGCGACGCCGCCGATCGACAGGCCGGTCACGTGAGCACCGGGCACAAGTCGAACCACGTACGGCCTTGCGCAGCCATCCATTCAACGCTTGCCATTGGGCCCCAGTCGCCCGGTTCGTAGACGTCGATCGGCGGCATGTCGACGGAGTGCCACGCCCGCACGAACGGGTCGATGATCTCCCACGACTTCTCCACCTCGTCGGCCCGGGCGAAGAGACTCGCGTCGCCGGTCAT
This sequence comes from Planctomicrobium piriforme, assembly GCA_945861585.1. Classification (GTDB taxonomy): domain Bacteria; phylum Planctomycetota; class Planctomycetia; order Pirellulales; family UBA1268; genus RGVT01. The sequence goes on from CAMAVC010000079.1 coordinate 3,912, forward strand.
CACGTCGAGCAACAGCGGCTCGTAGGCTTCGGGCAGCCGACCCTGGAACTCGCGCGAGTAGCTGAACTCGAGGTCGGTGAGCCGCAGTCGCATCCCTTCGCCCGGCACCTTCGTGTGAAAGTGCAGCTGGATGCCCTCGGCGGGCTGGATCTGGATCACGAGCCGATTCGGCTCACGATGAAACGTCCGCCGCCCCTCGGCGAAGAGTTCGAGCGGCGGCTGCCGGAAGCCGATCACGATCTGCGTGGTGCGGCAGCTCATCGCCTTGCCGCTCCGCAGATAGAAGGGCACCCCCTGCCAGCGCCAGTTGTCGATCTCGAGCCGCACCGCGCCAAACGTGGCCGTCTGACTTTCCGGGGCGACGCCGGGGTCGTCGAGGTAGCCGCGATACTGCCCGCGCACGCCCGCCGCCGCCACTTCGCCGAGGTCGAGCGGCCGGATCGCCTCGAGCACCTTCACCTTCTCGTTGCGCACGGCCGTGGCCTCGAACCGCACCGGGGCCTCCATCGCCGTCACCATCAGCAACTGCAGCAGGTGGTTCTGGAACATGTCGCGGAGCACGCCGGCCGTGTCGTAGTACGCACCGCGCCGGCCCACCTTCACCTCCTCGGCCACGGTGATCTGGACGTGGTCGATGTAGCGGCGATTCCACACCGGCTCGAAGATCGTGTTCGCGAACCGCAGGGCGAGAATATTTTGCACCGACTCCTTGCCGAGGTAGTGATCGATGCGAAACACCTGGCTCTCGTGAAACACGGCGTGCAGCGCGGCATTGAGCCCCCGCGCGGTGGCGAGATCGGTGCCGAACGGTTTTTCCACGACGATCCGGCGCGGCCCGTGCGTCTCCTCCGCCATGCCGTGCGCCCCGATCGCCTTCACGACCGGCTCATAGAACTGCGGCGCGGTGGCGAGGTAATACACCCGCGTGGCGTCGGCCCCGGCCTCGAGCGCCGTCAGCCGGCGGTCGAGCGTGGCGAAATCCTCGGGCTTGCCGATGTCGCCCGCCTGGTAGTGGATGCGGGACGCAAACTGCTTCCACGACGCATCGTCGACCGGCCCGCAGTCGCAGTGCTTCGCAGTCGACTCGCGGAGGCCCTCCCGCCAGGCTTCGTCGGTCATCGGGGTGCGGGAGAATCCGACGATCCGCGTGTCGGGTGGCAAGTCCCCGGCCCGCTCGAGGTTGTAGAGCGCGGGCACGAGTTTGCGGCTCGTGAGATCGCCCGACGCGCCGAAGATGACAATGGTGTGTGACATGATGGCTTCGAGTGTACCGTGTCTCGATGCATCAGCTGCAGTTGATTACGGGCCTTCACGTTGTAGGACAGGCTTCAGCCTGTCACGTCTTTCAGCGGCGCGCCGGCTCGGGGTTACCCCGTACCGTCTCGCCGGACGCTCGCTGCGCCCATCCTGGGCTTCACTCGCTCGGATGTGCCTGCGCTCCGCCATCCATGGCTCCGCTGGTCACATACGCCGGCTCAACGGTAGGGGTAACCCCGAGCCTCCCTGTCTGTCTGGAAGCCCGAGGCGTGAGCCGAAGGGAATACGCGGAGTGTTTCGCCACCGGGGCATCCTCTCGGCTTACGCCTCGGGCTTTGTTGAGGAGGATTCGGGCTCCCCATGTCCCTGAGACGGCGTAGCTGACCAGCGAAGCCATGGATGGCCAAGCGGAGGCGCTCCCGCCGGCGCAGGCAGGTCCGAGTGAGCCGGAGCCTGGAGGGCGGAGGCGAACGTCCGGCGAGGGGATATGGGGAGCCCGAAGCCGGCGCGCGCGAAACGCTTCACATGCTCATGCCGGTGAAGCCGCCGTCGACGTAGATGCTCGTGCCCGTGATGAAGCTGCCGGCCACGGGGGCGCAGAGGAGGATCGCGGCGCCGATGAGTTCATCGGGGTTGCCGAAGCGGTTCATCGGCGTCTTCGACATGATCGTGGCCACGCGGTCGGGCGAGAGAATCTTGCGGTTTTGCTCGGCGGGGAAGAAGCCGGGGCAGAGGATGTTCACCCGCACGCCCTTCGGGGCGAGTTCGCGGGCCACGTTTTGCGTGTAGTTCAGCACGGCGGCCTTCGACGCGGAGTAGATGAACACCTTCGAGAGCGGCTTGTCGGCTGACACGCTGCCGATATTCAGGATCGCGCCGCCGCCGGTGCCGGCCGCGTGGTTGGCCGCCATGTGAGCGCCGAAGATCTGGCAGCCGATGTGCGTGCTCTTGAGGTTCGTGTCGAGCACCTTGTCGAAGTCGTCGTCTGGAATCTCGAAGTAGGGCACCGACGAGTTGACGCCGGCGCAGTTGACGAGGATGTCGGCGCGGCCGCGGGCGTGGATCGTGGCGTCGAGGAGCGCTTTCACGCTCGCCCGATCGACGGCGTCGACGCTCACGAACGTGCCGTCGCCCCCGGCGGCCTTGATCGCATCGACCCGGGCGGCGCCGCGGTCGGCGCCGCGGCCGGCCACCACGACGAAGGCGCCCGCCTGGGCGAGGCCGTCGGCAATGGCGCCGCCGAGCACTCCGGTGCCGCCGACCACCACCGCCGTCTTGCCGGAAAGCGAGAAGAGACCCTGCAGAAAGCCGTTCATGCCTGCCTCCGAAGGTCGAGCCATTCGGTGTGGAACGTGCCCGGCTTGTCGGTGCGTTCGTAGGTGTGGGCGCCGAAGTAGTCGCGCTGCGCTTGGAGCAGGTTGGCCGGCAGGCTGGCGTGGCGGTAGCCGTCGTAGTAGGCCAGCGCCGTCATGAACGCCGGCACCGGGATGCCGATCGTGGCGGCCGTAGCCACGACGTGCCGCCAGGCTTTTTGCGACTTCGCGAGCGCGTCGGCGAAATAGGGCGCGAGCATCAGGTTTTCGAGGTTCGGCTGTGCCTTGTAGGCCTCGGCGATCCGCTCCAGGAACTGGGCCCGGATGATGCAGCCGCCCCGCCACATCATCGCGATCGCGCCGTAGTCGAGCGGCCAGTCGTGCTCCTTCGCGGCGGCGGCCAATTGCACGTAGCCCTGGGCGTAGCTCGCGATCTTCGAGGCGTAGAGCGCCTGCCGCACCTGTTCGACGAACGCCTGTGGGTCGTCGTGCGTGGCGAGGTCGGGGCCCTTGAGCACTGTGCTCGCCCGGACGCGGGCGTCCTTGAGGGCCGACAGGCAACGGGCGTAGACGGCCTCCGTGACGAGCGTGCTCGGCACGCCGAGGTCGAGGGCCAACTGGCTCATCCACTTGCCGGTGCCCTTGGCCCCGGCCTTGTCGAGGATCTTGTCGACCAGAACAGAGCCCGTGTCGGGATCCTTCACGGTGAAGATGTCGCGGGTGATCTCGATCAGGTAGCTGTCGAGGTCGCCCTTGTTCCACTCATCGAACACCTTCGCGAGTTCGCCGTTCGAGAGGCCGGCGCCGTGCTTCAGCAACCAGTAGGCCTCGCAGATCAGCTGCATGTCGCCGTATTCGATGCCGTTGTGCACCATCTTCACGTAGTGCCCGGCGCCGCGCGGGCCGACCCAGTCGCAGCAGGGGATGTCGCCCTTGGGGCCCACCTTGGCAGCGATCGCCTGGAAGATCGGCTGGACGAGCGGCCACGCCGCCTTCGATCCGCCCGGCATCAGGCTCGGGCCCTTGAGCGCACCCTCCTCGCCACCGGAGACGCCGGTGCCGATGTAGTGCAGGCCCGCCGCCTCAACCTCTTTCGTGCGGCGCTCGGTGTCGGAATAGAGCGTGTTGCCACCGTCGATGATGCAGTCGCCCTTGGAGAGCAGGGGGATGAGTGTCTTGATGAGTTCGTCGACGGCCGGGCCGGCCTTGACCATCATCATCACCTTGCGCGGGGCCTTCAGCGCCGCCACGAGGTCTTCGAGCGTGTGGCAGCCGACGACGTTCGGCTGCTTGCCGCGGCCGCCCGTGAAGGCGTCGGTGACGCTCGTCGTGCGGTTGTAGACGGCGATCGAGTAGCCGCGGCTGGCGATGTTGAGGGCCAGATTTTCGCCCATCACGGCGAGGCCGATCAGGCCGATGTCGCACGATCCCTGCTTGCTCATCCTGGAAAAGGCTCCGCGAGAAATCCGCCAGCGAAATGGGCGGAGGTGGGCAGACTATATCGGTCTCCGGTGGCTGCGGCCAAAGGGGGCAGCTTTTTCGGCCGGGACTCGGACACGGCCGGTTCGCCCGGGGCCCAGAACAGATTGAAGCGAAGGGCGGCCGGTGGCCGATCCATACGCATGACCGTTGAAAACGCGACGATTGACACAAGCGGCAGGGTCAGCCCGATGCATCGCGCTTGACCAGATCGCCCAGTTTTCCGTAGCGTTCTCAAGGTCTCGACATACGGCTCCGTAGCCAAGTGGCTAAGGCAGCGGATTGCAAATCCGCCATCGTCGGTTCGACTCCGACCGGAGCCTCTCGCGAGAAGACCCTCGCAAAGCCCCAGTTCTCTCGGGTTTTGCGGGGGTCTTTGCGTTTTGAGCCGCGCTCATCTCGGAGCAGTCGGCAGCCCGCACCGATGCCCCAGAGTGCCAGCCGGATCAGCGGCTTGCCCGCACCATCGCGAGGATGCCTGATTTTTCTCCCGGTGGTGCTTCATAGAGGGACGTTCACTCGCCCTTGTTGACGTGCGTGGGTTGTCGTTTTCGGTCCTCGGAGCGGTCGAGGTGGGGGCTTGTGGAGCGCGCCCAGCAAGGAAACCGCCCATGTCTACCGTCTTCCAGTGCCTCGAGCGTTCTCGCTGCGCTGCTACCGCGGTGCTCGTGTTCGCCATCGGATCGGCCGCGTGCCCCGTCGCCCGTGCGGTTCCGGTGGATCTGGCCAACAATCTCGCCGAGGCTTCCGCCGGCTATCTCGACCTGTTCGGCGGCCTGTGGCCGGCGCAGGGATTTGCCACGACTGCGATCGACGCGACCATCAGCGCGGTCACGGTCCCGATGAGACGTGATCCCGGCGTCACGAGCGGAGCGTCGCAACTGTTCATCTACGATGCGGGGGGCGAGGGTGGCCGCCCGGGATCGTCGATCACGGGCGAGACGGCCGTCGGCTCGCTTCCATTGAACGTCGTGCCGACGACGACCAGCAACGTGACCTTCACGGGCCTCAATCTGTCGTTGAGCCCGTCGACAAGCTACTTCGTCGTGCTGAAGACACCCGGCCTGGTCGGCGGATCCTTCCGGTGGGATTACACGAGCAGCACGGGCGGGCTGGGCTTTCCATCGCCCTTCGCTAGCAGCCTCGATTCGGGAGCCTCGTGGTTTACCCCGAGCCTCACGGACCCGCAACAGATGCAGTTCGTCGCAGTCCCTGAACCCGCCACCTATGCCTTGGCGTTCGTCGCTCTGGCCTGCGGCGGCTACGCCGTGGTGCGACGGCGGACGGCTGCAGTGCGAGCGACGAAGCGAGGCACGCCGAACGCCGCCACAGCACCGATGATCGCCAGAGCGTAACTCGAAGGCTCGGGCACCACCTGAATGCTTGCGAGCGTGAAGTCGGCCGAGGTCGCTGTCGGAGCGAAGTGCATCTGCAAGGATTTCACGGTGTTCGATGCAAGGTTTAAGCCACCGAGATTGCTGAAACTTGCGATCGCAAATTCCATGACATAGGGCGATTGCTCTACGGCGAGCGTCTGCGTCAGCGACCCCGTCTGGTTATTCGACGCGGTGATCGTGATCGTGACCGGGATGTTCCGGGTCGCACTGTAATCCCCGTCCACGAAGTTCAGTAAAATCGTGTCGATCAAGCCGAGTTGCGCATTCAGGCCGGCACCGTTGGCGTCGTACGTCAGGGTCATCGTACCGACAACGCCGTTTCCAGAGATGTAGGCGAACTGCTGATTCGGTGCGTCCACCGCGCCGGTGACGTTTCGCGTGCCTCCTGACAGCCCACTGACTTTCTGAATGTCCACCCTCCGAGATCCGCCAGCCACGCCCGACAGTCCGGTTTCAGTCTGGCTTGCCGAAAGCGTCGGTGGGGCGGCAGCAGTGAGGTTTAGGTCGGTCGTCCCGTCGCTGAACTGGTCGATCGTGATGAATGCTGCTCGGGCAGGTGTGCTTGCCGTCACGGCAAGCAGGATCGCTACGACGACGGAAATTCTTGCCACGGCTAAAACTCCAATACGGAACGTACTCATGCCGGGAAGCGTAATGCAAAAGTCCTGCATCACAAGGAAATTCGGTGAAAAGTGACGAATCGGGATTGGGCAGGGACGAAACGGGATCAAGCTGGGACGAATCCGCCGAACCTGGGACGAATCCGCCGAACCTGGGGCGAATCCGCGGCGCACCTATACTCTGCAGCATGCCCCGGCCGGCGCTCGTGGCGCGGCGAGGATCAGCTTTTTGCTTCTGCGGATCTGCCTATGTTTGCGTCTCAGCGCGCTTCCGTGATCAGCCGCGCGCTCCGGTTGCAATGTCCGCGATGTGGTGAAGGCGCGCTGTTTCGCGGGCTCGTGCAGATGCACGACGCGTGCGGCCATTGCGGGCTGTCGTTCCGCCGTGAGCCGGGGTTCTATCTCGGCTCGATCTATTTGAACTACGGCGCCACGGTGATCGTCACCGGGCTGCTCTACGCGGCGCTCGTGCTCGGGATCGGCACGTCGAACGAGACGGCGCTCGGCATCTGCCTCGCCGTGGCCGTGCTCCTCCCGGTGCTTCTGTTTCGCCACGCGCGCAGCCTGCTGCTCGCGCTCGACAGCTCCGTCAACAGCCGTCAGGCGGGGGCCCTCGGCGAAGTGGAGGAAGCCACAGCATCCTCGGGCCGTGAGGTGCACTCGGCCCGGGAACTTCGGGCGCTCAGCGGCGACGATGCCCGGGCTGGCTGCCTAATGGGCATCGTGCTCGTGCTGATCATCCTCTTCGGCCTGCTGATGGCCGCGGCGACGCTGTGGTTTGCGGCGCAGCCCGACGACGGCGCTAGCGCACCGGAAACAGTCGGAAGCAGATGCCGAGCAACAGCGGCACGAGCACGAGCGTGACGAGCGTCGACACGAGCATCCCGCCCAAGAGCACTGCGCCGAGGCCGCGGTAGAGCTCGCTGCCGGCCCCGGGGAAGAGCACGAGGGGCAGGAGGCCGAGCACCGTCGTGAACGTCGTCATGAAGATCGGCCGGATGCGGCTCCGAACGGCTTCGAGGATCGCGTCGGTCGGCGGCCACGGCACGCCGCCGCGGTCGTCGTCGGCCTCGCCGCGCACGAGCTGCAAGGCCCGCTCGACGATCAGGATCGGGTTGTTCACGACGGTGCCGATCAAGATCACGAAGCCGAGCATCGTGAGCACGTCGAGCGGCTGGTAGATGCCGAACGCCGCCCCGAGCCAATTGAGCAGGGCGAGGCCGAGCAGGCCGCCCACGCTCCCGAGCGGCACCGAGAGCATGACGACGGCCGGATAGGCCCACGACTCGAAGAGGGCAGCCATCAACAGGTAGGTGATCAACGCTGCGAGGAGCAGGTTGAACCACAGCGACCGCCACGTGGCCACGAGCTTGTCGGTGGTGCCGCCGAGGCTGATCCGATAGCCACCGGCGAGGGCGCCTGCATCGACGAGCGGTTTTACGATCACGGCCATGATCCGCTCCTGGGCCTCTTCGAGCGGCATCCGCGTGGGCGGCGACACCTGCACCGTGATCGCGCGTTCCCGCTCTCGGTGCAGGATCTGCTCCGGGCCGCTGGAAAACTCGCGCACCTCCGCCACGCTCTCGAGCGGCACGAGCTGCCCGCCGGGCGTGATCACCGGCAGCGACCGGAGATCCTGCGTGCGCTTCACGAATCGTTCGTCTCCCTTGATCACGAGGTCGATCCGGTCGTTGTCGAGGAAGTAGTCGGTCGCGTAGCCGCCATCGACGAGGCAGTCGACCATGTAGCCGAGCTGGCGGGCGTCGAGCTGCATGTCGGCGGCCTGCTCGAGGCGGGGCACGAGCTGGATCTCGGGGCTCGAAAGATCGAGCGACGGCCTGGGGAGGTTCTGACTGCCCGGGGTGGCCTCGGGGAGCTTTTGCATCACCTGCAGGCCGAGTTGCACGAGCTTGGCGAGGTCGGGCCCGGTGATCTCGATGTCGACGGTGCGGCCGGAGCCGAGCCCCTGCTCGAAGAGGCTCGACTGCTTCGCGACGGCGAACGTGCCCGGGAGATCGGCCGCCACGCGCTGGATGAGCGGCACGAGTCGGGCGGCCTCGAGCGGATCGAGCGATCGCACGCCGATGAACACGCTTCGGCCACGGGCCACGAAGAACAGATCGCCGAGGATCGGCGCGTCGAGGGCGGCCGCTTCGGGCGTGCCCGGATCGACGTCCCAGTAGGGCAGGAGCCGGTTCTCGACGATGTCGCCCATCCGCAGCAGTTCGTCGATGTTGTAGCCCGGCGGTGGCAGGAGGATGCCGAACACGAGGTTGCGGTTGCCTTCGGGCAGGTATTCGGCCTTCGGCATGAGTGCCCACGTGGCCCACGTGGCCACCGCCACGATCGCGAGCGACGTGACCGCCTCCCGGCCGATGCCGCCGAGCAAGAATCGGTCGATCCGCAAGACCGACGACGTGAACGCCGCCCCGAATCGGCCGATCAGGTCGCTCATCAACCGGCCCACGCCGGCGGGCCGCGAGCCGCCCCCGGTCACCACGGCCACTGCTTCCCGGGCGTGCTGCCCGGTGAGCAGCCACGCCGCCGCTGCGGGCACCACGAGCCCCGACACGGCGAGCGAGAGCCCCACCGCCGCCGCGATCGCCAGGGCAATGTCGCCAAACAGCTGCCCGGCCTCGCCCTCGATGAAGAGCACAGGGAGAAACACCGCGACGTTTGTGAGCGTGCTCGCGAGGATCGCGCCCCAGACTTCGGTCGTGCCGCGAACGGCGGCCGCGGCCGGCTCCTCCCCCTTGCTCCAGTGGACGAAGATGTTTTCGAGCACGACGACCGCGTTGTCGATCAGCATTCCCACCGCGAAGGCGATGCCGGCGAGGCTGATTACGTTGAGCGTGCGGTCGAAGGCGGCGAGCGCGAGGAACGTGCCCATCACGCTCACCGGGATCGAGAGCGCCACGATGAGCGTGGAGCGGATGTTGCGCAGGAACACGAGGAGCGTGCCGAGCGTGAGCAGGCCGCCCACGAGGATATTGTCGTTGACGAGCCCGATGGCGGAGTCGATGTAGGTCGTCTCGTCGTAGACCACGCTGAGCGCGAGGCCGCGCGGCCGCAGGTCGGCGTCGATCTCCGCGGCCACCGCCCGCAGCCGGCGCATCATGTCGAGCACGTTCGCGCCCTGCTCGCGGGTGATGCGCACGGCGATGTTGCGGGCCCCGAACCGTCGCACGATGCCGTCGGGTTTCTTCGTGCCGAGCTGCGCGCGGGCTACGTCCCGCACATACACCGGCTTGCCGCCGCGGCGGGTGATGATCACGCCCTCCACCTGCTCGGGCGAGCGAAACTGCCCGAGCGTGCGGACCACGTAGCGCCGCTTGCCCTCCCACACGTCGCCGCCCGAGGTGTCTTGGTTTTGATTGACGAGGGCTAGCCGCAGGTCGTCGATCGTGAGTTGTCGCGCGGCGAGTTTTTGCGGATCGACGATCACCTGCAGTTCGTCGGCCCGGCCGCCCACGAGATCGGCATTCGAGACGCCGTCGACCCGCTCCAGCCGGCTTTCGATCTCGTCCTCGGCCATGCGGCGGAGGGCCTCCACGTCGAGTTCCGCAGGGGCGAGGGGGGCGAGTTCGGGATGCGCCGCCACGAGCGTGCGCAGACGGTAGAGCGCGAGGTCCGGCGAGCGGGCCCTGAGCACGCGGTCGAGCGCGGCGGCCAGTTCCGGATGGGCCGCTTTCGCCGCCTCGATCCGGGCAGCGTCGGGCGCGGCCTGCCCGAGAATCAGCCAGGCCACCGGGCGGTCGTTGGCGCTGGCGGTGCGGATCACGGGGCGGTCGGCGTCGATCGGCCAGTCGCGCACCTGCTGCACGCGCGTGTTCACTTTCACGAGCGCCTGCGACATGTCGGTGCCCACGGTGAATTCGAGCTGGATCCCGCCGCTGGAGTCGCTCGACTCGCTCGAGAGTTTCACGAGCCCCTCGACGCTGCGGAGCTGCTCTTCGAGCGGCTGCACGAGCTCCCGCTCCACCTCCTGGGGGCTCGCGCCGACCCAGCGCGACTCGACCGAGATCGTGGGCACCTCCACCTCGGGCGTGAGTTGCACCGGCATGGTCGCGATCGCGAGCACGCCGAACAGCGTGACGAGGATCACCCCCACGGCCACCTTCACGGGATTGGCCACGCAGGCGGCGACGAGGTTCATGGCGTGAACGACACCTGCATGCCGGGCCGCAGCCGTTCGTTGCCGCGGGTGACGACGAGCTGGCCTGCCCGCAGGTCGCCCCGCACCTCGACGGTGCCGGCCCTGGCTGTCCCGAGGGCGACCGGCACGGGCCGGACCGTCCCCGCGCCCGGGGTGGTGGCGGCTTCGACGACATACACCAACGGTTGGCCGCCGCCGAGCACGAGCGCGTCTTTGGGCACGACGGTGGCCGGGCCGGTCTTGCCGACCGGCAGCCAGGCCCGCGCGAGCAGGCCCCCGCGCAGCACGGGCTCCCCGTCGACGACGCGGTTTTCGAGGAGCACTTTCACGGGGAAACTCCGGCTGAGCAGATCGGCCTGGGGCACGATCCGCTCGAGATGGCCGATCCAGGTGTGCTGGGGGGCGGCGTCGATGTCCAGCCGGACATCCGCCCCGACCGCGAGCGTGCCGATGGCGAGCTCTGGCACCTGAATATCGATTTCCAGACGGTCGAGCTCTGCGATCCGGGCCACGAGCCCACCGCGGGCCACCCACTGGCCCTGTTCGGTGAATCGTTCGACCACCCAGCCGGCGAAGGGGGCGCGAATCGTGTGTTTGGCGAGCTGATCGTCGATCCGCGCGACCTCCGCTTCTTGGGCCGCGAGCGCGGCGGCGGCCTGGGCGATCGCCTCCTGCCGCGGGCCAGCTTCGGCGAGCGCGAGCGATGCCCGTGCGCCGGCCAGGAGCGACTCTGCCTGGCTGAGCTCGGTCTGGGCGACGAGAAGCTCGTCTTCGGTGCTCGTGCCCCGCTCGGCCAGGCGGGCCAGCCGCGCGAGCCGGTTGCGGGCGTAGTCGACGCGGGCGGTCGCTCCGGCGACGATGGCGCGGGCCTGGTCGAGCTCTTCAGGGCGGCTTCCGGCCCGGAGTTCCGCGAGCACCTGCGCCCGGCGTTCGAGTTCCGCAGCTGCTCCCGACCGCTCGATTTCGAGCAGGCCGCGGAGGAGTTCGGCGATCGTTTCACCCGCCGAGACCCGCTGCCCGTTGTCCACGGGCATGCGCACCACCCGGCCATCGACGGCGCTGCCGACGTCGCTGACCCGCGCTGGATACACGGTGCCCACGAACGACTGGGCGGCCGCGAGTTCCACCTGCTCCACCGGGGCGACCACCACGGGGGCCCCGGCGGGGTCTGCGACAGAGACCTGGCCCGCTCCCGCGAGGAACAACGCGATGCAAAGCCCGACACAGAGTGGAGCCGAAGGGGACATCCTGCGGTTATACCCTCGAGAAATCGGGCCAATCCGCAGTTTTTCCGCCCTCTTTTTCCCGGTGCTTGACGCCTCTCCGGTCGTCCGCTAATTTTCCTGGAGTCTTGCGGCCGATCACTGTGTGCTTGGTATCGGTTCCCGCTCGATGGCTCGTGACGGTCTTTGTCATGGGTTGAGGCCCGGTTCGGCAACTGGATCGCCTTGTGTTTGAAACACGGGCTGCAGCGGCCGAAATGAACCTCTGTCCATGACAGGTCGCGAGCCGTCGCCGCCATCCTTCGGGATGACGTCGTCGGCTTGTTTCGTTCTTTGACAATTTGGTCGTGGTAGTTGGCATCTTGAAAAGAATGCCGAACGGATCGCGTTCTCAAGACGTGGTCCCGGAGGCGTTCTCCCAAGGCTCAAGCGTGAAGCGGTTGGCTTTTTGGCTTCGGCCAGAAGGCTGTCGCGAGCACGCAGCGAGAAATACGTTACTGCCCTGGATGGGGTCGGCGCGCTTGCCGGCGATGATCCAGGGCATATCCAGTACCCAAGAAGTACTGGGCCCGTAGTTGAATCTCGAAGAGATTGCCTCCGAAGGTCCGACGCATGTCGGCTTTCGCGAGCATTCGATTCGGGTGGTCAAGCTACAAAGGGCGCATGGGGGATGTCTAGGCGTTAGGAGGCTTTGAAGGGCGCGGAAGACTGCGATAAGCCCGGGGAAACCGTCAAACAGGTGATGATCCCGGGATGCCCGAACAGACCGTGACTGAATCCATAGGTCACGAGTAGCGAACGCGGAGAACTGAAACATCTCAGTACCCGCAGGAAAAGAAAGAAAAATCGATTTCCTGAGTAGTGGCGAGCGAAAGGGAAAAAGCCCAAACCGTGGTGGTTTCCACCGCGGGGTTGTAGGGCCCTCCAATGGAGTTACCAAACAACGAGTTAGCGGAACGATCTGGAAAGGTCGTCCACAGAGGGTGACAGGCCCGTACGCGAAAACTTGTTGTCTCCGGAGGGTACCCTGAGTAGGTCGAGCCACGTGGAATCTCGACTGAATCTACGGGGACCATCCCGTAAGGCTAAATACTCCCTAACGACCGATAGTGAACTAGTAGAGCGATCGAAAGATGAGAAGAACCCCTGTTAGGGGAGGAATGTGAACCTGAAACCATGTGCCTACAAGCGGTCGGAGCGCTATGGCTGGCAACAGCAATGCGTGACGGCGTGCCTTTTGCATAATGATCCGGCGAGTTACCGTCAGCGGCTCGGTTAAGGTCCTCAGGACCGAAGCCACAGGGAAACCGAGTCTGAATAGGGCGACACATGTCGCTGGTGGTAGACGCGAAACTGCACGAACTACCCATGAGCAGGTTGAACCGCGGGTCAAACCGCGTGGAGGACCGAACCCACTTGGGTTGAAAACCGAGGGGATGAC
>CAMAVC010000080.1 GCA_945861585.1 Planctomicrobium piriforme
CCTGCGGCTCTTCAAGCCCAAGGCCTGGGGCCTGCGGCCGCCGGCTGCGGCCACAGCCGCTCCTGCCGGCCTCCTTGCTGAGGCAATCACCTCGGGCGTCGTAACGACAGACCCAGTCCTCGACCAGCCCCGCCAGCCGGCGGCCGACACCTCCCTGGCCGGCAGGCTCGTGTCGCTCGACGGGCACGTGATCCACGAGGAGTGTGATCCCGCGCTCGCCACACAGGGCGTGGTGTTCGGTTCGGCCGAGCGGGTGCTTGCCGAACGTGGCGCCGCGATCGAGCCCCACTGGTTCTCCGTGATCGATTCTCGCGCCGACTGGTTCGCGGCGGTGCACGCGGCGTTTCACCGGGCGAGCGCCGTGCTCTACGTGCCGGCCGGCGTGAAGATTCGTGAACCTTTGTCGGTCGTGGCGGCGATCAGCCCCGGTGGCGTCGACACGTCGCACGTGCTCGTCGTGCTCGGCGAAGGCGCCGAGGCCACGCTTCTCACCGAAACGGCCGGCGGCGGCGATGCCGCGAACCCGGCCGGCGGCTTCCACTGCGGCGGCACCGAGATCGTGGTCGGCAAGGGCGCCTTCCTGCGGATGGTGAACCTGCAAAATTGGAACACGGGCGTATGGCACTTTGCCCGGCAGAAGGCGGTCGTCCACGAGAACGGCCGGCTGCAATGGACGCTCGGCGCACTCGGCAGCCGGGTGTCGCAGGTGGCGCAGGACGTGGCCCTGGCGGGCCGCCATGCAGACGCCCAGGTGAATGGTGTGATGTTCACCGAGGGCCGGCAGCACCTCGTCTACAACACGCTCCAGCATCACGAAGCGCCAGCGTGCAAGAGCGACCTGCTCTACAAGGGCGCCCTCCAAGATCGCTCCCGGCTGGTGTGGCGCGGCATGATCAAGGTGGACAAGGCAGCCCAGAAGACCGACGGCTATCAGCGCAACGACAACCTCATGCTCTCGGCCGAAGCCCGGGCGGATTCGATCCCGGGGCTCGAGATCGAGGCGGATGACGTGCGCTGCACGCACGGCGCGACGAGCGGCCGTGTGGACGCCGAGCAGCTGTTCTACGCCCAGGCCCGCGGGCTTTCGGCCGATGAAGCCGCCCGCCTCGTGGTGGCGGGGTTCTTCCAGCAGGTCTTCGACCGGATCACGATCGTGCCGGTGCGCGAGGCGCTCGCCCGCGCGATCGGCAGCCGCATCCGCAGGGTGTCGTGACGGCCATGACAGACTTCACCCGTGTCGCCGACGCCGCCGAAATTCCCGACCCGGGCAAGACGCTCGTGGAGGTCGCCGGGGAGATGATCGCGCTCTTTCACGTCGAGGGAAGGTATTACGCCCTCGACGACATCTGCACGCACGACGGCGGCCCGCTCGCCGACGGCGAACTCCGCGACCACAAGATCGCCTGCCCGCGGCACGGGGCGAAGTTCGACATCCGCACCGGTGCGGCGCTGACGATGCCAGCCGTGCGGGCCACACGGGCACACGACGTGAAAGTCGAAGGGGATGGCGTGTGGGTGCGGCTGCGGGACGATGCCACGGCCGATGGGCCGGCCGCGCATGCCTCGTCGACACCGGCGTCGACACCGGCCTCGGCAGCGGCGTCGGCCGGTGGATCGCCGGCCGCGACCACTGCTGCAGCGACGACCGGCACGCCCCCCACGGGAGCCCTCTCGGAAGACTCGATCCGTGAGATGCTCAAGGACGTCAAGGATCCAGAACTGTTCGTCAACATCGTCGACCTGGGCCTCGTGTATGGCGTCACGCTCGAGCCGGCGGCCGACGCGCCCGGCAAACAGAAGATTGGCATCGACATGACGATGACGAGCCCGGCTTGCCCGGCCGGGCCGCAACTCATCGGCGACACCAAGCGGGTGCTTGCGGCCCATGCCGACGTGGCGGCCGTGGAGGTGCGGATCGTGATGGATCCCCCGTGGACGCCCGACCGGATGACCGAGGCGGCGCGGGATCAGTTGGGGATTTTCTGATTCGCGCGTCCCCGTAGGACAGACTTCAGCCTGTCACGCCCAACTCGTTGGCACCGGCTCGTGACTGCCCAGCCCCTCTCGCTTGACGTTCGCCTCGGCCCTCCCGGCCTCGGCTCACTGCGTGTCCGCTTCACTTTCGCCATCCATGGCTGCGCTCGCTCCCACAGCCCGCTCGAGGGCATGGGCAGCCCCGAGCCTCCTCAACTGAATAGCCTGGGCACACACCGACGCGAGAGCCCGTGAAACTTCTCCTCTACGAATGGTGCTGCTCCGGTGGGCTGGCAGGTGGCAGCGCGCGTGGTGAGTTTGCCGGCATCATCGCCGAGGGGCGGGCGATGCTCGAGGCACTCGCCGCGGACGCCGGGCGTGATCACTCGCTCGATGTGGCCGTGCTCGTCGATGAGGCGCAAACGCTGACGCTTCCTGGTGAGGCACGCGTTCATGTCGTACCGGCCAGCGGTGAGCTCGATGCGCTCGTAGCTGCAGCCCACGAGGCCGACTGGACGGTGATCATCGCGCCCGAGACGGACGGCATCTTGCGGTCGCTGGTCGCAGCCGTGCGGGCAGCCGGCGGGCGGGTGCTCGGGCCAGCCGATGCGTTCCTGGCGATCGCTGCCGACAAGCAGGCCACCGTGAATGCGCTCGCGGCGGCTGGCGTGCCCGTGCCGGCAGGGCGAGCACTCGCGGCCAGAGCAGCCGTGCCGGCGGAGTTTCACATGCCCGCCGTCCGCAAGCTCCGCGATGGCGTCGGTTGTGAGGGTTTCGCACGCATCGACTCGACGGGCGACGCCGGCCCTGTGCCGATGCCCACGCGGCTCGAGGCCTTCGCCCCGGGCATACCGGTCGGCGTGTCATGCATCTGTGGGCCGGGTGCGATCGAGTGCCTGCCGCCGCTGCGGCAGCGGTTCACGGTAGCCGGGCCGCTCCAGTATCTCGGGAGCGAGCCGCTGGAATCGCATGCCGAGGCCGACCGCGCCACGAGGCTCGCCCGGCGCGCAGTCGCTGCCGTCGCGCACGCGGCCGGCGGCGACGCCCCGGCAGGCTGGGTGGGAGTCGACATGATCCTGGGCGCCCGCGACGATGGGCGGGCCGATCGGGTGCTCGAAGTGAACCCTCGGCTTACGACGTCGTTCGTCCGGCTCGCCGCGGGCTCGCCGCGGAGCCTCGTGCGGGCGATGCTCGACGTGGCGGCGGGCTCGCAGGTGCACGATGGACACAAGTGACGACCACTCGGCCGTGCTGGCCTTTGATATCGGGGGCGCGAACATCAAGGCGGCCGATGGCCTCGGGTGGGCCGCATCGGAGCCGTTTCCCCTCTGGCGGCAGCCTGACATGCTCGCCGGAACCCTCGCTCGGATCGTGGCCGCGCGACGTCCACGCCGGATCGTGGCCACGATGACCGGCGAGATCGCCGACTGTTTTCCGTCGCGCGAGGCCGGCGTCCGTCACATCGTGGCCACGGTCGAGGCGGCCGCTCGGGCATACGCGCCGCCAGCGACCATCGGCATCTACTGCACGGACGGAACGCTCGTCACGCCGGCAGCGGCGCATGAGTACCCCTTGAAAGCTGCCGCCGCGAATTGGCACGCGATGGCCCGGCTCGCAGCCGCCCATGCCGCTACCCTGCATGCCTTGGCGATCGACGTCGGCTCGACGACGACCGACATCGTGCCCGTCGTCGACGTGGCGCCGGCTCCTCTGGCCTGTGACGACGTCGGCCGGATGGCGACGGGCGAACTCGTCTACACAGGCGTGGAACGCACGCCCGTGGCGGCGATCGTGCGTGCGCTCCCCTGGCCGGGCATGGGCCCCGGCCGCCGGCCGATCTCGAGCGAACGCTACGCCGACTCGCGCGACGTGTGGCTGCTGCTCGGAGGCATCCCGGAGGATGCAGCGGCGTTCGACACCGCCGATGGCCGGCCGGCCACGAAGGCCGCTGCCCGGCTGCGACTGGCCCGGATGCTCCTCGCGGATCCCGAAGCATTTTCCAGCACCGACGCACTGGCGGCTGCCGAGTGGTGCGCCCGGGCGCAGGCTCGCACTGTGGCCCGGGCCATCGACCGGGTGTCGCGCTCGCTCGGCTGGCGGCCGACGAGCGTCGTGCTCTCGGGCCACGGGGCCTGCCTCGCCCGCCGAGCGCTCGCGCACCTCGCCTGGCCGGTCGAGATGGTCTCCCTGCCCGACCTGCTCGGGCCCGACGCATCGCGGGCGGCCTGCGCCCACGCGATCGCTCTCATCGACCAGGGGCTCCTGCCATGAGATCCACCTGGACGTGCGGCATGCTGCGCTCGACCGGCGCTCCGTCCCCGCGGGAAGTCATCAAGCTGGGCGGAAGCCTGCTGATGCTGCCCGACTGGCCGACGCATGTGGCCGAACTCGTGCGCGAGCGTGCAGCGGAGCGGCCGGTGCTCCTCGTGGTGGGCGGCGGCGCGATCGTGGACGGCCTGCGCACGATCGACGCGGCCGCCCGACAGGATGCCCGGCTGATCCATCACCTGGCGATCGAGCTGACGGGGACGACGGCACGGCTGGTTGCCGACGCGATCGCGGTGCCGCTCGTGATGGAGCCTGCCCGGGCATCGGCCGCCGTGCTCGACACTCCCCGGTGGCTGGCATGCGAAGGCCGCCTCGCACGGCTGCCCGTCGGCTGGGAGGTGACGAGCGACTCGATCGCGGCGTGCATCGCGGCAGACATGCACGCCGATCTCCTGCTCGTGAAGCGTGTGCCGCCTCCCGACTCCACCCACACCGAGCGGCTCGAATCACTTGTGCGGAGCGGCTGGATCGACGGCGGGTTTCCGCTCGCCGCCGCCGGGCTCACGCAGATCGCATGGGCGGCCCCGACGTCAGTCCCAAAACCAGCCGTCGGTCGGACGGCCGTCGAGCGCGGCGACGCGGGCCGCCGCTGAATCGCCCGACTCGGTCGTATTGGTGGCGAATGCCCAGGGCTGAAATTGCACGCCGCCGGAAGCGCTCACGATCCAGCTCGTGCCCTTCTTGAAACCGGTCGCCACGGTCGACAACGTTGCCGGGGCCTCGTACGCCGGGAGCGTGATCCGCGTCGCATCGAGAAGGGGCGTGAGGTCGAGCCCCGCGCGGCGGTCGAGCTGCCGGCCATGGATCAGGGCGGCCACCACCGTGAGGTCGACGCAGTTCAACAACTCCCCGAACACCGGCTGACGGCGGGCCAACTCGTCGTAGTGTTTCGTCATGGCGGCACACCACGCCTGGGCGACCTTGTCGGCCGGGGCCTTGCCGCGGGCCGGGCCTCCGGCGGCAAAAATATCGCTCTCGGTGAGGCACTTCATGCGGCGGCCCGACAGCTGCCAGGCGAGCTCGTCGGGGTCGCGGGTGATCGGGTCATACTCGGCTTCGAGCCAGAACCGGGGCAGCGTGGCCCCGCTCGTGCCGCCGGCCGGCACCATCGAGAGGTAACTCGGCAGCGCGGCGACGCCCGACGGTTCGAGCCCCATGCCGATCCGCTTCATGCGGTAGTCGGCGGCGACGAGCACGCGCGCGATCCGGCTCTCGGCCGGCACACCGCCCACGGTCACCTTCTGCGGGCCGAGCACGTTTTCCATCGTGCGGAGCGTGGCCTCGGGATTCGCGCCGATGCTCTTGAGGCTGCCCAAATACCGCTGCAGCTTCGTGACACCTTCGGGCGAGGGATCGATCGAGCAGCGCACGCCGCCCGCCCGCACGCCGTCGATCGCCCGCAAGGCGGTCATCAGGTCTTCGAGCTGGAGCAGCGGCCTACCGCTCGCCGCGGCCACGACGTTTCCGGCCGGATCGATCACGGCTGCATCCGCCGGTCCGGCGAGGATCACATCGTGCCCGTCGGGATCCACGAACACATGGGTGATCCGTTCGAGACCGCCGAGAAAGACGACATCCGCCGGCAGCGGCTTGCCCGTGGATGAGAATTCGTCGATCGCCTTGCACAGCCGCGCGAGCGACACTTTTCGGAGCGCTGCGGGCTTGCCGCCGACGCCGGCCCCCTGCGCGAGCAATTCGCGCCGCCGTGCCGCCAATTCCTGCGAGGCCTCTGGTTCGAGCGTGCGCACGATGCCGTGGGCATCGACGGAGATGCCGCCCACCGCCTGGCCACCGAAGCCCATGCCCATCTGGGCGACCGCGGGAGCAGCCATGGCGACGACGAGCAGGAGGGCGGAGACGATGGTGCGGGATGAATTGGCGATCGTCATCGGAAACCTCGAAAGCGCGACGAACTCGGGGTCGTGACGGCACAACCGCCGTCTCACGGATGGTAGTGGGCCCCCCTGCCCCGTCGCAAACCCGTTTCCCGGCCTGAAAACCGGGTTTTCCCCGCTCTCCCCAAACGGCCCGTTCTGATGCATGATGCAGGTGGAGAAACCGACCGCGTGCGTCCCCCGGCCTATCTGCTCATCTGTGACCCCCAGGGCGGCGAATCCGTCGCCCGGCTCGTCGCCGGACAGCGGCTCACGCTCGGCCGCGCTCCCACGAACCACGTCGTGATCCACGACGAACGGGCCAGCCGACTGCACGCCGAGATCATCCCCACCGCGGCAGGCTGGTCGATTCGTGATCTGGCCAGTCGCAACGGCACGTTTCTCGGCGCCGTGCCGCTCACCGCCGAGCGGCTGCTCGGCCCGGGCGACGTGGTATCGATCGGCTTGGTGGAGATCACGTTTTGCGAAGGCGATCCCCCGTCGGCACTGACCGGCACCGCCGAACTCGAGGCGACCTCACCCGGCGCCACGTCGGCGGAGTTCGAACGCTGGCAGGCGGCAATCACCCACCGTCGCACCCACAGCCGGCTGCTCGACGTCATCCGTGAACCAGGCGAGATCGTGCCCCGCGTCGGCCGTGCCGCGGCCGAACTCTGCCGGCTCGCCTTCGCGCTCGGCCGGGCCGCCGACGCCCGGGCGATCGCCCGGCTCGCCCTCGACTCCGCCCTTCAGGGTGTAGAGGCGACTCGCGGCGCGGTGTTCCTGCCGGCGGGTATCGCAGCCGGGCAACCGAACGCGTCTCCCGCAGCATTGGAGCCATTCGCAGCGACGCCGTCCGAGTGGATCGACGAAGCCGGACGCCTCGAGGGTGTGATTGCCACGGTGCTGCGGACCGACGAGGCGATGCTGGCCTGCGACGCCCATCATGCCGACGGCTCGACGAGTCTGTCGGCGCCGATCCGCACCGGGGGCCGGGCCATCGGCGTGATGCACGTCGAAGTGCCCGCAACCGCCCGGCAGGCCACGCCCGACGATCTCGAATTCATGATGGCGGTGTGCGACGCTCTCGGCGTCGCGGTGGAAAATCTGTCAGCCCGTGAAATCCTCTCGAGCCGGCTGGCGAGCACGGCCGACGAGAACGAGCGGCTCAAGCGCCGGCTGGGCGAGGAGTCGCGCATGGTGGGCGAGAGCCCCGTGCTCGAAGCCATCAAGGGGCAGATCGGCCGGGTCGCCGGCACACGGGCCACGATTCTGGTGCGAGGCGAGAGCGGCGTCGGCAAGGAACTCGTGGCCCGGGCGATCCACGACGCCAGCGACCGGCGAAACGGCCCCTTCGTGTGTATGAACTGCGCCGCACTGTCCGAGACGCTTCTCGAAAGCGAGCTCTTCGGCCACGAGAAGGGCGCCTTCACCGGCGCCACCGAGCGCAAGGCCGGCAAGTTCGAGACGGCCCACAAGGGCACGCTCATGCTCGACGAAATCGGTGAGATGAGCCCGGCCATTCAGGCCAAGTTTCTCCGCGTGCTCGAAGGGCATCCCTTCGAGCGCGTCGGCGGCAGCACCCGCGTGCAGGTGGACGTGCGCGTGGTGGCCGCGACCAACCGCGACCTGGAGCAGGCCGTGGCAGCCGGTGAATTCCGCCGCGATCTCTACTTTCGGCTCAAGGTCGTGGAGATCCTCGTGCCGCCACTGCGCAAGCGGCCTGAAGACATCGAGCCCCTCGCCCGCCACTACCTGCAGCGCTTCGCCACCGAAGCCAGCCGGCGAGTTCGCGACTTCACCCCTGCCGCCCTCGAAGCACTGCAGGGCTACCACTGGCCGGGCAACATCCGCGAGCTCCGCAACGTCATCGAGCGGGCCGTCGTGCTCTCCACCGACGAGATGATCGACGTTCACGAACTGGCACTCAGCCAACTGTCTTCAGCCGGTGAAACGGGCCGCAAGTCCGGCGAGCGAGCTGCCCCGTTCATTCCGCTTACCCTCGACGAGCTCGAACAGCGGCACGTGCAAGCGACGCTCGCCGCCGTCGGCGGCAACAAGACGAAGGCCGCGACGATGCTCGGCATCGAACGCTCCACGCTCGACCGCAAACTCGCCCGCTGGGCAAAAGCGTAGGTGACTTTCGGCCTGCCATTACGCGAGTTGGGCGAGCGTCTCGCTTGCCATTCGTGGGGAAAAGTGCGCCGGCTTCGGGCTCCCCATATCCCGTCGCCGGACGCTCGCTGCGCCCATCCTGGGCTCCACTCGCTCGGACCTGCCTGCGCTCCGGCATCCTGCCTGCGCTGGTCAGCTACGCCGGCGAGCGGGACACGGGGAGCCCGAAGCCTCCTCAACTCATTTAGGAACGGGGAGGCTCGGGGTTGCCCCTACCGTTGAGCCGGCGTATTTGACCAGCGAAGCCATGGATGGCGCAGCGCAGGCAAATCCGAGTGAGCCGAAGCCTGGAGGGCGGAGGCGAACGTCCGGCGAGACGGTACGGGGTAACCCCGAGCCGGCGCCTAACAAACGAGAGCAAACGGGACATGGGGAGCCCGAAGCCGGCGCAGGCACATGGTCTCCAGTCCCTCACAGCCCGAAGTAGCGCTTCCAGGCCTCGACGTCGTAGGGGCTCGGCTCGGCGGGTTTGGCGTCCGCGTCATCGCGCCGCCGGCTGCGGGCCCGGAGCTCGGCCAGCCACCCTTCGCAGTCCACCGCCGAGGCACGGCGACGGCGGGCGGCTGCCTGGAGGCGACGATCACTCGACACCACCGTGAGACTCTGCGGTGCGTTGTCGTCGTCGATCAACTCTTCGATGAGCGAATCGGCGTCGGGGTATTCCCGGGCGAACCACACGCGGAGGCCGCGGTGCACGTGCCTGCCCGGCAGGCCGTCGGGGGCGTTGACCGCGTCGAACACAACGATCGTCTTCGTCGCGTCGGGACCGAGCAGGTCGGCCAAGAGGTCGAGCAGGGCCAGCCGCGATTGCTCGAAGCCCCGCGGGCCCCGCTCCGCTCCGAACACGCCCGAGGCGTGGAGCAGGTTGTAGCCGTCGATGATCAGCGTCATGGCTCAGGAAGCCGCCAGCCGGTATTTGACACGGCCGGCCACGATCGTGGCCACGGCACGGCCGGTGAGCGTCCAGCCATGGAATGGTGAATTGACGCTCTTCGAACAGAACTTTCGCACGTCGACCTGCCAAACGAGGTTCGGGTCGATGAGCGTGATGTCGGCGATCGCGCCGGGGCGGAGCGTGCCGCGGTTCACACCGAGAATCCGTGCCGGCAGCGTGCTCATCGCCTCGATCAATCGCGGCCAGCCGATCCGGCCCGTGTTGACGAGCCTGGTGACCGACAAGCCCACGGCCGTCTCCAGACCGAGAATTCCCATTGGTGCCCGGTCGAGCTCCAGCATCTTCTTCTCGCGGGCGTGCGGGGCGTGGTCAGTGGCGATGCAATCGAGCGTGCCATCGGCGAGGCCCGCCATGATCGCCTCCACGTCGTCGGCCGTACGGAGCGGCGGGCTCATCTTGAAATTCGAATCGAAGCCGCGGAGGCATTCGTCGGTGAGCGTGAAATGGTGCGGACAGGCCTCGGCCGTGACCCTGGCCCCGCGGGCCTTCG
The DNA here is from genome assembly GCA_945861585.1 of Planctomicrobium piriforme. GTDB lineage: Bacteria > Planctomycetota > Planctomycetia > Pirellulales > UBA1268 > RGVT01. The sequence goes on from CAMAVC010000080.1 coordinate 9,797, forward strand.
CAGCCCGCACGAGAGCCACGCCGCCCGCGGTCGACACGTGCATCACGTGGAGCCGTCCGCCCGTCACCTCGGCGAGGGCGATGTCGCGGCCGATCATCACCTCCTCGGCTGCGGCCGGCATCCCGGTGAGGCCGAGCACCAGCGACACGAGCCCTTCGTGCATCACGCCGCCATGCGAGAGTTCGAGCACTTCTTCGTGGGCCAGAATCGGCTTGTCGAACATGCGGCAATACTCGAGCGCCCGCCGCATCAATTCGGCGTCGTACACCGGGGCCCCGTCGTCGCTGAAAGCCACCGCGCCGGCTTCGACGAGCTGGCCGATGTCGGCGAGCTCCTTGCCCGCCCGGTCGCGGCTCACGCAACCGACGACGAACACGTTGCACGTGTCGGCCCGCGCCGCCTTCTGGTGGATGAACTCGACAGTCGACTGCGTGTCGATCGGCGGCTCGGTGTTCGGGATGCAGGCGACGCTCGTGAACCCTCCGGCAAGCGCGGCGCGGGTGCCCGTCTCGATCGTCTCGTCTTCCTCTCGGCCGGGCTCGCGGAGATGCACGTGCATGTCGACGAGGCCTGGGCAGACGACGAGCCCGGTGGCGTCGATCGTCTCGTCGGCCTTGCCGATCGTCTGGGCGCCCTCGGAGCCCACGCCCACCACGAGCCCGTCGCGCACGAGCACGTCGTGCACGCCGTCGAGGCCCTGCGAGGGGTCGACCACCCGTCCGCCGCGGATCAAGAGCGTGGCCATCAGACGACTCTCCCTTGCTGCCCATGCGCGGTGATCGCCGCCTGGCTGCCACGACTTCCGCAGGTGAGCCAGAGCACGCCCATCCGCACGGCCAGGCCATTGGTCACCTGGTCGAGGATCAACGACTGCGGGCAGTCGGCCACCTCGGCGGTGACTTCGACGCCGCGGTTGATCGGGCCGGGCGCCAGGATGAGGAGGTCGCGCTTCGCCCGCTTCAGCCGCTCCTTCGTCATCGCGTAGAGATGCGCATATTCGCGGACCGAGGGAAAGGGCCGGGTGTTCTGCCGCTCGAACTGGATCCGCAGCAGATTGAGCACGTCGCAGCGGGGCACGATCGCATCGAGATCGTGCGACACCTCGACGCCCAGTTCACGCCAGCGCTGCGAAACGAGCGTGGGCGGGCCGCAGAGGATCACCTTCGCACCGAGCTTCATGAGCCCCCACATGTTCGACCGCGCGGTGCGGCTGTGGGCGATGTCGCCCACGAGCCCGACCGTGGCGCCCGCGAGGTCGCCGCGATGCTCGCGGATCGAGAAGATGTCGAGCAGCCCTTGCGTGGGATGCTCGTGCGGACCGTCGCCGGCGTTGATCACGCCCACCGACAAATGGTTGGCGAGGAGATGCGGCGTGCCCGGCGTGGCATGCCGGACGACGACGGCATCGACGCCCATCGCCTCGAGATTCTTGGCCGTGTCGATGAACGACTCCCCCTTCGACAGACTGCTCGACGAGGCGGCGAAGTCGACGACATCGGCGCCCAACCGGCGGGCAGCGAGCGAAAAACTCGTCCGGGTGCGGGTCGAGTTCTCGAAGAAGAGATTGACGATCGTCCTGCCGGTCAGCACCGAGAGTTTGCGGCGGCACCCTTCCGTGGCCTCCTTGAATCGCGCCGCCGTGTCGAGCAGCAGGCGGATTTCCGCGGTGGAGAGCCGTTCAAGGTCGAGCAGATTGCGATGCCCCCACCCGTCGGGGAAGGCGTCGGGCTCGAAGGACGTCGCTGGCATGCAGGGAAATCTCGGCAGGTGGGGCTGGATTCTACATCGGAGCCTGAAAAACCGCTCCTGCCCCCCCACCACCGGCGTTTCCCGAACCTTCGTTCTGGCCTTGCTGCCGCGATCTGCGGCTTTCTACTCTCCCGGCACCCTCGGATCCTCCCAGCCCGCAGGGATGTGTAGGAAAGCGCCCCGCCCATGCCGATCAGCGGACTATCCACTCGCAACGCCCTCCGGCTCTTGGCCGGTGTCGCACTCGTCGCGCACAGCGGATGCATGTCAGCATTGACGACGGCCAGCCTGCGCGACGTGCTCCTCGACACGGTCGATTCACTGGCGGAAGCCACGGCGCTCGACGCGACCGCCGGCACAGATGTGTCGACGAGTGTCGCGCTGGATGAGGTGGCCGACGAGGACTCCCTCATTTCGGAGCCACCGAAGCCGTTTTCGCTCGACGAGGCCGTCGAGCGGGCCGTGGCCCGCTTGAACGGCGTCGGCCAACTCGACCCGGCCACACAAGCCACACTCCTGTCGATTCTCGAAAACACGAATCCCCAGGACTGGCCCGCCGCCATCGACGCGTTCACGGCATCTCTCGAGGCCCACAGGCCACCCCGGCTGATCGCGGCGCCGACGCCCCCTCCCGCGGCACCTCCCCCCGTCGCGCCCGCTCTCGTGATGGCCGCGGTTGCCGCCGAGCCCGAGCCCGAGCCCCACGAGGCGCTCGTGTTCCCTGCGACCGTGACCACGCATCAGGCCACCCCGGCCACGGCGGAGTTCATCGAGCCGGCACCCGCGCCGTCGACGGATGCTTCCCTCGCCTTTCCGGTTGCGGAGGCCGAACCGGAAAGGATCGCCTTCGTCGAAGCGGCACGGCCCGTCGGCCCGGAGCAGGTCGTTTCGTTCGGGCCGCCATCACCGGCGGTGCACGGCGTTCCCGCCACGCCCACGTTCGCGGTGGGCAACGCCTGCTTCGTCACCCGCGTGCGCGCCTGGGGCGTGGTCGACCGCTTCCCCGAGGCGACGTTTCGCCCTGGCCAAGACGTGATCGTCTATTTCGAGATCGACGCCCCGACGGCCCGTCAGTCGACAGCCGGGCATACCACGAGCATCGACACACTCTTTCGACTCGTCGCGGCCGACGGCCGCCAGATCGGGCAGTGGGACTTCGAGCCGATCGAAGAGACCTGTCACGCCCCGCGCCGCGACTACTTCGCCCGCTACTTCCTCCGCGTGCCCGAGACCGCCCCCGTCGGCCCGTGCCGGCTGGACTTCGTGGTCACCGATCGTGTCACCGGCACCTCGACCCAGGCCCACCTCGACCTCGAGGTGCGTTGACCGTTTGGGGGGTCGGGAGCCGCCTCGCCCACGCCAGCCTACGGCGGCGGCAGTGGCTTGATCTCTTCGGGCTGTGCCGCTGCCGGCACTTGCAGAGGTTCGTCGGGAAACTGCGCCGGAGGCTGGCCGGCGGCGGCCGGAGCCGGCGGCGGATTCCCCAGCTCACGGTCGAAGGCATCGAGGCCGGTCGCAGCCGGAGCATCGACGCGGGGCGGGAACTCCTGCAACTGCAGGAGGTCCGCGATCTGCACCGCGCCGGTCCAACGATCGGCCTGTGCCTCCACGAACGCGAGCTCCGTTTCCGTGAGGATTTTCTGGGCCTGCAGGAGGCTCAGGAACGTCACTTCTCCGCGGCCGTAGAGCGTCTGCGTGAGCTGCACAGTCTCGCGGGCCTTCGGGAGGATGTATTGCTCATACCACTCGACCAGCCGCTGCGACGTGCGATAGGTGGCGATCGCCTGGGCCGCACGGTTCGCGAGGTCGAGCTCGATCGTGCGCAGGTCGGCCCGCGACGACGCGATGTCGGCCCGGGCGGAGCGGATGTTGCCCTGATTGCGATCGAACAACGGCACGGCCATCATCACCTGGGCGAGCCCCTGGTCCTGTGGTGGGCCGCCCACCTGTCGCTGGTAGCCACCGAGCAGGTTGACGTTCGGAATCGGCTGCACCACCGCCCGCTCGAGCGCCCACTGCGCCCGGGCGATCTCCGCTTCGGCGGCCCGCGGCTTGGCGTTGAGCCGCACGATGGCTTCCTGCAAGGCCTTGAGGTCGAAGTTGGGCAGCCGCTGGAAGAGGTCGGCCTCCAGCCGGCCGATGTCGGCGCGGGGCAGGCCGATGGCAGCCGCCAGCTGCCGCCGGCCGGTCTCGATGTAGACGGATGAATTGAGCAGGCGCACCTCGGCGCGGTCGCGCTCGATGCTCCAAAAGAGCACGTCGGCTTTCGTCCCCTCGCCCGCTTCCGCGAGCTGGCGGCCGATCTCGAACGACCGCTTGGCGATGTCGAGCAGGAGCTTGTAGATCTCCACGCGACGCTGCGCGACGAGCAGCTGATAGAAAGCCCCGCGCACCTCGGCGAGCACGTCGAACCGTGCACGAATCAGCTCATATTCCACCTTCTGCACCTCACGGAGCGCGGCCTGCTGCGAGAGCCGCAGTTTGCCGGCCGTCACGATGTCCTGCGCGACCGTGCCGCTCCACTGGCTGTCTTCACCGGCGGCCTGTGGCGTGAATCCGGCGATGACGGGATTGGGATAGAGCCGGGCCTGCACGGCCTTGCCGCGGGCCGCCTCGACGGCGGCGAGCGCTTGGCGCAGTTTTGGATGGCTGCGCATCGCGAGATCGACGAACTCCGGCAGCGTCTTGGGGCTCGGCCCATGGACCACGTCGGCAGGCAAGTCCACCGCCAGTTCGGCTGGCGCGTTGTCGGGCGGCGCGACGAGCGGCGTGCCGGGATCGGCGACCCGCATCCCGTCCGGGGTTCGGGGCCATTCCTCGGCACGAGCCCACGGCGCGGTCGAGGAGCCGACGGAAACGAGGACCGCGGCCAGCGCGCGTCGCAACATGGGGTGTCGAGCAGGGTGCACGATCGTCATTCCTGGGAGAGTCCGCCTCTGATGCATCCCATGAAGAATCGGCATGGTCGGTACAACCCCTTCAGAATTCCGCCTTCTCGCGTCTGCGCGGCAGCGTGCGCAGCCGAACCGATCGCAAGCCGGGTACATTGGGGGCTTTGCGAAATCTTTTCCTTCCCTGCCGTGGAGCCTCGCCTCGCGTGCCGATCCTGCAAGCCGACCACCTCGAGAAGACGTTTGCGACGGGAGACGCCGGAGCGGCCGGCGTGCCGGCAGTGCGGGGCATCGATCTTGCGATCGAGTCCGGGGAGTTCGTGGCCATCACGGGGGCATCGGGTTCGGGCAAGAGCACGCTGCTTCACATGCTGGGCGGAATCACCAGGCCCAGCGCGGGCCGCGTCCTCCTCGAAGGCATCGATCTGGCCACGCTCGACGACGACGCCCTCGCCGTCGTTCGGCGGCGGCGAATCGGCTTCGTGTTCCAGCGCTACAACCTCCTGCCGGAACTCTCGCTCGTCGAGAACGTCGCATTGCCGCTCGTGCTCGACGGCGCCTCGAAGCGTGTCTCGGAAGCGGCCGCCGCGCAGGCTCTCGCCACGGTGGGCATGGAGCATCGGGCGACGCACCGCCCCGACGAACTGTCCGGTGGGGAGCAGCAGCGTGGCGCGATCGCTCGGGCGCTCGTGACCGACCCTGCCATCGTCTTGGCCGACGAGCCGACCGGGGCCCTCGACTCGGTGAATTCTCTTCGCGTCGTCGAGTTGTTGCGCCGGCTCGTTGCCGAACGCCGGCAGACGGTGATCCTCGTGACCCACGATCCCTCGATCGCGGCTGCCGCGCGCCGCACGATCCGGATTCGCGATGGGCTCGTCGATTCCGACACCACCGGAGCACCCCCGGCATGAGGCTTGGCGGACTCCTGCTGCGCCAGTGGCGCAACCGGCCCGGGCGGGCGCTCGCCACCGCCGCGAGCGTCGCCGTGGCCGTGGGTGCCGTCGTCGCGACGTGGGTCTCCGCCGATGCCTCGCGGGCGGGCTACCGCCGGCTCACGGCGGCGGTCGAAGGGGTGCCCTCGATCGACGTCTCGGCCCGCGGTGGCGGCCGCTTCGACATCGAGACGCTGCCGCGGCTGGCCGACGTGGCGGGCGTGCGGGCGGTGGTGCCGCTCTTCTACCGCCCGACGCTGCTGCGGGTCGGCGAAAAGCGCGTCCGCGAAATCGCCGTCGGGGTGGATGCCGCCGCCCTCGTCGACACGGGCCTGCTCGAACTGACGGCGGGGCGGGCCTGCGTCGGCCCCGAGGAAGTCGTGCTCGAGGCGGGGCTCGCGGCCGGGCTCGGCAAGGTGATCGGCGACGACGTGATCTTTTTCGCACGTCGGAAGGTCGCCAGGCTGACGGTCGTGGGCCTCGCGAAAGGCGAATCGATGAAATGGTTCGCCGAAGGGGCGGGAGTCATCGTCGATATCGCCGCCCTCGCCGACATGTCCCGCTCGCTCGGCCTCGTCGATCGTGTGCGGGTCGTGCTCGAGCCCCGGGCATCCCGCCCCGAGGCGCTCGCCCGCGTGGCGGCCAGGCTGCCCGAGGCGTTGCTTGCCGAAGTCCCCGCAGGCCGCTCGAGCATGGCCGAAGACGTGCTGCACTCGGCGGATCTTGGGCTCGACTTCGTGACCGGCCTGACGAGCGCGATGGCATTCTTTCTCGTCGGCAACGCGATGCTCATGAATATCACCGAACGCCGCCGCAGCTTCTCGCTCCTCCGCCTCCTCGGGGCCACCGGCCGCCAGATCAGACGGTTCGTCACGTACGAAGCGGCGATCCTGGGCACGTGCGGGGCGGTCGTCGGCGCGGTGCTCGGGCTCGCAGCAGCGGGGCCGATCTCGGCCGGCATCTCGCGGGCCCTCCAGGCACCGGCCGCCGCGCTCGTCGTCCATCCGGCCGTGATTCCCTGCTCGATCCTGCTCGGCACGCTGATCGCCATGGCTGCCGCGTGGTGGCCGGCCCGCGAGGCGACCCGGGTCGACCCGCTCGCCGGCCTCGACAGCGCTCCGCCGCCGCCGCGCGGCGTCTCCCGGAGTTTCCTGTTGCTCGCGCTCGGCCTCTGGGCCGTGGCCGCGGTGATCATGGCGCTCGTGCTCACGGAACGCCTGCCACCGCGGGCGGCTGTGCCTGCCGGGATCGCGATGATGCTGGCCTTCGTCGCGACGACGCCGGTGCTCATCCCGCCGCTGGCCCGGG
>CAMAVC010000081.1 GCA_945861585.1 Planctomicrobium piriforme
CACCGTCTCCGCCTCGCGAAACCTGTCGTGGTCTTCGGCCTGGCAGGGATACTCGCCGGCGAAGAGTTCCTGGAGGCAGACGACGTCGGCGCCTGCAGCAGCCGCTTCGGCGATGCCGGCGAGAGCCTGGGCGACGTTGTGCTCACGCGCGGGCGTGCATGCCGACTGCACGAGGCCGATCCGCACCACGCGGCTCATCTGTCGGCCACGTCGAGCTTCGCAGCCGGCACGGGAAACTGCTCGGCGAGGTCGGCCACCTCGGCCTTCGTGGCCGCCACGAGCTTCTCGTCGGCCGGGCTCTTGAGCGCCCGCAGGATCCAGGCCGCGATCTGCTTCATCTCGTCGGTGCCCATGCCGCGCGTGGTGAGCGCCGGCGTGCCGAGCCGGATGCCGGAGGGGTCCATCGGCTTCCGCTCGTCGAACGGGATCATGTTCTTGTTGCAGGTGATGCCGCAGCGATCGAGCGTCTCCTCGGCGAGCTTGCCGCCGATGCCCAGCGGCGTGACGTCCACGAGCATGAGATGGTTGTCGGTGCCGCCGCTCACGAGTTTCACGCCGCCGCGGGCGAGTTCCGCTGCGAGCATGCGGGCGTTTTCGACGACCTTCTTCGCATACGCCTTGAAGTCTGGCCTGAGGGCCTCGCCGAACGCGATCGCCTTGCCCGCGATCACGTGCATCAGCGGGCCACCCTGCTGGCCGGGAAAGACCGAGCGGTCGAGCATCTTCGCGTTCTCGGCCCGGCACATCGCGATGCCGCCGCGCGGGCCGCGAAGCGTCTTGTGCGTGGTGCTCGTGACGAAGTCGGCCACGGGCACGGGGTTGTCGTGGATGCCGGCGGCGACGAGCCCGGCGTAGTGGGCCATGTCGACCATCAGTTTCGCCCCCACCTCGCGGGCGATCTCGGCGAACGTCCCGTGGGGGATTTCGCGCGGATACGCGCTCGCCCCGGCAATGATCAGCTTCGGCTTGTGCTCACGGGCAAGCTTCGCCACCTGGTCGAAGTCGAGCAGGTTCGTGTCGCGCCGCACGCCGTAGTGCACGAACCGGTAGAGCACGCCCGAGGCATTGAGCTTCATGCCGTGCGTGAGGTGGCCGCCGTGGGCCAAGTCGAAGGCGAGCACGGTGTCGCCGGTTTGGATGGCCGTCATGTAAACCGCCGCATTGGCCTGACTGCCGGAGTGGGGCTGCACGTTCACATGCTCAGCGCCAAAGAGCTTCTTCAGCCGCTCGCGGGCGAGGTCCTCGACCTTGTCGACGAACTCGCAGCCGCCGTAGTAGCGGTGGCCGGGATAGCCCTCGGCGTATTTGTTGGTGAGCACGCCGCCGACGGCCTGCATGACGGCCGGGCTCGTGAAGTTTTCGCTGGCGATCATCTCCAGGCCTTCGGCCTGCCGGGTCTGCTCGGAGGCGATCGCGGCCCACACATCGGGATCTTCGAGTTCCACAAAGTTCGGAACCGCGGTCTGGGCTGCCGAGTTGGCTGCGATGCTCACGGGAATCCTCCTTGGTGCGGGCTTGGTGCAGCCGGGGCGGGGCGGGGCGAGACCTCGAATCCATGAATTATGGCCACCCGGCCACCCCCGTCAACGAAAGCGGGTTTCAGTCGAACCGCGACCCCGATGGCATCCTGTTCCCCGCCTTCTGATACTGGTCGTGGTTTCCACCGTTTTGCCACGCCTGCTCCCTGAATCACTGACGTCTCATGGGCACCAAGACCGTCATCTACGACTTCGGGGCGAATATTGGCGGCAATCTCGGCTACTACCTCGAGAAGGCCGACCGTGTCGTGGCCGTCGAGGCGAATCCGGCGCTCTGCCGCGCGATCGAGGAACGGTTTGCCGACGAGGTCGCCGCCGGGCGGCTCGCGATCGAAAACGTCGTCGTCGTGGCGGAACGCAGCCTGACGGAGACGCCGTTCTTCGTGCATCGCGCGGAGACGGTCCTCAGCCAGTTGCCCCGCCCGTCTCCCCGACGGGCCGACGAATTCACGGAGGTGGTGCTGCCCGCACGGCATGTCGTCGACATCGTCGCGCGATACGGCCCACCCCACTACATCAAGATCGACATCGAGCATTCCGACGCCGTCATCCTCCGTGAGCTCCTCGCGCACGGCATCACGCCCGACTACATCTCCGCCGAAGCCCACGACGTCGACGTGTTTCGCGCGCTCATCGCCCTTGGCGACTACAAAGCGTTCAAGCTCGTCGATGGAGCGACCGTGCAGGACGTGTTCGCCGCGCACGAGATCGCCACGCGGGGCGGCCGCAAGCCCCATAGCTTCGCACGTCACTCCGCTGGGCCTTTCGGCAATGATCTCCCCGGACCGTGGCTCGACACGGCGACGATGACCGGGCTTCTGGGACAGGTCGGCCTGGGCTGGAAGGACATCCACGCCAGCCGGGTGGATGAGCCCGGGCAACGGTCGCCTGCCCCGCCGACGTCCGGCACGGTGGGCCACCCCTCAGCCGCCGCCCGGGCGCAGGTCGCGCCGCCCCGGCACGGCGTCCTCCGGGGCGAGGCCCTCGTGCTCGCCGATCCGTTGCTGTTCATGACGGCATCCGGCCAGCCGATCGTCTCGCCCGGCATCGATCGATCCGCGCAGCTTCGATCGCCTGAGCAGTTCCGCCACGATGCGCATGCCGCACGCAGCCTGCCGGAGATCGTCCACGACGAGCCTGCCCTGATTCTCTCCTGCACCTGGGATGCCGCGTTCTTCCACTTCCTCTACGACGCCCTGGGAAAGCTGGCCGTCGCCGCACTCCACGGCATCACGCCGACCGATCACGCCGTGTATTTCAACGCGGTGTTTCCCTGGCAGTTCGACGCCCTGCGGCAGCTCGGCGTCAACCCGCGGTCCCTCGCCGGCGGAGTCGTCCACCGCTTCAAGCGCGGCGTGATTCCCACCTACCCATGCATAGCCGGGAACCGTCCGACGGAGGAATCGGTCCGTTTTCTCAGGCGCCTGCGCGACCCGGCCGCTGATCTGCTGCCGGCCCGCAAGCTCTACGTGTCGCGAGGAGCCGTCTGCCGAGGCCGCATGCTCGAAAACGAGACGGAGATTTTCGGGCGCTGCTTTCAGCCCCGGGGCTACGAACTCATCAATCCGGGAACGCTGTCGTTCGACGACCAACGGACGCTGTTTTCGGCGGCCACACACATCGCCGGTCCGCACGGGGCGGCTTTTTCGCTGCTCTGCCTGGGGCGGCTCCCGCTGTCGGTGATTGAACTGCACTCGCCCCACTACCACGCCACCTGTTTTCGAGACGCCGCCGGGGCTCTCGGCGCCAGCTATGGGGCCGTGAACGCGAGGAGCTGGTCGTTTCAGCCGCCCCACTGGAACGACAACTTCACGCTCGACGCCGGCGCCCTGGCCGACTGGCTGGCGACGTTGCCACCAGGCATGACGTGAGCAGCGTGCTCACTCGAAGAGCAGCGGCTCGGGCATGAACGTCACAATCGGGATCAGCAGTGACGCCAGGCCCAAGAGCGTGCGGCCGAGGCCGAGCGGCCGGCCGTCGTCGCGGATCGGCGGATGGTCGGTGCCGATCAAGGCCACGATCACCACCATCGCGATCCAGTTGTAGCGGCCGAGCACCACGATCGCGGTGATCGCAGCCAGGAGGATGCCGCGGGCCAGCCAGTGCGCCCGCCGGCCGAAGAGCGCGTAGCTCACGTGCCCGCCGTCGAGCTGGCTCACCGGGATCATGTTGAGCCCCGTCACGAGCAGGCCCACCCAGCCGGCCATGAAGAGTGCATTGGGCGCGATGCTCGAACCGGCCGCGAGGTCGGGCCGCAGCACGGCCTGCATCCAGGCGGCCACCGGCGACGTGGCGAATGGGCTCACAGCGGCGGCCTGCCCCGTGAGCATGCCGGCGGCGAGCACGGGCAGGGCCACCACGAGCCCGGCGATCGGCCCGGCAAGGGCGATGTCGAAGAGCTGTCGCCGGTCGGCCCGCGACCCTTCCATGCCGATCACCGCGCCGAGTGTGCCGGTGAGCAAGACTGGCATTGGAATGAAGAGCGGCAGCGTGGCCGGAATGCGATGCACGACGGCGGCGATGAAATGCCCCGCTTCGTGCGCGCCGAGCACGGCCAGCACCGCCGCCATGTAGACGAGGCCCCGGAGCCAGTGCGCGGCGATCTGCCCGGCGAGGTCGGCATCGATGCCGAGCACGACCGGCTCCCAGCCGACCACGCCCGCGGCGAAGGTCGTGGCCGCGGTGGCCAGAAAGAGCAGCGCCTGCAACCGCACCGGTCGCCGCACGGGCGCAGGGTCGAGCACGAAATGCGGCGGCAGCGGCTCCATATCCGGGGGAGAATACAGGTTTTTGCGGGGCACTGGTAAACTGCTGTGTTCGACCCCTGCTTGATCCCCGCCCGATCCTTTGGGCCTGGAGAGTTTGTCATGCGTTGCCCGACTCGTGTCCGCCTGTTTCGCAGTCGCTCGCTCTCCGGCCTGCTCGCGGCTGCATCCCTCTTCGTGGCGGGGCTCGGCCAGGCGGCCGAGCGGCAGGTGCTCGCCGTGGCCGCCGTCGACAGCTATGCGGATCTGAAAAAGCAGCTCGGGTGGTTCGGCAGGCAGATCGACAACCCCGGCCTCGCGGCGATGGTGGAGTCGCTCCTCATGCTCTCCACGCAGGGCCGCGGCCTCACGGGGCTCGACGTGAAGCGGCCGGCGGGCATCGTGGTCACGAGCGACGGCACCGACCTCGCAGCCCATGGCCTGGTGCCGGTGACGGACCTCGACAAGCTGCTCGCGTCGCTCCAGGGGATCATCGGCCCGGCCACGACAGACGGCGACGTCCGCCGGGTCACGCTCCCCAGTGGCATCAAGCTTTCGATCGCCGCACGCGATGGCTGGGCCGTGATCGCGCCCTCGGCCCTCGAAGCCACCGACGCGGCGCCGCTTCTCGCGGCCCTCGCCACGACCTACACCGTGGGAATCGAGGCATTTCCGAGCCGGATGTCGGATGCCGTGCGAAAGCAGCTCGAGGCGGCGCTCGATCAGGCTGCGGCAGCGTCGGCGGCGCAGGGGCAGCCGATGGACCCCGGGGCCCTGAAGGCGGCGCTCGGAGGCCTGCGGCAGACCGAGGCTCTCTCGCTCGGCTTCGGGATCGACGACACCGCCGGGGAAGTATTCCTGGAAAATCGGGCGGTCTCCCTGCCTGGCTCCGTGTCGGCCGCCGCGTTCGAAGCCGCGGGCCGAGGCACGCTCACCGCGGGCACGCCTCCACTCACTGCCGGCGAGCGGCCCGCCCTGCGGGGCTACATCGCGCAGGCCATTCCCGACGAGGCCCGCGCGCAGTTCCTCGAGGCGCTCGATCAGACGCTCCCGCGCGAGGCCGACGATCCGCTCACACGCACCGTCTCCAGGCTCGTTTACGACCTCCTCGCGGCGACGCTCGCAGCAGGCGGCATCGACGCCGCGCTCGCGGTCGACACGAGCCAGATCGCGCGCGACAAGCCGCTGCCGGAGGTGACGGCGAGCGTGCGCGTGAAGGATGGGGCGGCGCTCGAGAAGCAGGTGAAGCAGGCATTTTCGGCGGGCGGCGCGACGCTCGCCGGAGTGAAGCCCCGGTTCGACGTGGGCAAGGCGGGCCCCGCCACGCTGCACACGATCTCGGTCGATGTGGCCGACGAGGCGCTCGCCGAGCGCATCGGAAAGTCGCTCGACCTGACGCTCGCCGTAGCGCCGAACTACGCAGTCGTGCTCGCCGGTGGCAACGCCGCCGCGCGGGCCGAAGCGGCGCTCGCGGCCAGCGGCCGCCCGATCGCCGATGCCACTCCGATCGCAGCCCTCGAAGCGAATGCGGCCTCCGTCTTCGACTACGTCGGCACGCTGGGCCGTGAAGGCCAGGCGGCGAAGGCCGGGGCCACCGCCCGCGAAGCCGGCGGAGGCGCGGTCGCGCTGCGGGTCACGCCCATCACACGGGGCCTCGCCACGCGGCTCTCGATCGACTCGGGTGCACTCAAGGCCGGCGCCGCGATGGCGGCCCCGGAACGGCCCGTCGGCCCCGGTGGCATCCCGCTGCCGGACGTACCGCCGGGCTTCCCGATCCCCCTGCCTCGCTGACTCGCTCCCCCCTTTTTTTCTATCCATCCATCATGTCCACGACCGCCGCACGCCCCGCCCAATCAGGCCTCGAGCCCTTGATCCGCCACACGATCGCCGGCGCGAGCGTCGCCGAACTCGCCCGCACCTACGGCACGCCGCTCTATGTGTACGACGCCGAAATGATCCGCCGGCGCTGCCGGGATCTCGCGGCCTGGGATACCGTGCGGTTCGCCCAGAAAGCCTGCTCGAATCTCGCCGTGCTCGCGCTCATGCGCGGCGAAGGCGTGGTCGTCGATGCCGTGAGCACCGGCGAGATCCACAGGGCCCTCGCCGCGGGCTATTCGGCGCATGCCACGCCCGGCACCGGCGCCGACGGACTGCCGCCGGTGCATCCGATCGTCTACACGGCCGACATCTTCGATCGCGAGAGCCTCGATGCCGTGGCCACGCTCGGCATCCACGTGAACTGCGGCTCGGCCGACATGATCGAGCAACTCGCCGAGCGCGTGCCGGGCGCGAGCGTCACGGTCCGCGTGAACCCCGGCTTCGGCCACGGCCACAGCCAGAAGACGAACACCGGCGGCGAGGGCTCGAAGCACGGCATCTGGCACGAGGAGATCCCCGACGTGCTCCGCCGCGCCGAATGGGCCGGGCTCGCCGTCACGGGGCTCCACATGCACATCGGCAGCGGCACCGACCTCGCGCACCTCGCCGAGGTGGCAGGCGCCCTCGAGCGCGTGGCCGTTGAAATCGGCCGCTCACTCACCACGATCTCGGCGGGGGGCGGCCTGCCCGTGCCCTACAAGCCGGGCGAGGTGCACGCCGACCTGTCGGGCTACTTCACGCTCTGGGACGCCGCCCGCAGGCGGCTCGAAGACCGGTTTGGCCACCGCCTGCGGCTCGAGATCGAGCCGGGCCGCTACCTCACGGCCGAGAGCGGCTTCGTGATCACGGAGGTGCGCGCGGTGAAGAAGCAGGGGGCCCGCAAGTATCTGCTCGTGGATGCCGGCTTCAACACGCTCGCCCGGCCGGTGCTCTACGGGTCGTACCATCCGATGAGCCTCTGCCCGCAGGACGGCACGCCGTCGGCCGAGACCGACGAGGTGGCCGTGGGCGGCCCCTTGTGCGAATCGGGCGACATCTTCACGCAGACCGACGGCGGGTTCGTGGCCACGCGGGCCCTGCCGGCGGCCCGAGTCGGCGACCTCGTCGTGATCGAGATCGCCGGGGCCTACGGCTTCGTGATGGCGAGCAACTACAACTCAAAGCCCCTCCCGGCCGAAGTGCTCATCGACGGCGGCACGGCCCGGCTCGTCCGCCGCCGCCAGACTCCCGAGGATCTCGTCCGGGGCGAGACGGTGTAGGCGGCCGGCAAACGCTTTTCCGCCGGGCAAAATGGCCGTTTGGTCGCCCCGGATCGACTGGCTACGATGACAGTGTCCTGAAGAATTGCCCACCTTCCAACCGATTGACTCATCATGGCAAAAGCCGGCCCCCGCAAGAAGCTGCCGAAAGAACTCGCGGTCATCAACGCCGACAACTGCACCGGCTGCGAGAGTTGCCTCGAGGTCTGTCCGGTCGACTGCATCCTGAAGGTGCAGCAATACGACCAGTATCACAACCTCCAGAGTTGGTGCGAGATCGACATTGAGCGATGCGTGGGCTGCGAGGTGTGCGTGCACATTCCGGGCAAGAAGTCGAACCCCTACGATCTCAAGGTCTGCCCGTGGGACGCAATTGAAATGGTGCCCACCGAGACGGTGGCCCAGGTCGTGGCCCAGATCGGCGGCCCGCCGGAATACGTCGAGAAAAACTGGGACCGTTTGGTCAACACCGCCCAGCACTTGGCTGAGCTGAAGGCTGCCGCCGGCTAGTTCACGGCAAGTCTCGACATCCTGTCGAACGTGCCTTGGTCGACCTCCGTCGGCTGGTGCTGACCCGGCCCTCCGGGCCTGACGCCACAGTCGCGTTGGTTGACGTTCGTTGCGCTGGGCGGTACAACGTGACAAATGTTCACGTCCTCCGACCTCGACACCTTGCGCGACCACGTGCGGCTGGCTTGCCTGCCCGGCGTCGGTTCCCGCTACCGCAAGCTCTTGCTCGAGCGGTTCGGTTCACCGGCGGGCGTGTTCGCCGCCCGGCCCGACGAGCTGCGGTCGATCACGAAGGTCGGCAAGAAACTCGCCGAAGCGATCCCGGCCTTGGCCTGCGACCGCACGGCCGACGACACGCTCGCCCTGTGCGCGAAACATGCGGTCGACATCATTCTCGAAGGCACGCCCGCGTATCCCGGGCTCCTCGCGCGGATCGACGATCCGCCGGGGCTGCTCTTCGTGCGTGGTGCCCTCCTGCCGGCCGATGCGATTGCCGTGGCCGTCGTGGGCGCCCGCCACGCCACGCCCTACGGGCTCAAAGTCGCCGAGCAGCTCGGCGGCAGCCTGGCCCGGGCCGGCTACACCGTCGTCAGCGGGCTCGCCCGGGGAATCGACGCAGCCGCCCATCGCGGCGCACTGGCCGCCGGCGGTCGCACGATCGGCGTGCTCGGCACGGGAGTGCTCAATGTCTATCCAACCGAGCATGCCGACCTCGCGCTCGACGTGATCAAGAGCGGGGCGCTGATCAGCGAAGCGCCGCCGCTCACGGAAGCCCATGCCGGGCTGTTTCCCCAACGCAACCGCATCGTGTCGGGCCTGTGCCTCGGCACCGTCGTCGTCGAGGCATCCGATCGCTCGGGCGCACTGATCACGGCCCGGCTCGCCGCGGAGCAGGGCCGCGAGGTGTTTGCGGTGCCCGGCCCGATCGACTCCCGCATGTCGCGCGGCTGCCACGCGCTGATCCGTGATGGCGCCACGCTCGTGGGCTGCATCGACGACATTCTCGGCGAATTCGGCCCGCTCTTCGAAACCGCCACCACTGCCGCCGGCACGCCGGTGAGCCATCCGGCCGAATTGCAGCTCGCCGATCTCGAGCGGCAGGTGCTCGACGCGGTCGGCAGGGGCGGGGCCACGGTCGACGAGATCGTCGAAGCCACGAACCTCTCGGCATCGCAGACGCTGTCGGCCATCAGCGTCCTCGAAATGCGCCGGCTCGTCCGCCGGTTGCCCGGCAGTCGAATCGAACGTATCTGATTGCGGCTGACGGCGGCTTCGACCCTGCGGCTTCTCGGATTCGGGCATCCTTCGTAGACTTCATTCCATGGATACAGCTCTCTTCAACCGCGCCGCAACGATCCGCACTCGTCTCCTCCAACTTCGAGACTCTCTTTGACTGGGGTGGTCGCAAGCAGTCTGCGGCGCGAATCGAAGAGGCGATGGGCCGGGCCGGCTTCTGGGACAACAACGAAAAGGCCCAGGCCACCGTCGCCGAATTGAAGAGCGTCAATTCCGTGCTCAAGCCGCTCGACGAGGCCCTCGCCGTGGGGAACGACCTCGAGGCCCTCGAGGAACTCGCCCGTGAAGACCAGGCCCTCGAAGGGGAACTCGCCCAGGAGACCGACCGGCTCGAAAAGCTGGTCGAAGCCCTGGAGCTGACGTCGCTGCTCTCGGGCACGCACGACGCCGCCGATGCACTTGTCTCGATCAACGCACGGGATGGCGGCACCGATGCGAACGACTGGGCCGAGATGCTTCTGCGCATGTATTCGGCCTGGGCCTCGAAGCACGATTATGCGATCGAACTGCTCGATCGGCAGGACGACGCCGTGGCTGGCATCCAGAGCGCCACCGTCGCCATCCGCGGGCCCTTCGCCTACGGGTATCTCAAGGGCGAGACGGGGATTCATCGGCTCGTACGCATCAGCCCGTTCAACGCCGAAGGCAAGCGACAGACGAGCTTCGCCGCCGTCGACGTCTCCCCGGAGATCGCCGACGACGACACCGAGGTGGAGCTCAACGACGAGGACATCCGCGAGGATGTCTTCCGGGCGAGCGGCGCCGGCGGCCAGCACGTGAACAAGACGTCGAGTGCGATCCGGCTCACGCACTTCCCCACCGGCATCGTGGTGCAGTGCCAGAGCGAACGCAGCCAACACAAGAATCGGGCCACGGCGATCAAGATGCTGCGGGCTCGGATCGCCCGTGTCGAGGAGGAGAAGCGCGAGGCCGAGCAGCTCGCCCGCTACAAGCAACAGCCCAAGACGGGATTCGGTTCGCAGATCCGCAACTACTTCCTGCACCCCGACCAGCGGGTGAAAGACCAGCGCACGGGGCATTACGTCGGCAATTTCCAGAGCGTGCTCGACGGCAATCTCGACGGGTTCTTCGACGCCTATCTCAAGTGGAAGGCGTCGGGGTCGGCACCGCAGGCTGCCGGCGACGAGTGACACCGGCTGGACGGGCCATAGCCGCCGCGATACGATCCTCGAAGAAGCATCCTCGCAGCAGGTCCTCGCATCTAGGCACTCATGGCGGAAAAAGAACAAGCACTCGAAGTGGAAGGCGTCGTCACGCAGGCCCTCGCCAACACGCGTTTTCGCGTACAGATCACCGGCGGCCACATCGTCAACGCCCATGTCGCCGGCAAGATGCGGAAGAACTTCATCCGCATCGTTCCGGGCGACAAGGTGAAGGTCGAACTCTCTCCCTACGACCTCACCAAGGGCCGGATCACGTTCCGCGAGCGATAGGCCGTGGGGCGAGCGTCCCGCTTGCCATGCCGCCCACCGCCCGGCCGGCTGTCCGTTCGACAGGCCTGGAGGCCCGGCGCTACGAGTCAGACGGCTCGCCCGACTCGCGCTTGTCGAAGAACTGCTTCAGGTCGCCGAACGTCCGGAGCGGTTCCTTGCCCTCCCGCATCGCCTCCGTGAGCGGCTTGGCGGGTTTCTTCGCAGGCTTGGCCACATACGTGCGCGTCTGGGGCTCACGTGGGGCCTGGCGCTGCTCCCGTTGCCGCGGTGGCTTGGGCGGGCGTGGCTTCGCGACCTGTTCGGCGGGCCGCTTGTCGTGCTTCTCCGGCCGGCCGTCCCGCCGGGCGGGCTGCTGCCGCGCCGTGCCAGGCTCGATCATCGTGAGCGCCACGCGGCGGCGGGCCTTGTCGATCTCGAGCACCCACACCTGCACGATCTGGCTCACGGTGACCACGTCGTGCGGATCGCGCACAAAGCGGCTGGAGAGCTGGCTGATGTGCACGAGCCCGCTGTCGTGGAGGCCGATGTCGACGAACGCCCCGAAGTCGACGACGTTCAGCACCGACCCCATGAGCTCCATGCCCACTTCCAGGTCTTCGAGCTTGAGCACCCCCTTCTTGAAGAAGGGTTTGGGGAGGTCTTCGCGCGGATCACGGCCGGGGCGAGCCAATTGCTCGACGATGTCGGCCAGGAGCAGGCGGCCCACTCCCAGCTCCCCTGCCAGGGCCGGCAGGTCGAGCTCCGCTGCCTTCTCGGCGAGGGCTGCAGCCTGTGGCCTGTTCATCAGGTCCTCGGACGTTCCTCCGAGCCGTGCGAGCACCTGCTCGGCGACTGCATAGCTCTCCGGGTGGATCCACGTGGCATCGAGCGGGTTGGTGCCACCGGTGATCTTGAGAAAGCCCACCGCCTGGACAAAAGCTGCTTCGCCGAACCCCGGCACTTCGAGGAACTGCTGCCGCGACACGAAGGGGCCGTTCTTCGCCCGCCACTCGTGGAGACCACGGGCGGTCGTCTGGTTGAGGCCCGACACGTAACGCAGCAGGGCCGGGCTGGCCGTGTTGACGTCGACTCCGACGTAATTCACGCAGCTCTCCACCACGGCGTCGAGCGAGGCGTGCAGATGGCGGGCCTTCACGTCGTGCTGGTAGAGGCCCACGCCGATGTTCGCCGGCTCGATCTTCACCAGCTCCGACAGCGGATCCTGGAGCCGCCGGCCGATCGAGATCGCACCCCGCACGGCGGCTTCGTGGGCGGGCAGTTCCTCGCGGGCATAGGCGCTCGTGGAATAGACGCTCGCGCCGGCCTCGTTGACGATCACATAGCCGACGTCGAGTTCCTTGAGCTCACCGCCGACAAGCTCTGCCACCAGCGTTTCCGTCTCGCGGCCCGCCGTGCCGTTGCCCACCGCGATGATCGTGCAGGCGTGGGTCTTCACGAGCTCCACGATCCTGCGCGCGGCTGCTTCGCGTTTCTCCTTCTGGCCGATGATGTGCAGCACCGCGTGATCGAGCGGATTGCCGCATTCATCGATCACCACCGCCTTGCAGCCGCTCTTGAAGCCCGGATCGAGCGACAACACACGCCG
The DNA here is from genome assembly GCA_945861585.1 of Planctomicrobium piriforme. Classification (GTDB taxonomy): domain Bacteria; phylum Planctomycetota; class Planctomycetia; order Pirellulales; family UBA1268; genus RGVT01. The sequence goes on from CAMAVC010000081.1 coordinate 12,265, forward strand.
GCCGGCCACGGGCGACTGGAGGAGCAGATTCCGCAGGTTGCGGGCGAACACCTCGACGGCGTGCGACTCGCAGAATTCGGTGATCTCGCGCCGGATTTCCCGCTCGAGGCCGGGGAGCACGAGGCGTGCGAGCGCGTCTCGAACGCAGCCGCGCAGAAAGTCGGCGTGGGGATGCCCCTCAGGCACGAGTATCCCCTCGGCGACGGCCTGCATCTCGTCCGTCGGCCCGTCGATCCGCACCTTGAGCAGCTTGGCCCGTTCTCCGCGATTGATCGCGAGCGCCCGGTGCGGGGGCACCCGCTGCACGTGCTCGGCATAGTCGAAATAGTCGCGAAAGTGCTTTTCGTCCTTGGACAGCGCCTTGCCCTCGCTCTCGACACGTTGGCTCTTGAGCTGGGCCTTCCGCGAGAGGATGTCCCGCAGCCGCTGCCGCAAATCGGCCCGTTCGCTGAAATCATCCGCGATGATGTGCCCGACCCCGAGTAAGGCATCGGCAGCGGTGGCCACCTGCCCATCGGCGTCGATGAAATCTGCGGCCCGTGTGTCGAGATCGGCAGCGAGCGGATCAGCGGCGAGAATCTCCCGCGCCAGGGGCTCGAGGCGCCGCTGCCGGGCGATCTCGGCGAGCGAGAGCTTGCGGGGTTTGAACGGCAGGTAGAGGTCTTCGAGCTGCTTCGGGCTGTCGGCCGACTCGATGCGTGCCGCCAGGTCCGGGGTGAGCTTCCCCTGCCCTTGGATCGTTCTCAGGATCGTCTGCTTGCGATCCGCCAACTGGCGGGCCTTGAGGATCGCGTCGGCGATGCGCCGTACGTCGACCTCGTCGAGACCGCCGGTCTGGTCACGGCGATACCGCGTGATGAAAGGAACCGTGTTCCCATCGTCGAGCAGTTGCACCGCGGCTGCGACGCCGGCGGGAACGAGCCCCAGACGCTGGGCGATCTGTCCCAGATCGATGACCGCTATGGGTGCCATCCGACTGGCGTCGCTGGGCCCCATGGCCCCGTGGCAACGCCGAACTCCACCTTTCTGCCGCCGGCCAACACTTCAACAAGTGCGCACCGCAGGGCTGCTGGAAGGCCGGAATTTATGGTCCGAAACAGGGAGATGTCAAACTTTGCCACCCGCCTGCCCCTGGTGCCCGGCCTCCCCCAGTCCACCCCGCCCTCCCCAGACCACCCGGATAGGGCTCGTGACGGCCTCTGCCACGCTTGGCATTGACGGGCCCTCGAAACCTCACCTATTCCCCGCTTTCTGTGCGTCCGGCGGCAAAAAAAGGCCGCCGGACCACGAATCCGAGGATGTGGACAAATGACTGGAGCGGACGGAACGGTCGTGACGATTTGGTCAGCGTTGGCGGCATACGAGGCAGGCTCGACTCCGTGGGGCCGTCATGCCGCCCACGCCTTGGAGAACCGTCCATCATGAATCGCCCCACATCCCAACGACCGTCCACCGGAGCGCCCGCGAAGCACTCCCACGCCACCGACGACAGCCCCGAAGCGGGCGGGTTCTTGCCGGCGGTCGGGCTGCTCGCCCTCGACCGGCAGTATGCCGTCTTGCGGGAGGAAATCCGGGCCGCGCTCGACCGCGTCTGCGACACCGGGCGGTTCGTCCTCGGCCCCGACGTCACCGATCTGGAAAACGAACTGGCCCGAGCCCTCGACGTGCCCCATGCGATCTCGTGCGCCTCCGGCAGCGACGCGCTCCTGCTCGCGCTCATGGCGCTCGACATCGCACCCGGCGACGAGGTGATCCTCCCGAGCTACACGTTCTTCGCGACGGCCAGCGCCGTCACACGCCTGGGCGCCGTGCCGATCTTCGCGGACATCGACCCCGCGACCTACCTCGTCGATCCCGCCGATGTGGAGCGCAAGATCAGTCGCCGGACACGGGCCATCGTACCCGTGCATCTCTTCGGGCGCACCGCCGACATGGATGCCCTGCTGCCGATCGCGGCGCGGGCAGGGCTGCCGGTCGTCGAGGATGCGGCACAATCGATCCTCTCGACGTGGCACGGCCGCTGCTCAGGTGCGCTCGGTGACGTCGGCTGTTTCAGTTTCTATCCGACGAAAAATCTCGGCGGGGCCGGCGACGGCGGATTCCTCACCACCACCCGCGACGATCTCGCCGCAAAGCTGAAGCTGCTGCGGGTGCACGGCATGGAGCCGCGGTATTACCACCAGGTGGTCGGCATCAACAGCCGTCTCGACTCGCTCCAGGCGGCCATTCTGCGGGTGAAACTGCCGCACCTCGACGCCTGGACGTCGGCCCGGCAGGCGAATGCCGCCCGCTACATGGAAATGTTCGCCCAGTATGACCTCGACGGCAGGGTGACCGTGCCGACCGACGAGTCGCGGGGCCGCCACGTGTGGAACCAGTTCGTGATCCGCGTCGCCGATGGCCAGCGCGACGCATTGCGCGCCCACCTCACGGCCTGCAAGGTCGGCACGGAAATCTACTATCCGGTGCCGCTCCACCTCCAGAAGTGCTTCGAGTATCTCGGCTGGGCCAAGGGCGACCTGCCCCACACCGAACAGGCGGCCGAGGCGACGCTCGCGCTGCCGATCTTTCCGGAACTCGAGCCTGCCGAACAGCGGACCGTGGTGGGCCGGATCGCCGAGTTCTTCCGGGCTCCGCAGACACAGACGCCGGACCGGGCGGCCGACACATCGTCGGCGCTGCCGGCCGACGGCCCGCACTTCCTCCGCCGCATGAACGCCGTGGGCCGCGCCGACGACGTCAGGTGCTGACTTTACGCCTGCGCGATGGCTCGCCCTCCTGGTGAGCCCCGGTTTCTGTGCGGCGGGGTCATCGCGGAGGTAGGATGCCGACTTTCCCGGCATTCCACTCCGACGGACGATCCATGGCGACGAAGACGAAGCGAGCCCCCAAGGCGGCGACGAAGCTGCCACCGATCGATGCCAAGACCCTCGGCCTGATCGTCGATCTGGCCGACGAGGTGGCGGCGGCCGCCGAGAAGCGCCGCGATCCGCATCTCGAGATCCCCACCCGCAGCCTCTCGAACGTCCGCTTCAACAAGTCGCGGAAGATCATCGAGATGGGCGGCCAGACGAATCGCCGCCAGCTCTTCAATCTCTCCCAGGCCAAGAGCTACATGCAGACGCTGCTCGTGGCCACGGGCTGCAAGGCTCTCATCGATCAGCAGAAGACCACGAGCATCCGAGGTCTCTACTACCTTCTCAAGCACACGATCGAGGGCACCCGCGAGGAAACGTTCGCCACCCAGGAAGAGTGCGACCCGATCATCGAAGACCTCGAAGTGACCCTCGAGAGCCTCCGCGAAGAGCTGCACGTCTACGCGAGCAACCGGGGCGGCATGGTGGGGCCGATCACGCTCATCGACTCGGGCGACGAGATCGACTGCTCCCGGATGGGATCCGGCGGCTACTCGATCCCGTCGATCGTCGAGGCCGACATCGTGAAGTTCAAGTCGTGCGATGCGAAGTTCATCCTCCACGTCGAGAAGGACACGGTCTGGCGCCGCTTCAATGAAGACAAATTCTGGCGGAAGCACAACTGCCTGCTCACGCACGGCGGCGGCCAGCCACCCCGCGGCGTGCGGCGCATGCTCTACCGGCTCCACAACGAACTCAAACTCCCGGTCTACTGCCTGCTCGATAACGATCCCTGGGGCTATTACATCTATTCCGTGCTCAAGCAGGGCTCGATCAACCTCGCCTACGAGTCGAAGCGGATGGCGATCCCCGAGGCCCGGTTCCTCGGCATCCGCTCGCGTGACTACGACCGCTGCAAGCTCTCGCAGAGCGTGCAGATCGCCCTCAACGACACCGACATCAAGCGGGCGAAGCAGATCGCGGCCTACCCGTGGTTCGCGGGCAAGAAGGGCTGGCAGAAGGAAATCGAGACGATGCTCAAGAACGGCTTCAAGCTCGAAGTCGAGTCGCTGATCTCGAAGGACATCAGCTACGTCACCGACACCTACACACCCGAGCGGCTCGAAGAGAAGGACTGGCTGGACTGAGTTCACGCGACGGCTCGGCATCCTGCCGACCGTCGCTTGGCCGACCTCCGTCGGCTGGTGATGACCCGGCCCTCCGGGCCTGGCGCCGGAGGCACTTCGCCGAAATTCCCTTGGCGGGCCTCCAAGAAAACCGAGGCACGACGCCGAGGGTTTTCGTGAACCTAGCCCCGGAATTTCACCTGCGGCCGGGCCTTGCCGGCCATATGAAAGGTGTTCATCAAGTCGTAGGCCGTCACCTCGCAGAGCAGCTCCGTGACCTTCTCATGCGCC
>CAMAVC010000082.1 GCA_945861585.1 Planctomicrobium piriforme
GCTCGTCGTTCTACGGGTTCAACGCCTCGGGCAACCTCACGGGCTCGAGCTTCCACAACAACTTCATCACCGACACCGTCGGCATCGGCGGAGGCCTGGGCCACGCGATGCACCTCGAGGGTGCTCAAAACCTGCAGGTGTACGACAACGTCGGCGAAGACAGCTTCGGCTCGGGCCTCTACGTGACCGGCGACACCACCGGCACGACCGTGACGAACAACCTGTTCGACGGCAATCGCGTCGGCATCTCGCTGGTCAACGCCACGAACGCCGTGATCGGCGGGCTGGGTGAAGACGAGGGCAATGTCGTGATCGGCGGCAGCGACGCGGCCAACGCCGTGTACCGCGACGGCATCCATGTGATCGGCACCTCGACGGGGTCGAGCATCAAGGGCACCGACGTCTCAGACGTGACGACGGGCCTGACGCTCGAGAACGCGACGGGTTTCCTCGGTGAGGACAACGGGATCACCGGCGCTGAGTTCCTCGGCGTGAATGCATCGGGCACGCTCACCGGAAGTGAACTCCTGGGCAACACCGTCACGGGATCGGGCGGCCTCGGAGCCCTTGGCCATGGCATCTACCTGGCCAACGCGTCGAACCTGAGCGTGACCAAGAACACCGTCGACGACAGCTCCGGCGGCGGCCTGTATGCGACCGGGGTGACGACGGGCACGACCGTGTATGACAACGACTTCACGGGCAACCGGGTGGGCATCTACCTTGTGGACGCCACCAACGCCGTGATCGGCGACGACGGGGTGGGTGAGGACAACCGGATCGTCGGCGGCGGTGATGCCAGCAAGGGCGACTTCCGCGACGGCATCCTGGCCAGCGGCACGCTGACGGGTTCGACTGTCCGCAACGTGTTGATCACCAACGCGGCCACGGGCATCACGCTCTCGGCGGCGACGGCCTTCACGATTGCATCGGCGAACGTGACGGGCTCGCAGGTGTTCGGCCTCAATGCCAACGGCGTGCTCACGGGCACGAAGGTGCAGACGAGCACGTTCACCCTCACGGCCGGCGGAGCCGGCGGCGGGGCGGGCGTGCTCTTGTCGGCGGCCCAGTCGCTCGCGATCACGGACGCTACGATCACCAACAACGTGATCGGCCTGCTCGCGAATGGCGACTGCTCCGGCTCGTCGGTGATCGACACCACGTGGAGCGACAACACCACCGGCGTGATCAACACATCGACCGGCGTCCCGCCGCTCGATATCGACCCGCTGCCGTAAGCGGGGCCGTTCGACAATTTGAATCGGCCGTCGCCCACCGGATTCATCCCGGTGGGCGATGTGCTTGAAAGGCCCGACGAGGAGCGCACATGGATGTCGCCCGGATGCTGCCGCTGCTCCAGTGCCCGCGGTCCGGTGGGTCGCTCGCCCGCGAGGCCGGCCGGCTCGTGAGCCCGGCCGGCGAGACCTATCCGCTCGTCAACGGCAAGCCGATCCTCGTACGCACGATCCTCGACTGGCACCTCGCTCCGCCGCCGGAAAGCAAGATCTCGCGGAACATCGGCGAATTCGCCCCGGGAGACCGCTACGCCGGCCCCGATGCCGTCATCCTGCACCTCGGCTCGGGAGACGTGCCCTCCCACGATCCGCGCGTCATCTCCATGGATGTGCTGCCCTGCCCAAACGTCGACATCGTCTGCGAAGCCGAGGCCCTGCCGTTTCGCGATGCGTCGATCGACTACGTGGAGTCGGGCGCCGTCTTCGAGCATCTCCACGACCCGTGGGCTGCGATCGCCGAGGTGAAGCGGGTGCTCAAGCCCGGCGGCATCCTCCGGATCGACACGGCCTTCATGCAGGGCTACCACGGCTTTCCCGGCCACTTCTACAACATGACGCCCCAGGCCGTGGAGACGCACCTGGCCGGCGACTACGAGCTGCTCGAATCCTACGTGCCGGAGTCGTCGAGCCCGCTGATGACGGTGACGATGGCCATCGACCGCTATCTCGGCTACCTGACGGCCGATCTCCAGGAGCGGCTGCTCGGCATGCGGCTCCGCGACGTGCTCGACGAGATGCGCCGCGACCTCTCGCCCGCGAGCCCCCTGCTCGACGGCTTCGACGAATACACCTCCCGCTGCCTGGCCGCGAGCTTCGCCGTCGTCGCCAGGAAGCCGCTCGAAGACGAGCCTCGCCGGGCCACGCTGCGACAGGCCGGCTCAGCGGCCGCAGAACCCCTTCGAGCCCTCGTCCGCGAGTACTACACGCGGCGGCTCGAACTCATGCAACGCCATCACGAGATCGGGTATTACCACCGCAAGGCCCGGGAGAAGCACGGCGTGAGCCGGCCGATCCGGGCGGCCGAGGCTTTGCCCAATCTGCTCGATCGCTGCCGCTGCGACGATCTTCTCGATGCGGAGGCGATTCGCGGGTCGCTGCGGCGGTTTCAGGTGGCGGAAGCCGATCTGCGATCCATTCGCGACGAATGGATCGCGCTCTACCTGGCCGACAAAGCCTGAGCTCGAATCACTCGGCGGGCATCGGCACCGTCAGGAATCGCTCCACGAACTGGTAGACGACGACGTCCGGACGGCAGGCTTCCACGAGCGGCCGATCGAACCGCAGCCCGCGGTGCTCGACGATCACCGCCTCGCCGAAGGTCTCGGCGAGCTGGGGGTAGAGCGAGATCGTGAACGAATCGCGATACCAGAGCACCTTGGGCGTGCCCGGCCTGTCGGCCCGGAGCACGTCGACATCGACGCCGGCGATGGCCGTGCGCGTGTTGCTCGTGAATCGGGCGGGCCCGGCCAGCGTGTAGCGCCGCTCTCCTTCGTGGGAAATCTCCGCCAGGCCGAGCATCCGGGCGAGGTCGAGATCGGAGCCCGGTCGCACATACCAGGCGCGCTCCATGTCGGCCTCTGTCAACGGCACGAAGGCGGGAAACGTGGCCCGGATCCAGCCGCAGATCGCGGGATAGGCCACGGTGAAGGCCCCCTCGATGGTCCAGTGCGTGTCGTTCTTGAGAAACACCTGCCGCGTGGCCTTGGCCGCCAGCAGCCCCGGCGTGAGGTCCATGAAGTCGAGCCGCGAGTTTCGTTCCCGCAGTCTGCGCGCCAGCTGGTCGAGCCGGCTCTCGCCGCGGCTCTGCCCGATCCAGGCGGGCAATTCCTCCTGGTAGACGCGTTCCTTGTTGGGCACCGCGACCACGAGCATGGGGATGCCGCGCTCGACGAGCCAGCGCTGTCGGGCCTCCATCACGTCGATCCAGCGGTCGAGTTCCTCGGGTGTGAATCGATCAAGCCCACGGGCCTGGTCGATCGACCGCTCGCCACTGTAGAAGAGCCAGCCGTGGCGGCCGAGCACCACCGACGGAGACGTACTCGTCTTCAGCAGCCGCACGCGGATCGCATTGTTTGCGAGCACGAGCTGGTTACGGAATCCGAAGTGGTCTTTCAGCCAGGCCTCGAACAGCCCGGGCCACGCGGCCCAGTCGGCTGCCGTCAGAGGCCAGCCGGGCAGCACGTGCGGCTCCCGCATCTCGAACGTCTTCACGTCGCAGCCGATCCCTGCCACCTGCCCGATGCCCGGGAGCACCATGAGCAGGAGGAACAGGCCGATGCAGGCACGCTGCATCAGCGGGTCGCGCAGCAGCGGCATGGGCGGAGCGGCATTCAAGGCGGCACCACGTTCAAAACCGGTAGTAGATGAAGGGGTTGTACGTGCCGGCTGCCAGACTTGTCACCGCCAGCAGGAAGGCGGCCAACATCGCCGCCAGATACGCCCCGTCGGCGACTCGCCGGCCGATCACGCCCCCGCCGCACGCGCCGGCGAGCCACTCGATGCCCCGCCGCACGGCGTGCCCCATGAGGGGCGTGGCTGCCACCACACCGACCGCGAGGGCCAGATTCACCTCCGGCGTGAGGAACTGCCCGAGCACCGCGGCATCCTCGCCGGGCTGACCCTGGCCGGCCATCGCCCCGAGCATGCCGAGCGCCTGGCGAAGCGTGTCGGCACGAAAGAAAACCCAGCCAACCATCACGACGAGCATCACGTAGGCGTGGCGCACCACGGCCCCGCACGCATCCAGAGCCCGCGACACGCCGAGCCTCTCGGCCACGAGAAATCCCCCGTGCCAGAGGCCCCAGACCACGAACGTCCAGTTTGCCCCGTGCCACAGGCCGCACAACAGAAACACGAGCAGCAGGTTGCGGTAGGTCGCGAGCGGGCCGGCACGATTGCCGCCGAGCGGGATGTAGAGATAGTCGCGAAACCACGACGACAGCGAGATGTGCCAGCGGCGCCAGAAGTCGGTGATCGACGTCGCCGCATAAGGGTCGCGAAAGTTCTCCGGGAAGTGAAAGCCGATCATCAGCCCGAGTCCCACCGCCATCGTCGAATAGCCGGCAAAATCGAAGAAGATCTGCAACGTGTAGCAGGCGACGCCGAGCCAGGCGATCGGTGCCGCGAGGGTCGCGGGATCGAGGGCGAAGACGGCATCCGCCGGCACGGCCACCGTGTTCGCGATCAGCACCTTCTGGGCAAGCCCCACGATGAAGATCTGGACGCCGGCCGCGAACATGGCGAGCGTCGCCCGCCGATGATGCAACTCCTCACGGATGTCGTGGAAGCGGATGATGGGGCCGGCCACGAGCTGCGGAAACATCGTGATGTAGACGGCGACGTAGACGAGGCTCCGCTCCACGGGCACCTGCCGCCGGTAGACGTCGATCAGGTAGGAAAGCGCGTGAAACGTGAAGAACGAGATGCCCAGCGGAAGATGCACGTCCGGCCGTGGCCCCGACACGATCGTCGGCACGACAGCCGCTGCGATGTCGTGAAAAAATCCGAGATATTTGAAATAGCAGAGGCCGGCCAGGTTGGCCGCCACGCCGAACGCCAGCGCCAGTTGCCGGCTCCGTCCCTCAGCCATGCCGATCGCGATACCGAAGGCCCAGTTCAGCACGATCGAGCCCAGCATGACGTAGGTGTAGAGCACCTCGCCGTAGGCGTAGAAGCAGAGGCTGAAGAAGAGCAGCACGGCGTGCTTGAACGGTAGCGTGAGATAGCACGCCAGAAAAACCGGCAGAAAGTAGAAGATGAAAACGACCGAACTGAAGACCATGTTCCACCCTCAGGCCGGTCGTCTTTCCAGGGACACGCACCCCGCCTCAACCCACCCGTGAGCCACGAATCACGTCTGCCAGCGGGCGGATGGCGTTTCGCCACAGATACTTGTCCCGAATCGCGTCGGCGGCCTCGCGCATGGCGGCGAGTTTCGCGGCATCACCAAGGGTGGCGGCGAGCGTGGCGGCAAGCGCCGCCGGATCGGTGGCATCGACGCGCACTGCCGCCCCCGCCGCGATCATTTCCTCGCTCAAGGGATCCCCACCGTTGGTCGCCAGCGGCGTGCGCGTCCACAGGTAGTCGACCACCCGCGTCCGCCAGGCCAGCAGGTTCTCCATGCCCGGCTGATTGGCGAAGCAGATCAGGTCGGCATCGAGATACCAATCACCCCGCTCGTGAAACGACACCCAGTCGACGAGATGCACGAGCGGGCGGATCGCCGGATCCTCGATCATCTTCATCATCCGTTCGTGGCACTTCTCGAAATCGGGGTGCTGCACGAACGGGTTCTTCGCCCCGACGATGACGAGCCCAACGGCGTGCTTCTCGGCCAGCGTCCGGACGGCGTCCAGCAGGCACCCGATGTCGAACCACGGATAGACGCCGCCGAACCAGAGGATCTTCCATGCGCCGGGGGTGGCGATGAGTTCCGAACACGGCCGCTTCGCGGGCACGGCCTCGGCTTCGTGGATGCCGTAGGGCACGATGAGGAACGGATCGTCGTCGTACGTGACCGGGTTGATTCGGCCGATCGCCGCCAAGACACCCGTGTAATAGAGCCGTTGGGCCTCGGTCGCACAGAGGAAGTAGTCGCCCCGCTTGAGGCACGTCTCCCAGATCCGCCGGTCGCGGTCGAACGCCTCCGCCTCGCCATGGCGATTGGCCGAACGCCGGGCACAGACCTCGATATGGATCGGAACGTAGGCGTCCCAGACCAGCACCTGATGCTCGAGCACGGCGTCGGCGATCCGCACCGAATCGTCCCCGAGGCAGTAGCTGGCCACGATCGTGTCGTGTTCCGCGATCAATTCGGCGAGGGTATCGTGGCCCCACCGGGCGATGCGCACCCCCGCGAACTCGGTGGGCATCGACGGCAGGTCGTACCAGGCGGGAATCGCGAGCGTGACCTCGCTTTCGGGCACGGCCTGCGCGAGCGCTGCCGCCAGCCCCCAGCTCCGCAGGCCGGTGCCCTCCACCTTGCCGACGCCCGGGATCGGGGGCGGGCCGTAGGCGATCACGAGCATGGCCCGGCCGTCGGCCTGCTTCCATACCTCGCCGCTGCGGGGCGCGGCGAGCCGCTGTTCGGCCCTGCCCGGCGCCGGCGTCTCCACCGCACTTCGCACGGCCTGCGTCAGGTCGGCCAGACACCGAGACCACGGGTAGCGATCGAAAATCGCGGGCTCGCCGACCGGCCTGCGGCCATGGTCGAGCCGCTCGCGAACAGCCGCCGCCATCGCATCGACGTCGAGGTAGGGGACGAACACGGCCTCCTCGTCCGAGAGCATCTCAGCGGCGCCGACCGCCCCGTCAAACGACACCACCGGACATCCGACAGCGGCCGCCTCGAGCGCCACCATGCCGCACGATTCCTCGCGGGACGGCATCACGAACACGTCGGCCGCGGCGAAGTATCGCGCCGGATGCTTCTTCTCACCGACGAAGTGCAGACATTCGGAGAGCCCCAACTGCCGGACGTCGTGCCGTGCCCACGGCTTCGCCTGGTCGTCCCACCGCCCCACCCACACGAAGTGCACGTCGTGCCCGGCCGCCGTCCTCCGATCGATCACCTTGGAGGCCAGCTGCACGAACAGATCGACGCCCTTCCGTTGCTCAGCGCGACCGCAGGCCAGCACGATCCGGGCCTCGGGCGGCAGGCCGAGGTCCTTGCGCACGGACCGGCGTTCCTCGGTCCGATCCATGGCGGTCGGCGGCGCGTCGATGCCGTAGGGGACGACCGAAATTCGATCTGGTGCGATCCCGTAGGCATCGGTGAGCGACGTGGCGACCAGCTGCGACGGGCAGACGATCTGCCGCGAGGCGCGCGCCATGCGCTGCACGGTCTTGCGCCCCCCGAAGAACTCGTCGATCACGGTGGCGGTCTCGTGAATCCAGGCGACGACGGGCACCCCCTGTAGGCGACACTGCTCGGCCACCCGCGCAGTCACGATCGTGTTGCAGACCACGACGCACGGCGCCGACGAATGCCGGAGCACGTCGGCGAGGGCGGCGAACACATCCACGACGTTGGGCACCACGATCGTGGGCGCGACAGCCGCGAAATCCTCCCGCAGCGGACCATCCGCCAGGAGGACGACGCGGCAGCCGATGCCTGCGGTCGAGCGCAGGTGCTTCGCCAGCCGCAGCAGGATCATCGGCGCGCCGCTGCGGGTGGCCTCGTGCCCGACGAGGATCACGTGCGGCCGGCTTCCCTGCGGCACCCAGGAGGTTGGAATCGTGGGATGCCCGAGCCCCTTGCGGACGCGGGCCCGCTGCCGGCGGAGCGCAAGCTGAACCTTTTTGGCGAGCCCCTCGAGCCCGGGGACACCGCCCACGAATTCAGCGATTGTTCGACCGAGTTTCATAAGGCTCCTGCCACATTGCCCGAAAACTGCCGCAAAAATACGCCATCCCGCGCAGACCGTCCAGCCCGCCGGCGACCGGGATGGCGATGCGGCCGGCACGCCTGCGACAATGCGCTGCAGGAGCCTTGCACGGCGCCGCCGGAGCTCCGCATGGCTTGCTGGCATCACCGATGACTCGGGCACTCGTCTTTGCCCACTACGATCGCGACGGCATCTTCGACCCGCACGTCGTTCGGGCCATCCTCGCCTATCGATCGATCGTCGACAGGCTCGTCGTCGTCTCGTCGGCGGCGCCCCGCCTGCCCGACGCCCTGCGCTCGAGCGTCGACGAGTTCGTCGTGCGCGACAATGTCGGCTACGACTTCTGCAGCTGGCGCGACGGCATCCAACGCCTGGGCGACGTCGGTGGCTACGACGAGATCGTATGCGTCAACGACAGCGTCTATGGCCCGCTCTTCGACCTCGCGCCCGCCTTTCGTGATCCACGGATCGCGGCCGCCGACTTCTGGGGCATGTGCCTCTCTGAGCAGGGCACGAAGCGGCGCGGGCGGACGTCATGCCCGCACGTGCAGTCGTGGTTTTTCGTGATGCGTCGCCCGCTTCTGGAGTCGGCCGCATTCGCCGACTTCTGGCGGACCGTCGAACCTCAGGCCTGCAAAGACGACGTGATCGATCGGTATGAGCTCGGGATGACCGAGCATTTCCTGCGCGCAGGGTTTCGCATGGCGGCGCTCTACGACGCCCGCACCCGGGGCATCGCCACCTGGGCGGAGATCCGCCCGCACGTCGCGCTCACCGAACCGCGGCGGTCGTGGCGGCACATCAAGAAAGCCCGCCGCCGGCCCCACAACCCGAGCGAACTGTTTCCCCTGCGGCTGCTTGCCGCCGGTGTGCCGTTCCTCAAAGTGGGGCTGTTTCGCGTCAACCACTACGGCCTGTCGCTGGCGGCCGTTCGCACCGCACTCGCCGGCCTCGGCACCTACGACGTCGGCCTCGTCGACCGTCATCTCGCCCGGCTCGGCCGGTCGGGCGAGTGAACCTGCGGCGACAGGGCGGCCCGGGCAAATCGCGGGGAATTCCACTGGTGCCACGGTCGCACCACTGCTAATTTTCCCGGTAATCCCTTCGCTTCAGGCCTGCGGTTCCAGCCCAGATGCAACTCGATCATCCATGACCAGTTCCCTGCATGCATTTCCCCTGGGCTCGGTCGTCATCACCGGCGCCGGCGGCCAGCTTGGCAGCGAACTGGTGCGCCTTCTCGGCTCGTCCGCCGTGCCGCTTTCACGAACTGACCTCGACCTTCGCGATCCGCTTGCGATCCGAGACACGATCTCGAGGCTCCACCCCGCCGCGGTGATCAATTGCGCAGCCTGGACGGCCGTCGATGCGGCCGAGCAGCACGCCGACGACTGCTTCGCCGTCAACGCGACTGCCGTCGGCCATCTGGCCGAAGCGTGTGCCGCCACCGGAAGCCGCCTCGTGCAGGTGAGCACCGACTACGTTTTTGGCCACGACGAGCAGCGCTCGCGGCCCTACCTGGAAGACGACCCCCCCGCCCCCCTGAGCGTGTACGGCGCCTCGAAACTGGCCGGGGAACAAGCCGCCCGCGGCTGCCCGCGGCATCTCGTGGTGCGCACCTGCGGACTCTATTCGGCGGCGGCCAACGGCCCGGTGCGGGGGCGCAACTTCCTCGACACGATGCTCGCGCTCGCCGCAACCCGCCGAGACGTGCGCGTGGTCGCCGACCAGATCTGCACCCCCAGCTACGTGCCCCACGTGGCGCTCGGCATTCTCCGACTCCTGGCGGCGCACGCGCAGGGCACGTTTCACGTGACGAATGCGGGCGAGACATCGTGGTTTGGGCTCGCGTCTGAACTCTTCCGTCAGGCCGGCCTCCCGATCGAGGTGGCCGCGATCGCCTCGCACGAATATCCCTCGCCGGTCGCCCGGCCGCGGTACAGCGTGCTCGACACGAGCCGCTTCGCCGCCGCCACCGGCTCCCACTTGCCTTCCTGGACCGAGGGCGTGAGCGACTATCTACAGGCCAGCGGCCGCGTCGCCCGATCGCCCTCGACTCCGGCACCTCTCGATTCCCGCCCGGAACTGGAAAGGATCTCATGCAGCCCATCCTCGTGACCGGCGGCGCCGGCTTCATCGGCGGCGAGTTCGTGCGGCAGTGGATCGCCGAGGAGTCTGCCGCGGTCGTGAATCTCGACGCCCTCACCTATGCCGGAAATCTCGATTCGCTCACCACTATCACCGGCGAACCCCGGCACGTGTTCGTAGAGGGAGGCATCGGCGACGCGGCGCTCGTGCGCTCGCTCCTGGAGAGCCATCGGCCCCGCGCCGTCGTGAACTTCGCCGCCGAGAGCCATGTCGACCGATCGATCGACGGGCCCGGGGCGTTCGTGGAAACCAACGTCGTCGGCACGTTTCGCCTGCTGGAGGAGGTGCGCCGCTACTGGTCGGCCCTGCCCTCCCCGGACCGCGACGCCTTCCGCTTCCTGCACGTCTCGACCGACGAGGTCTACGGGTCGCTCGGCCCGACGGGCCGCTTCACCGAGACGACACCCTACGCGCCCAACTCTCCCTATTCGGCGTCGAAGGCCGCGAGCGACCACTTCGTGCGGGCCTACCACCACACGTATGGCCTGCCGACGCTCACGACCAACTGCTCCAACAACTATGGGCCCTATCAGTTTCCCGAGAAGCTGATCCCGCTCATGATCCTCAACTGCCTGGAAGGCAAACCCTTGCCCGTGTACGGCGACGGCCGGCAGGTGCGCGACTGGCTCTATGTGGCCGACCACTGCGATGCGATCCGCACCGTGCTCGCCCGCGGCCGCGTCGGCGAGGTCTACAACGTCGGCGGGGACTGCGAACGGGCCAACATCGAGATCGTGCACACGATCTGCGCTGAGGTCGACAGGCACCGACCCGGCCTGCCGCACGGCCCCTGCACGTCGCTGATCACGCACGTGACCGACCGCCCCGGCCACGACCGGCGCTACGCCATCGATTTCGGAAAGATCGCCGCCGAGCTCGGCTGGCGGCCGCGGGAAACGTTTGCGTCCGGAATCGGTCGGACCGTGGCTTGGTATCTCACGAATCAGGGCTGGGTCGACCGGCTGCGGGCACGTGGCCTCACGACCAACCGCCAGGGGCTCACGTCCGCGGCCTGACGGTCTCCCCCCGTCTCAGCCGATTCGCCGCCTGAGCACGACGAGCGGATCGGCTCCCTCCCGCACGTGCCCCATGCTCATGGGCTTTGCGAGAATCATGCCCGCCACGAAGCCGGCCACGTGGGCCGAATAGGCGACGCCACCCCCGCCGCCGCTCGAGTCGAACACGCCGCTGATCACCTGAAACAAAAACCAGATGCCCACGGCCACGTAGCCGGGCACATCGACCATCATCCGCACGAGGATCACGCTCACGCGGCGATTGGGGTGGAGCACAAGGTAGGCGCCGAGCACGCCGGAGATCGCTCCCGACGCCCCCAGGCAGGGCGTGAGGGCCGCCTCGCCGGTGGCGTTGAAGGCCACAAATGCCAGCGACGCCAGGATGCCCGTCGCCAGATAGAAGAGCAGGTATTTCAGGTGGCCCATGTCGTCTTCGACGTTGTCACCGAAAATCCACAAAAACCACATGTTCCCGGCCAAGTGCATGAGGCTGCCGTGCATGAAGATCGCGGTCAAGAGCGTGAGCCAGACGGGGATCGGCGTCGGCTTCAGTCCCGGCACCGTCACCTCCATCACCTGCCCCTGGACGGCAATTTCGCGGGTCGACGGCTCCGTGACCACGTCGTGGCCGGAGAGAATCTCGGCGGGCACCTGGCAGTAGGCGAGCGTGAAATTTTCGTCGGCCCCCATTTTTTGGAGGACGACGAACACGAACACGTTGGCGACGAGCAGGGCGATCGTGACGAACGGAAACGACCGGCGGTCGGAGTTGTCGTCACCGACGGGAAAGACCATCGCAGGCACTCCTCGAGGGACCGCGGCACCAACTGTCTCACGGCGCCCGGGCTCAAAGACTAACAGCAATTCCCGGCATCTGCGCGCGGGCGGATGGAGCCCGCGCCCGCAGCCGCACACGTGCGCAAGAATGCCGTGGGGCAAGGGATGCAACCCTTGGAAAGGCGGCCATCATGGTCCGCTCGTGTCACAGCCGCAGGCGGCCTGCACGCCTGCTCGAGGTCGAACGACTCGAATCCCGGTTCCTGCTGGCGGCCGATCTGGAGGTCGCCGCCCTGGCAACCACCCGGATCGAATGGAGCGGCCGCCTCGTGGACGTCGCCCGCGACGCGTGGATCGTGCAGGCCTCCTCCGCGACCGCAACGACCTCCGATTTCAATCTGCCGACGGCGTGGCGCGTCCGGCCGCTCGGCGAGGGGCTCTACGGGCTCTCTGCCCCGGGGGCCAGCGTCACGGGCGTGCTGGCCTGGGCAGGTCGGACGGCCTCGGTGGCGACGGTGGAGCCGGACTTTGCGCTCGGCACGACTGCGATGCCGGCCGACCCCGGATTCAACCAGCTCTGGGGCCTCCGCAATGTGGGCCAGTCCGGCGGCACACCGGGGGCCGACATCCGCGCAGCCTCGGCGTGGAACACGACCACGGGATCACGATCCGTCGTCGTGGCGGTCATCGACACGGGTGTGGATACCACACATCCCGACCTTGCCGCGAACATCTGGCGAAACCCCCGCGAGATTCCGGGCGACAACCGCGACAACGACGGCAACGGGTATGTCGACGACGTCCACGGCTGGGACTTCGCCAACGGCGACGCGGATCCGCGGGACGACAATGGCCACGGCACGCACGTGGCGGGCACGATCGGCGCGGTGGACGGCAACGGGATCGGCGTGGTGGGTGTCTCGTGGCAGGTGTCGATCATGCCGCTCAAGTTCATGAGCGGCTCCGGCTCGGGCACGACGAGCAGCGCCATCGCCGCGATCAACTACGCCACCATGATGCGGCGCGACTTCGGCATCAACGTGGTCGCGACGAACAACAGTTGGGGCGGTGCGGCCAACTCGCTCGCCCTGCGGTCGGCGATCGCGGCGGGGGGAAACGCCGGCGTGCTGTTCGTGGCTGCCGCCGGCAACAGCGCCTCCGACAACGACCTGGCCCCATCCTATCCGGCGAGTTTCGCCGATCCGGCGGTGATCGCGGTCGCGGCGAGCGATCGGATGAACGCGCTCGCCAGTTTTTCGAGTTTTGGCGCTGCGTCGGTCGATGTCGTCGCGCCGGGTGCCGGCATCTACTCCACGCTGCCCGGTGGAGCCTACGGCTGGTACAGCGGCACCTCGATGGCGGCACCCCACGTGACGGGCACGATCGCGCTGCTCGCCGCCGCGGCTCCTCGCGCCTCCGCCGGCCAGATCCGTGCGGCGATCCTCGACAGCGCGACACCTACGGCGACGTTCGCGGGCAAGGTGGCCACCGGGGGCCTGCTCAATGCGGCTGGGGCCCTCGAGCGACTCGGCGTGCCCACGCCGCTGCCCGTCCAGCCGGCTCCACCGGCACCTGTGCCTGCAACGACTCCCGCTCCCGCTCCCGTATCCAGGCCTGCTCCTGCTCCCACACCTGCTCCCACACCTGCTCCGGTGCCGGCTCCGGTGCCACCCCCCGCGCCGTCGCCTCCGCGACGAGAGATCGTCGATGCCGGCGACACGCGCGCCACTGCGATGCCGGTGACCGCCCCGACCCGGATCGTCGCCCGGATCGGCGACGGCCCCGCGGGCAGCCGCGATGTCGATCTCTATCGGGTCGTCCTACGTGCCGGCCAAACGCTGATCGTCGACGTCGATGCCCGGACGCTCCCTGGCTCTTCGACGCTCGACAGCTACCTGCGACTGTTCGACGCCTCAGGCCGGGACGTCGCCCGCAACGACGACACCCGGGGCAGCCTCGACAGTTACCTCTCGTTCCGGGCCCAGCTGACGGGAACCTATTTCATCGGCGTGTCGGGGTTTCCGAACGTCGTCTATTCGAGCTTCCTGCAGCCCCGCAAGGGCGGCGCGACGGGGGCCTACGAGCTCGCGATCAACGTGCTCTCGCCCGCGGGAGCCGCACCCACCGGCCTCCACACGCTCGGCCATCGGGACGACGCCCCGCACGGTCACCGGCGTGATCTCGTCGCCCTGGCGATCGACGCCGAGGCCCGAACAACCGGTGCACGTCACTCCCGGCGGCGCTGAGGGCCTCAGCAGATTGCGGGACCCGCGCGCCGCCGCACGATGCGGCGATCGTCGACCCTGCAAGTTCCTACGGTCGACCACGTGGAGACAGGCCATGGAGGGCTTTTTCCACGGACGGTCAGCCCTGCTGCGGCATCTTCGCCGTCACCCGTGGCTTCGCGGCGGGAGCTCCCGATTCGACCTCCTCGCGCCGCTTCGCGATCCAGCCGTCCACGCTCCATGGGCCGCCGCCGAAGGCGATCAGTGAGAGCAGGCCGCCGCCGATCGCCATGTTTTTCATGAACTGGATCGTCTGCAGTTGCTGCTGGGTCGGATCGGCGAACTTCCAGAAGTCGTGGAAGTAATACGTCGCTGCCACGATGAAGACGAGCAGGAAGAAGGCGCCGATCCTCGTCCAGGCACCGAGGATCAGCGACAGCCCGCCGAGGAGCAAGAGACCGATGGCGCCCACGAGGGCGAGCGTGGGCAGCGGCACCCCCTCCTGCTGCATGTAGGCCGCCGTGGCCTTGAACTGGAGGATCTTGTTGCCCACGGCGCTCGCCAAAAAGATGGCAGCGATCATCAGCCGGCCAAGAAGCGACACGAATCCCTGCGATACCGTTGCAAGCTGTTCCATCCGTCGGATCCTCCACCGTGTTCGTTCGGAATCCAGATCGTGACCCACGACGCCGGAGCAAGGCAAGGCCAAAACACCAAACACTCGGCGAGCGTGTGCCATCTCGCCTCTCCCAGTGGGAGAGGCCGGCCGCAGGCCGGGTGAGGGTGCTTGGAAGCGGAGTTGAGGTCCTTCAGGGCACCCTCACCCCGGCCCTCTCCCAGAGGGAGAGGGTGGGGAGGGCTCGTCCCGCGTGATGCAATGCAGCGCACCGCGGCCGCGCACGAGCTCGGTGCACACGACCGGCTCGATCGTGCGCCCCGGAAAGCACGCCTCGAGCATGCGGAGTGCCGCATCGTCGGTGCTCGCGAGAAACACAGGCACCGCCACGAAGCCGTTGCCGACGACGTAGTTCAAGTGGCTCGCCGGCAACTGCGTCCCCTCGAACGCAAACCGCGGCGGAATGTCGAGCGGAATCACCTCGAGCCGCCGGCCCCGGGCATCGACGAGGCCCCGCAACCGCTCGAGGTTGGCCTCGAGCGCCGCGTGATTCGGATCGAGCGGGTCGGGCTGCCGGGCCGCGATCACGCGGCCAGGGGCGACGAACCGGGCCAATTGGTCGATGTGGCCGTCGGTGTCGTCGCCGGCGAGTTCGCCTCCCACCCAGAGCACCTTCCCGATGCCCAGACGGTCGCAGAGGATCGCTTCCAGCTGCAGCCGCGACACTCCCGGGTTTCGCGCCGGGTCTTCGATGCAGCGGTGGTTCACGAGGAGCGTATCGTCGCCGTCGGTCTCGAGGCCGCCCCCTTCGAGCACGAGCCCGCCGTCGATCACAGTGAGCCCGAGCCGCTTCGCGATCGCCCGGCCGAGCGCGGCGTCGAAATCCCACGGTGGGTATTTTCCACCCCACGCATTCCAGCCCCAGACCACGGCGGCGGGCTTCGCGCCCGGCGTGGCCTCGCGTGGCACGACGAACACCGGCCCCGTGTCTCGGAGCCACGAATCGTTCGTGGGGAGATCGATGAACTCGATATTCGCAACGCCGTCGAGCCGAGCGCGGGCATCGGCAAGCACGGCGCCCGTGGCCACGATCCGCACCGGCTCGTAGCGGGCGATGACACGTGCCACCTTCTCGAAGACGCCCGGGATCACGGCGAAGTCGCCGAGCCACGTGGCCTTACGGTGGGGCCAGGCAAGCCACGTGGCCGCGTGCGGCTCCCACTCGGCCGGCAGGCGGTAGTGAGGCGCAATCGCGGCCATCATGCGCCGCCCCAGCGCTGAAGCAGCCCGCCGTAGGCATCGATCCGCCGGTCGCGAAAAAACGGCCACCGTGTCCGCGACCACTCGATTCGATCGAGGTCGCACTCCACCACGATCGTCTCGGGCGCGTCGTGGCTTGCCTTCACGAGCCGCTGACCGTTGGGCGCATAGACGACGCTCGCGCCCCAGAATCGCAAGGCACCCTCGCGGCCGGTGCGATTGACCGCCACCACGAACACGCCGTTGGCGATCGCGTGGCTCTTGAGCATCGTGTCCCACGACTCATACTGCTCGTGGTGGAGCTTCTCCTCGCCGTCGAGCCAGCCGATCGCCGTCGGATAGAAGAGCACCTCGGCCCCGGCCAGCGCCGTGAGCCGGGCCGCCTCGGGATACCACTGGTCCCAGCACACGAGCGGGCCCACCTTGAGCCGGCTCGTGGGCACGCTCATGAACCCCGTGTCGCCGGGCGCGAAGTAAAACTTCTCATAGTAGTGCGGGTCGTCGGGGATGTGCATCTTGCGATACACGCCCGCCGTCGAGCCGTCGCGGTCGAAGATCACGGCCGTGTTGTGAAAGAGCCCGGGCGTGCGCCGCTCGAACACGCTTCCTACGAGCACCACGCCGTGCCGCTTCGCCGCGGCGGCGAGCAGCTCCGCAAGTGGCCCCGGCACCGTCTCCGCCTCGCGAAACCTGTCGTGGTCTTCGGCCTGGCAGGGATACTCGCCGGCGAAGAGTTCCTGGAGGCAGACGACGTCGGCGCCTGCAGCAGCCGCTTCGGCGATGCCGGCGAGAGCCTGGGCGACGTTGTGCTCACGCG
>CAMAVC010000083.1 GCA_945861585.1 Planctomicrobium piriforme
GCAAGAAAGACGGCAAGGTGCGCGACTGCGGGCCATTCGATTCGTCGGCGGGTGACCGCGCGCCAGGCGAGCCAGGCCCCTAGCACGAGCAGGTGCTGGATCCCTGAAAACGGGTGCGTGGCCGCGAGGGCCGCGATGCAGCCGACCGCCACCCCCGGGCGGTCGCGAACCACGGCCAGCCAGGCCCCCGCCACGAGCGAATGGTAGATCGCCTCCGTCGGCAGGATCAGGTTGCGGCCCCAGTTCAAGAACCACATCCCATCGAACGGATCGTGCTGCATCGGGAAATAGCCGATCGGCCGCCCGAGGGCGAGATTCGTCGCCACCGCCGCGACGACGAGTAGGCCGCCCCCCCACATCGTGAACAGATAGCAGGGCACGAGATAGCGAGATGACGGCAGAATCGCCTCGACCAGGCGAAACGTGAGGTAGGCGCAGGCGAGGCCGCCCATCGCCCCGAGCAGGCAGAGTGTGAACCCGGGATCGAGCCCGACGAGCTTCGTGCCCGCCCCGAGGAGCCAAGGAAGCCAATGCCAGTAGATCACCGGGGCCGCCGGATCGGGGTCGTAGGGATTGCAATAGGCCAGCCCGTTGCCCCGCTCGAAAATCTCTCGGCCGTTCGCACAGTAATACGCGCAGTCAAGGATAATGAAGCCTGTCGGCCGGCTGGGGCCGAGCATCATATGGGCCAGATACACCGACCAGAACGGCAGGACTGCCACGAACGCCCACCGGGCGACGGTCGCGGGGAGCGTGATCATCGCGGCCTCCGGAGTGCCGCCAGGCGGTCGTTTTCGCAGATGATCGGCCACTCGCTGAAGTCCATCGGGTAGCCGCGGAGCTTCGAGAGGATCACGACGTCGATCGCCTGGAGCGACGGGTCTTCCGCGCCCGTCTTGAGCCAGCGCGACGTGGTCTTGACCCGTTCTTCTCGGTCGGGGCAGAGAAAGATGTGGCCGACGTAGGGGTCGAGCCGGGTGTAGGTGCCGAGCAGATAGTTGTCGTCCATCGCCTCGCCGCTCAGGACAAGGCCGACCCCCCGCTCGTCGCGGTGGTCGAGTTGCCGGAAGAGATCGAAGACGGCCGTGGTGGTGCGAAGTTCATCGGCGTTGCGGAGATTCATCCGGACAAGCCAGGTGGCGTTGTCCACGAGCCAGAGCGTCGCGCAGGCTGTGAGGATCGCCACCGCCGCCGGCCGCGGCAGACCGTCGATCAGGCGGGCAGAGAGCCGCTGAATGAGCGGCAGGCCGAGCAGCATGAGCGGCATCCAGAAATAGCCGCGGGTGAAGTGCAGCGGCTGCTTCGGCGGCAGGAAAAGCTCGTGCTTGATGAGAAACAGCGACACCGCCGCGGCGATCAGGAAAAATGTCATCTCCGGCCGCCACCGGCGGCGGTCGAGCCAGCAGCGGGCCGCAGCAAACGAGGCCACCGGCAGATAGGCCGTGACGAACGAGCCCCAGGGCACGATCCACTCGAGCGACCAGATCGAGTGAATTCTGCGGTGTGCCTCGAACTGCGGTAGGAACAAAAAGTAATAGCCGCAAAACGCCGCGGCCACGCTGACGGTGGCCAGCCACGGCCCGAGGCAGCGGCGGTCGGTCGCCAGTCGCACCGTGAGCCAGAGGCCGAGGATCGCCAGATGCTGCGCTCCCGAGAAGGGATGCGTGGCGGCAAGCGCCGCGATCAAGCCGACCGACTGCCACGGTCGGCCCTGCACCACCCCGAGCCAGGCCCAGACGACCAGCGCGTGGTAGGTCGCTTCGGTCGTGAAGAGCGAGTTGCGACCCCACGAGAGGAACCACCAGCCCTCGAACGGATCGTGGCGAAACAACTGATACCAGAGCGGATATTCGAGGAACCAGTTCGAGACGAAGGCCGTGAGCACGAACAGCCCGCCTCCCCACATGGCAAGCAGAAAGAGCCCGGGCAGGAATCGGGGCGAGGGCAGGATCGCCTCTACCAGCCGAAACGTGCCGAAGGCAAACGCCAGGCCGGCCGCGATGCCGACTGCAAGGAACCATCCGCCGGGGTCGATGCCGAGCACCGAGACGCCGAGGCCGAACAGCCACGGGAGCCAGTGATAGTAGATCACCGGCGCGTCGGGGGAGGTGTCGTAAGGATTGCAATAGCCGAGGCCGTTGCCCCGCTCGAAGATCTCGCGGCCATTGGCGACGTAGTAGGCTTGGTCGTATTGGATGAACCCCGTGGCGAGGTCTTGGCCGCGGACGTAGTGTGAGATGAAAACAGACCAGAACGGCAGGATTGCCACGATCGACCAAAACAGGACACTCGGCCACGTGGTTCGTAAGGGCGTCATGGGGCGACGTCCTCCGTGACGATCGCCGGCCCGCCCGGCACTCGGGAGAGCGTCCAATTGCCGAGATCGATCGCTTCGAGCGGCGCGGGCAGAAGTTTCTCCGCGATGCCCCAGGTGCTGCCCTGATTGGAGACGGCGATCGCGTTGAATCGCGGTGGCAGATGCTCACGACTCGCTGAGTGTGGCACCGGCCTGCCGACGAGGCTGCGGACGTAGAGCCCATCTTCCACCTGGTAGAGCCGGCCCTCGGAAAACACCGTGACGAGCGGATTCCATGGAAACCAGATCTGGCCGGGGAACTGCCGGGAGAGTTCGCGGGCGTCGTCGTAGGCCACGATCAGGGGCTGCCAAATTCTGACCGGCCGCGTGGCGATGCGGCCGGCGAGGATCGCGAGCGCGGCGACCGCCAGCCCCACCCGAATGACGCGGCCCCGCGGCAGCCCGGAGAACGTCGCCGTCACGACGACGGCCGCGGGCGGGAGCCAGAGCGGAAAACCCTGCAGGTTATTGAGGGTGCCGCCGATCTTGAAGGCCGAGGCGAGGCCCGGCAGCCAGGCCACGAGCCAGACAAGCGAAGGGAGCAGCAGGTCGGCCGTGGCCTGCCGTCGTGCGAGCCAGAGCCAGGTCGCGACGGGAACCGTGAGATGCACCGCGAAGTGGGGCGCAAGATCCATGAACCGCTCGAAGATATCGTTGGCCCACGGCAGGCGGGCTGGCGTGAGGATCGCCGTGAACCACGCGCGGCCAGGATCGGTGTTGGCGAGGAGCAGCGCGAGCCAGCCACAGCCGGTGATGGCAAGCCTGCCCACATGCCGCAGCGTTGGGATCGTGCCGGCCGTGGCCGCAAGCCAGGCCACCTGCCCCAGCGGCACGCCGAGCGACGTCTGCTTGCACATGATCCCCGCAGTGGCGAGAGCCGCTGCCCCCCACGCGTGCGCCTCGCCGCGGCCGCGGGCGAGCACGAGGTTCGAAAGCAGCCCGCAGGTCAGGGCGTAGTTGTCGGCCTGCAGAAACTGCCAGTTGGCCCAGGGCCAGATCGCGATCGTGACGGCCGCGGCCAGGAGCCGGCCACCGAGCGAGATTGGACCAGAGAGAGGTGTCGGCCAAGCGAGGCAGACGGCGAGGATCGCTGCTGCCTGAAATCCCGCATTGATCCCGCCCGCGACAAAGAGGGCCTCTCCCGGGCCCGGCATCCATGTGGCCGGCCAGTTGAGCCAGACCGGCAGCGGACCATACATCCACGTGCTCGCCGCCCCGTCGCCACCGGGATAGAGCGGGAGCCCGAGCTTCAGGGCGAACGTGGGCGCGAGGCGGATGTCGTTCCAGCTCCGCAGCGGAAAGATGCACCACGAGAGCCAGAGCCAGGTCACGGCGACGACGAGTGCGGCGGCGACGAGACACGGCTCGAGCCACGAGAGGCCCACGGGCGACGGTGGCCGGGATGGGGGCGCGCCCGACAAGGCGTGGGAAACGATAACCGGCTCAGCGTCGTTCATGTCGCCATGCTGCCTCAGTGGTTCTCGGAACCAAGCAGCTCGAGGTTCGTTGTCGCCTGGGGATGCCCAGGGGAAAGCTCGAGGCAGCGACGATAGGCTTCCATTGCATCAGCATGACGGCCGAGTGTGAGAAATGTATTGCCGAGGTTGTTGTGGGCGTCGGGATTGCTCGGGTCGAGGTCGATCGCCCGGCCCAG
The DNA here is from genome assembly GCA_945861585.1 of Planctomicrobium piriforme. Taxonomy (GTDB): domain Bacteria; phylum Planctomycetota; class Planctomycetia; order Pirellulales; family UBA1268; genus RGVT01. The sequence continues at coordinate 4,011 of CAMAVC010000083.1, forward strand.
GAGATCGATTGCCGCCGCGGGATCGAACCGGGCGACCACCGAGCCGAGATTGAAGACTACGTAGGGGTCGTTGGGTGAGGCGGCGGCGATCTGCGACCAGAGCACGGCCGCGGCCTCCGGGTCGGTCCGCACGACCGCCCGGGCCAGATGCTCCTTGGCGGGCAACGACTCGGGCACCTGCTCCACGGCCGCGCGGAGCAGGGTCTCACCCCGCGGGTCTCCGAGCCGATCGAGGGCGAGGCCGAGGTACATGCCGAGCCGGTCGATGACGGGATCACGGAACCCCGCTTGGCCGTCGCCCGCAATTGTCAGGCCAGTCCGGCAGGCGGCCGCCGCTCTCTCGGGCTCGTCGGCATTGAGCAGGGCGGCGGCAAGCGCTGCATACGGGACGGGATTGACGGGGTTGCGTTCGACGGCCGCCGCGCAGGCCGCGATGGCATCATCATGGCGATCGAGCTTCGAGAGCTCGGTGCCGTAGCGGGAGAGCGAGCGGGAACTGCCGCCGCTCTTCACGACGGCGTCGTGCCAGGCGGCCAGCGGCGAGCGGTAGACGGTGTTGCGGGCCGCGCTGACCGTCGCCAGGACGACGACCGCCATGGCTGCGATAGGCAGCAACAGCTTCGTGTGGCCAGCGACCGCGACGACCACCGCGGTGATCGGGATCGCCGCGGCAAGATACATCCGATGCTCCACGCAGACGTCCTGTACCGGCAGGATGCTTGACGTGGGCGCGAGCAAAAGCAGAAACGCGAGGATCGAAAACGCGACGGCCGGTCGCCGCGGCAGCGCCACCACGGCCCAGCCTGCGAGAGCCAGGGTGCCAACGGCCGGCAGCAGCAGCCAGGCGTCGCGACCCAGAAGATCCTGCCGTAGCACGGCACCATGATCGATCGAAAGGCCCACCGGAATCACCAGCCGCGACAGATACCAGAGGATCACCACCGGTTGGTTGGCGGCATAGACGAGCGACTGCCAGGGGGAAAAGCCTGCCTCGGGGTAGCGGTGCCGCTCGAGGGCCACGACGGTGAACAGGATCGGCCAGGTGGCGAAGAGGGCGAGGTGCCAGCCGCCGCGGCGGGCGATGACCTCGCGGAACGACGCGGCCAGAAACGCGCGGTCGAGGAGCAGGATCACGATCGGCACGACCACGACCCACTCCTTGCAGGCCATGCCGAGGCCGCAGGCCAGGACGGCCGCGGCGACCCAGGGCAGCGGACGCGGGGATGCGGCGGCCTTCAGGAACGCAGCGGCGGTGGCCAGCGCGGAACAGGCCGCGAGCAGTTCGATCCGCTGGTAGAGATAACTCACCGCCTGTGACTGGAGCGGATGTACGAGCCAGAGGGCAGCCGCGATCGCCGCGAGTGTCGAAGGTGAAAGGGAGCCGATATGGTCAGGCCGGCGGCGGGCCAAGAGCATGCTCACAACGTGATACAGCAGCCAGCCGTTGAGGAGGTGAATTGCCACGTTGACGAGGTGAAACGGCAGCGGATCGAGCGGCGCAGTGCCGACGACCGCCGCGAGCACCCGGCCGAATGCATGGTTGGCGGCGAATGAGAGATAGGGAATCGGCCGATGAGGCAGCTCACCCCCCTCGAACATCGGCCGCCAGGGCGGCAGGAGTGTGCGGATTGCGGGGTTGTCTACGATCTCGGAGAGGTCGTCGAAGAGGAACGGGCCACGCAGGCTCGGAGCGTAGGCGGTGATCGCCGCCACGGCGGCGATCGCGAGAATCATCCGCGGGTGGCGGGCCAGCCACGCCGGCATGTCGCTGGCGGTCATCGCTCAGGCTCCGCGGCGTTCTGCCGGGCCCAAAGCCGGTCGCGGCGCCGCTCCGCCCGCGTCGCCCGCTCGGGGTCGCCGAGGGTTTCCCAGGCGACAGCGAGGCCGTCCCAGGCCCGCGGGTCACCGGAATAGAGCCTCGTCGCCGACTGAAAGACTGCGAGGGCTTCATGGGGCTCGTCGTCATTGAGATGCCGCCGGCCCTGCCGGACAAGTTCGTCGGCCGTGCCGTAGCGCTCCCGCTCGAACCACGATTGCGCGGCGAGTTCCGCGGGCGGGCCGTGCAAGGCCCGCTCGATGTCGGTGGCGGTGAGCCGGAATACGAGGATCGAGCCGCCAATCACGGCCTCCGGCGCGTGATGCCGCAGGAACGCCTTGAGCCGGCCGGCCTGGAGGATGTTGAAGGCGGCGACGGCGAGGGCATGGTCGGACGGCGGCTCACCGAGCGACAAGACGCCCAGTTCGTCGCGATCGCGGGTGAGTGGGGCGAGCAACTGCCGCGTTGCCGCGTCGTCGGCGTCGCGGTCGTGCTTCGCAAGCCATTCGCCTGCCGTGCGGTAGGCATCTTCGAACGTGCGGCACCACGGGCCGCGCGGGCGATCGGCCACGCCCTCGATCGCCGTCGCACTCACGCAATACAGGCCTGGCCGAAACGACTGCCGAACACCCCACTCTGGCGGCAGACCGAGCAGTTCGAAATCGGCGAGCGTGGTGTCGGGCCGCACGCCGCCGAAATAGGTGACATACATCGGCTCGCCCGGCCGCCGGTTGCGGTCGACCCACCGCGCGAGCCGGTCGAGATCCTGGCCCCAGTCGAGGCTCGAATCGACGAGCCACTCATGGGCCCGACCGCGGGGCACGACCTGATTGAAATAAGCGAGCGTCGCCGGCCAATGGCTCGCGACATCCGCGGCATGCAGGCCGATAGATAGCACGACAAGGCCCTTGAGCCAGCGGGAGGTCGCCGCCCGCCACACGCTGCCCGCGAGGATCATGAGCGGCGGATACGACGGGAGCAGGTGCCGCTCGCCGATGTTCAGATGGCTCGTCAGAAAGATTGGCCAGAGCACGGCGAGCATGATCACGAGCGGCACCGAGCCCCAAGTCTCACCACGCAGCGGCAGCCGGGCCCGCAGACCGGCGGCGATCGCCGCCACCTGCCGCATGAGGCCCCAGCCGCAGAGGGCGAGGGCGGGCAGCGTGTTTTTAATCGCGAGACAGAGCGGAAAAAACCACCACCATCCGAATACGGAATGCTGGCCGATCGCAAAGGCATAGCGATGGCTGCTGCGGGCGGCGACGTAGCTCATGCCCCAGAGCCAGGCCTCGGGCAGCAATCGCAGACTACCAAGCCACTCGCAGATCAGGCCGATGCCCCCCGCGTAGCCGATGCATTCGGTGAGCGTGTCGAACCAGTCATAGTTCAGCCCTGCATCGTTACCCGGCACTGGCAGATAGCGAAACCCGCACGACGCCCAAATGCAGCAGGCAGCCGCGGCCAGCGGAATCGCGAGGCTTACCATGGCGATCCATGCTCGGGCCTTCAGGCTGGTCGCCGTCGTGGACCAGCGACCAAGCCGAACCGGCAGCGGCCTGCCCGCGACGAGCACCACGATGAAAAAGGCGATAGCGATCGGTGCGAGCATGACGCTCGAGTGCTTTGCGATCGCCGCGAGTCCGACCGCGGCGGCCGCGGTGGCCAGCGTGCGGCTGGTCACCCGATTCAGCAGCTCCCAGAGCGACCATGCGCCGAGCGTGAAAAAGAGTGCGCCGCAAACGTCGCTTGTGGCCAGCGGGCCGTGGGCCACGACCGCCGGCCAGAACGCCGCGAGGGCGAGCGACACGACCCCGCCCCCGAAGCCGAACAGTGACTGCGACCACAGGAACACGACGAGACAGAGGGCGAGCGACCAGGCAATGGAGCCGAGGCGAGCCACCGCCATGATCAGTTGCGGCGAGATGTCGGAGCGGTAGAGCAGCCCACGACCGATCCGCATGGCGTCGGCAGCCTGCCAGGCGGCGGCGTCCTCAGGGAACCGTGGGTTCAAGAGAAGCACTGGCACCGCGCACCAGCGCTGGGGCAGGTTGCCATTTTCGGGCTGGAAGCGATAGTCGCCCGATCGCCAGTAGGTCAGCCCGGAGGCGATGTGCAGGATCTCGTCATAGGTGGCGGTGGCATCGAGCGTGGCGGTGAACGCAAGAGCCAGATGCGCGGCCAGCAGCGATGCGACAATCAAGAGTTCATGGAGCCGGCGGCGACGCTGGCCGATCGCGATCATGGCCTGCGCTCCGGGCCGGCGTTCTCGAGAAGGGGCTCGATCACCGCCGGCAATTCGCCCCCAAGATCACGAAACCGGGCAAAATCGGCGATCGCTTCCGCCTGCTTGCCCGTTCTCAGCAGCGCGACGCCACGGTTGAAATAGGCCTGCCGGAACCCGAGATCGGCGGCAATCGCCGCGTCGTAGTCGGCGACGCCGGCAGCGATCCGGCCCCGTTCGACGTGGAAGTTGCCCCGGTTGTACAGGGGCTCCGCAGACTTCGGGGCCAGGCGGATCGCCCGTTGAAAGGCCTTCACGGCATCTTCGTCGCGGCCGCTGCCGGCGTAGGCGAGCGCCAGGCGGCCCCAGGCAACCGGGTTCACGGCGTCGATGCCGCAGGCCTCGATGAAAAGCGGGATGGCTTCGGCTGATCGGCCATCGTCGAGGAGCGCGTCGCCGCGTCGGACAAGCGCTGCGATCACCGCGCCGCGATCGCTGTTCCAGCATTCAGGCCGGAGTTCGGCCGGCGGCCCCGTGAGAGCCGCCTGAAGTTCCGCCTCCGACAGCGAAAAGATCAGGATCGAGCCGCCCACGTCGGCATTGGGAGCGCGATGGCGCAGGAACGCCCGCAGCCGGCCCGACTGGAGGATATTGAACGCATAGACTGCGGCGTCGGTGATGCTCGCCTCGCCGATGCCATCGGTCGGTGAAGTTTTAACGCCGCTCTCCCGCGAGGCCGCGACGATCACCTCGGCCGAGGCGGCGTCGCCGGGCTCGGTCGCCAGCGACTCGACAAATTCGCGAGACCGCTGATAGGTGGCCTCGAACTTTTCACACCACGGTCCGAGGGGCTCGTCGTACACCGCAGCGAGCGACGTCGCGCTCACGCAGTAGAGCCCGGGCTCGAGGATCTGCGGCTGACCGGGTCCAGGAGCGATGCCCAGAATCCGATCGTTGTCGGCTACCAACCCTTCGTACGAACTCCCGAAGTAACACACGTAGTAGGGGATGTCGGGCTTCCCATGATGGTCAAGCCAAGCACGTAATCGGAGAGCATCCTGGCCCCAGTCGAGATTCGAGTCCACGAGCCATTGATACTCGCGGCCGCGGGGCACGATCTGATTGAAATAGGAGAGAGTGGAGGGCCAGCGGCTTACGACATCGCCAGCGTGGAGGGCGAGCAGAACGACGACGGCCCGCCAGACCCACACCGACGAACCCACGGCAAGGGCTCCGCCGGCCAGCACCATGAGCGGCGGGTACGACGGCAACAGATGGCGTTCGCCGATATTCAGGTGGCTCGTGAGGAACGTCGGCCAGAGGACGACCAGGATGCCGAGGGGCGCGAGACTGGCGTAGGCCGTGGGACTCGGCCGCAGCCGCCGGACAAGGCTCGGGATCAGGCCGCGGCACGCGCCGCCCACGCCCCACAGCGACAGCACGAGCGAGGGGAGCGTGTTTTTGATAGCGAAGCAGAGCGGGAAATACCACCACCAGCCGTCGATCGAATACTGGCCGATGGCGAAGGCGTTGCGAATCCGCACCGTCGCGCCGACGTAACTCAACCCGTAGATCCAGCCCTCGGGCAGGAGCCGCCAGGCGGCGAGGAGATCGCACAGTCGGCCGATGCCGCCGGCGTGCTCGTTGCAGGAGTCAAGCGTTGTGTAGCGACGATACTCGAGCGGACCGCAGCCAGGCCCGGCGGCGTCGTACCGAAACCCGCACGATGCCCAAATGAAAAACACGGCGGCGGCGAGCGGGATGAGCAGCGACCCGAATGCAAGGGCGGTCCGCTGCCCGCGGCCGTGGGCGACCGTCTTCCACGGGCCGAGATCGACGACGAGCGGCCGGCCGACGGCGGCGATCACGGCGAGGTACACAAGCGCGAGCGGCGCGAGCATCACGCTCGAATGCTTGGCGATCGGGGCGAGGCCCAGCGTGAACACCGTGGCGGCGAGCGTGCCGGGCGTGATCCGCTGAAACAGTTCCCAGAGGGACCAGGCGCCGAGCGTGAAGAAGAGTGCGCCGCAGGCGTCGCTCGTGGCCAGCGGCCCGTGGGCGACGAGGGCGGGCCAGAAGGCGGCGAGAGTGAGCGAGACGAGGCCGCCGGAGGTGCCAAAGATCGACCGCGACCAGAGGAACACGACGAGGCACAGGGCCGTGGACCAGACCGTAGCCACTGCCCGGGAGGCGGCGAGCATCGCCTGCGGGTCGTTGCCGCAGGTGTAGAGGAATTGCCGCCCGAGCAGAATCGCCTCACTCTCCCGCCAGACGGGCTGGTCCAGCGATGGAAAGCTCAGGTTCATGAAGAGCAGCGGGATCGCGCACCATCGCTGCGGGAGGTTGCCGTTTTCGGGCTGGAGCCGGTAGTCATCGAGCGTCCAGTAGGCGACGCCGGCCACCATGTGAAGCGGCTCGTCAAACGTGGTGCATGCCCCAAACGTGGCGGTGTAGGCAAGCGCGTAATGGGCGGCGAGAAGGGCGATGACGGCCGCCACAATCCAGAGGTGCCGAGGCAAGCCTGGGACTTGCTCAGACTCACTCGCGGTTCGGGCTGCCATCGATCACTCCGTGGCCAGCGGAGTGCGGCCTGCGACGGCGGCGCGATCTTCTGGCAGCACGTAATCCCGCCAGTCGCGGTGGGGCAGGAAGTTCGCGGCGCTGCGGTTGCCGAGGACGAACACTGCCAAAAGTAGGCTCACGATCCCGAGCAGCAGGCCGCCGATCACGAGCATGCCTGCTGTGAACGTCGCCCAGCCGGGGATGGCCGCGGTTGTCAAAAGCCGAGTGGCGATCACGGCGGCGAGCCCAGCCACGACCGCCGCCATCAGCCCGGCGACGACCACGAACAACCGCGACACGATCACGTCGCTCCACACCGACAGCGCACAGATGCCGTGCATCACGAGCGACGGCAGATTCATCTTGGACTCGCCAGCGAGCCGGCGGCCGCGGGCGATCGGCACCTGCACGACCGGAATCCGGGCGTGGAACACGCCGGCGGCATAATGATTCCAGATCTCGGACACGCCCACGACCCGCTCGAGCACCGGCCGCGGCAGGACGCTGAAGTTGCCCACCTTCACGTCGCGGCCGACGAAGATCTTGTGCAGGAGGCGAAACGTCCGGTAGCCGACCATGAATCCGGCCCCGTCGTGCCGCTTGAGCCGCTCGGCGAACACGGCCGCGTGGGGCGAGCCCTCGACCACCGCCGCGAGCAGCTTGGGCAGCGACGACGGGCAGTCTTCGCCGTCACCGTCCATCACGACCACGTAGTCGGCATCGGTCTCGGCGGCGATGAACGACAAGCCGATCGCGATCGCCCGCTGGTGGCCGAGGTTGCGGCGCAGCCGGAGGACTTCGACGGCGGGGATGTGTGGCGTCGGGCCGGGGAGGGCCGCGCACTCCTCGTGGCGGGAGCCGTCGTCCACGAACACCACGGCGAAGTCATAGGGGAGCGAAGCGGCGACGGCGTCGAGTTTGTCGAGCAGGAGCGCGGCGCTCTTCGCGTCGTTGAAGACGGGAATGCAGATGACGACGGAGGGCTGGTCGGTCTTCAGGCCGTGCATGGCGTGTGCTTCAGGGCTGCCGATTCATGGTTTGGTGGAGAGGCCGACGAGGGCGAGCACCGCCGGCGGAGGGCTCCCGCCGAGGCGGACGAACGCTTCGATGTCGGCCCGGGCTTCGGACGTGCGGCCGGCGCGGATCAGGAGGACCGCTCGATTGTAATAAGCATTGCGCAGGGTGGGATCGATGCGCAGAGCGGCCGTAAAGTCGGCGATGGCCGAGTTCGCTCTGCCCATTTCAGCATGCAGCCGGCCGCGGTTGTAGACCGCCTCGGCGTCCTTCGGATCGCAGGCGACCGCCTGATTGAACGCGGCGATGGCGGCAGGCCGGTCGCCGCGGTCTTGCCGGGCGACGCCCAGATGGTCCCAGCCCTTGGCATACTTTGGATCGACGTCGACGGATCGAGCGAATGATCGCTCGGCCTCCTCCCGCCGGTCGAGGTCGAGGAGGACATTGCCGCGATTGAGCCAGGCGGGAGCGATCTGGTCGTCGAGGGCGAGAGCCTGATCGAGCGAGGTGAGAGCCTCTGGCAACCCGCCGAGCTTCCAGAGGACGTAGCCGCGGTCGGCGAGCGTGGCCGGCTCGTCGGGCGTGAGTTTGAGTATGGCGTCGAGCGCCGTGAGTGCTTCCGAGTATCGGCCTTGCGCCTTGGCGAGTGAACTGACGTTGACGTTGTAAACCTTCGGATAGCGGCCCGTTTCCGCCACCTGGGCCAATAGCCTCTCCGCATCGGCGAGCGACACGGAATCTTTCTTCGCGATCAACTGGGCTGCGAGGTTGATCATCGCCCGCTCGTTTCGCGGCTCGGCCGCAAGGGCCTTGCGCCAGAGGATCTCCGGCTCGACGAACTCGCGGTTGCGGGCCGCCGTCGAGAGGCCAATCGCGAGGGCGACCGCGGTTGCAGCCAGGCCGCAGAACCGCGGTGAGAGCGAGAGCCGCTCCCGGGCGACGAGCCACGCGGCCGTAATGGCCGGTACGATCAGGCAGGCGCTCGCGAGATACGCCCGATGCTCCGCGATCGTCTGCGTCTTGACGGGGATCACCGAAGACGTTGGCCCGAGGAGCACAAAGAAGAGCAGGGGGCCGAGAAACGTGATCGGGAATTTCGCGTAGCCGTACACCACGCCGGCAAACACCGCCGCCGTGAGCAGAAGCCAGCCCCCCGACTCGGCCAGCCCAGACGAGAGAAAATCGCCGTAGTCGAAGATGAGTCCCTGCGGCCACGCGATCCGGGCGAGATAAAGCCAGATCGCCCGGGCTTGCGTGAGTAGATAGAGCCAGGGGGAGGCCGAGTCGAGCCCCGCCGATGAGCCGCGGCCGCCGAGCGCCGTGAGCATGAGAGCGACGCTCGGCCACGAGGCTGCCGCCGCGAGGTGCCACGGCCAATGGCAGCGCGTGCCACGCCACGAGCCCGAAAGCAGGGCCCGGTCGATGAGCAGCGTGACGAACGGAATCGCCACGCTCGTCTCCTTCGCCGTGCCTGCGAGGGCGGAGAGGATTGCGACGACCGGCAAGCCCCACGTCTTGCTGCCGGCGTCAGCAGCGAGCATCCCCCGCACTGCCACGAACCCCGTCGCGAGGATCATGAATGCCCCACGCGACTCGGCCCGCTGCACGACATACGTCACCGCACCGGTCCCGAGCGGATGCACCGCCCAGAGGACCGCCGCCGCGAACGCGATCGGCCCTGCTCGTCCCCGGACGGCCGCCGGCACCGCCGGCTGCGCGAGCAACAGCCTGGCCAAGGCCATGAGCAGGATCGCGTTGCCGCAGTGAATGAGAATGTTCACCACGCGGAAGCCGATGGGCGACGTGCCCGTCACCGCTCGATTGACGGCCAGCGAGAGATTCAAGAGCGGCCGGCCGTCGATCGTCCGCCCCTCACCATGCTCGTAGACGAGCACGGGCCAGAGCGGCCAAAGCGAGCGGATCGACCTGTTGGCCGTGATGCTCGACGCATCGTCCATGATGAAGGGCGCGGCGAGCCCGCCGGCGTAGGCCAGCCAGATCGCGGCACAGATGGCACCCGCGGCTGCAAATGCGGGAGCGTTTCCGACACGACCCGACGGATTCTTCGCGGCACTGTGGACCATACGTCGAGAATATCAGTCGCTGGACCGCTTGCTTTTGTGAGGAAAACGTGAAGCCGGATACGCTCATAATGCTACGGTTGAGCGTCTCATTACGCCCCAAAAACCGGGGCCACAAACGGGCAGAATTGGAAAAAGCCCTGTATATTCCGAAACGTTCATCCGCTGCCCCTCCTCCTCGTTCAGCCATGCCAGGATTCGCTACGTCGAGCACGATGCCGCGGCAAATCCTCAGCCTCGCGGTCGCCGTGTTGGTCCAGGCCGGGCTGGCCATTGCGGCTGAACCGCCGGAAGCCAGAACGCCGGACGCTGCGACGTCCGTCGCCGACGCCGAGGTGGCCTTGGCGACCGCCGTGAAGGACTGGGGCGACAAGAGCCCCGCCGCCACCGACGCCCGGGAGCAGGTGGCCCGCGCCTATTTCCAGGTCGGCAGGCTGCCGGATGCCCGGAAACTGGTCGCCAAGGTGATCGGCGCCCGCGAACAGGCCGAGGGCGATCCGGGGGCGAAACTGGCCGATGCGATCGATCTCTCGGCGGCGATCGAGATTTCCGCCCGCCGATTCATCGAGGGTGAGGCCGCTGCCCGGAGAGCCGTGTCGCTCCGCCGCTCCGCGCCCGGCGATTCGAAAGCCCGGCTCGCCAATTCGCTCACGCTCTTCGCCGAGGCGCTCCGCGGCCGCGGCTATCTGCCCGACGCCGCCGAGCGGCAGGCAGAGGCGGTGGAGGCGTGGGAGTCGAGCCTCGGGCCACGGCATGCCGTTACGCTCAAGGCGCTCGAAACCCTCGCCTCGATGCGGGCGGAGATGGGCAGCCGCGACGAGGCTGCGGGGCTCATCGACCGCGTGGTCGATGCCCGCGTGGCGACGGCAGGCCCCGATCACCCATCGGTCGCCCGGACGCTCGAACTCCGGGCAAATCTTCTCGATGAAGCCGCCAACCACGTCGCCGCCACCCCGATCCGGGAGCGCGTGGTGGCGATCCAGTCGAAGGCCTTCGGGCCGGCGCATCCCGCCGTGGCCGTCGCGCATGCCCATCTCGGCGACACGCTCCTTGCGGCCGGCGATCGGGCGGGCGCCGAACGGGCCTACCAACGGGCGCTGGCCATCGACACGCAGGCCCTCGGCGGCGAGCACTGCGAGGTGGCCTCCGACCTTGTGCGGCTCGCCCGCTGCACGATCGGGACCGCCCGCCGCGACGAGGGGACCGGCCTCCTCGAAAAAGCGGCGGCCATTCTCGCCGCAGAGGAGGGCGACCCGGTGCGGAAGGCGCTCACGCTCCACGAATTGGCACATGCCTACGATGAGGCCTTCGACCTCGAGAATGCCGAGAAATTTTTCAAATTGGCGGTCGAGGCCGATAAAGAAGCCTTCGGGGCCGAGCATCCGGAAACCGCCGTCGATCTCTTCAATCTGGCCCGCGTCGTGGAGCGGCAGGGCCGCTACGACGAGGCCCGCACCTACCTCCGGCAGGTGCTCGCCATCGACGTCAAGGTGCTCGGCACGTTCAACCTGACGACCGCCGAGACGATCGAGAAGCTCGCCGACGTGTCGATGCAGCGCGGAAAGGCCACGGCATCCAGGGATCTCCTGCGGCAGGCTCTCGCCATCCGCCAGCGGACGTTCGGCCGTGAACATGCCACGATGGCCGATATCTACGAACGGCTGGCCGACATCGAGCAGCGCGACGGCGACCGAGCCGAGGCCATCGAGCTACTCGACAAGGCGATCGGCGTGCGGCTGCAGACACAGGGCGCGATGCATCCTTCGATGGCCCTCACGCTCGAACGGATGGCCGATGTCGAGGAGCCGGTGAATCCGGCCGCTGCAGCCGACTTCCGCACCCGCGCGCTGGCAATCTGGGAGCGGCACCTCGGGCCGGAGCACGATGTGACCGTCAAGGCGATGCAGCGGTTGGCCCAGTGCAAGCTCGCTGCCGAGCAGCCGGCCGAGGCCGAGGCCCTGCTCGTGAAGGCGCTCGAGATCGCACGACGCCGCAGCGGAGACCGGAGCCCGCGGGCTGCGGGCCTGATGGTCGATCTCGCCGCCGCCGCCCGGATGCAGCGGCGCACCGCAGACGCCAAGCAACTGCTCACTGACGCACTCGCGATCTATCGAGCCGCCGACAAAGCCCCGAATGCCGCGGTGGGTGTGTGCCTGCATCGCCTCGGGCAGATTGCGCTCGACGAGAAGCAGCCCGCGACCGCTCTCAGGCTGTTTCAGCAGGTCGTGGCGATCGACGAATCGATCTACGGCTCCGGCCACGTGGAGGTGGCCGACGATCTCCTGATGTTGGCTGCAGCCCATGCAGCGATGGGCCAAGCGGATCTCGCCGCGGAGATCAAGGCACGAGCGCGGGCGATCGAGGAACGTGCAGCCAGCAACGAAGAGGAAGCGGACGACGCGGCCCAGTGACCGGAGACGGGGCTCGGATGATCAGTTGGCTGCCGCGGGAGCGGCGGGGTCGGGGGCAGCGTCCTGCTTCGGCTCCTGCCCGTCGGAGGCCGCGGGCTCTTCCGTCTTTTTTGGCACCACGCGGCGGATGACGCGCCGCTTGACCACTGTTTT
>CAMAVC010000084.1 GCA_945861585.1 Planctomicrobium piriforme
GCGGTTCGTCGGCGCCCACGCCCAGCCGCTCCTTGCGGCTCCGCTCGTAGACCTCGAAGTTGCCCTCGCAGACGTGCACGTAGCCATCCCCTTCGAAGGCGATGATGTGCGTGGCCAGCCGATCGAGGAACCAGCGGTCGTGCGTGATCACCACCACGCTGCCAGCGAAGCTCGAAATGCCCTCCTCGAGCGATCGCAGCGTGTCGACGTCGAGATCGTTCGTCGGCTCGTCGAGCAACAGCAGGTTGGCTCCGCCACGGAGCAGCTTCGCCAGGTGCACGCGATTGCGTTCACCGCCTGAAAGCGTGCCCACCTTCTTCTGCTGGTCGGGCCCCATGAAGTTGAACTTCGCCACGTAGCTGCGGGCATTGACCGTGCGCTTGCCGAGCTCGATCGTGTCGTGGCCACCCGAGATTTCCTCGAACACGCTCTTGTTCGGATCAAGCGCGTCGCGATTCTGGTCCACGTAGCCGATGTCGACGGTCGCGCCCACCTTGATCGTGCCGGTGTCGGGCTTCTCTTGGCCCACGAGCATCCGGAAGAGCGTCGTCTTGCCGGCGCCGTTCGGGCCGATGATGCCCACGATGCCACCCGGTGGCAGCTTGAACGACAGGTTCTCGAAGAGCACTTTGTCGCCAAACGCCTTCGAGATGTTGTCGACGTCGATCACCTGGTCGCCGAGCGACCGGCTCGCCGGAATGAAGATCTCGATCTCCGAATCGCGGGCCGCAGCCTGCTCGGCGGCAAGTTTCTCATAGGCCGAAACACGGGCCTTGCTCTTGGCCTGCCGGGCCTTGGGGCTCATCCGAATCCACTCGAGCTCCTTATCGAGCGTTTTCTGCCGAGTGCTCGCCTGCTTCTCCTCCATCTCTAGGCGGGCCTTCTTCTGCTCGAGCCACGACGTGTAGTTGCCTTCGAAGGGGATGCCGCGGCCGTGGTCCACCTCGAGAATCCACTTGGCCACGTTGTCGAGGAAGTAGCGGTCGTGCGTCACGGCCACCACGGTGCCCGTGTACTCGGCAAGATGTCGCTCGAGCCAATCGACACTTTCTGCATCGAGATGATTCGTCGGCTCGTCGAGCAGCAGCAGATCGGGCTTCTCCAAGAGCAGCTTGCAGAGCGCCACGCGCCGCCGCTCGCCGCCCGAGAGATTCGCCACGGACCAGTCGCCCGGCGGAAGGTTCATCGCGTCCATCGCGATCTCCACCTGCCGATCGAGATCCCAGAGGTTCTTGGCGTCGATCTCGTCCTGCACCGTCGCCTGCTCGGCAAGCAGCTTCTCCATCTCCTTGTCGTCGAGCGGCTCTCCGAGCCGAGCGTTGATCTCCTCGAACCGCCGCAGCACCGCCCGGGAGTGGTCCACCGCGTCCATCACATTTTCGAACACCGTCTTCGTCGGATCGAGCTTCGGCTCCTGCTCCAGATAGCCCGCGGTGTAGCCGTCGGCCAGACGCGTCTCGCCGTCATACTCCTTGTCGATGCCCGCCATGATCTTCATGAGCGTGCTCTTGCCGGCGCCGTTGCGGCCGAGCAGCCCGATCTTCGCGCCGGGATAAAACGCGAGATTGATGTTCTTGAGGAGTTCTCGCTGGCCGAACTTCTTGTTGAGCTCGGTGATCTGATAGATGAAGGCGGGACCCATGCGATGCATTGCACTCCGTGCGCGGAACAGAAACACATGTCCGTCGAGCGGGCGAAGACGGGAAGCAATCCCGCATCGGACGCCGCGGCACCTCGTTGCACGGGATGCCTGCGTGGTCTACGATTCCGCTGAACGCGACTTGAGACGAGTATACAGGAGCCGCTCGCCATGGCTGAGTACGCCCATCCCGACGTGCTGGTTTCCACCGAATGGGTGGCAGGACATTTGCACGATCCAACGGTGCGCATCGTCGAATCCGACGAGGATCGGGCGCTCTACGTGCAGGGGCACGTCCCCGGGGCGGTGGAAATCGACTGGATCACCGATCTCCAGGACGCCCTCTGCCGCGACTACATCGACAAGGCCGCCTTCGAAAAACTCTGTGCCGAGCGTGGCATCTCCAACGACACGACGGTCGTGTTCTACGGCGACAAGAGCAACTGGTGGGCCTGCTACGCCTTCTGGGTGTTCAAGCTCTACGGCCACAAAGACTGTCGGATCATGAATGGCGGTCGCAAGAAATGGGAACTCGACGGCCGCCCGTGGTCGAGCGAGCGAGTGAGCTATCCTCGGGCGCATTACACCGCGTCCGAGCAGGACGGCTCGATTCGGGCCCTGCGCGACGAAGTGCTCAAGCACTGCAAGGCCGGCAAGCAACTTCTCGATGTGCGGAGCCCCGAGGAATACCGCGGCGAGCGGATGCATATGCCCGACTACCCGAACGAGGGCGCCTGCCGCGGCGGTCACGTGCCCGGGGCCGTCAACGTGCCCTGGCCCATGAACTGCAACGACGACGGCACCTTCAAATCGGTGAAAGAACTCGAAAAGCTCTACATCAAGGAGCTGAAGATGAAGCGGCGGTCGCCGACGATCGCCTACTGCCGGATCGGCGAGCGGTCGAGCCTGACATGGTTCGTGCTGACCTACCTGCTCGGCTTCGGCAATGTGAAAAACTACGACGGCTCGTGGCTCGAGTGGGGCAACTGCGTCCGCGTGCCGATCGCGAAGGGGCCCGAGCCGGGCCCGATCGCGGCCGTTTCCGCCTGAATCGACGGCGCCCATGCCCAGCGTGCAAGAACGCCTCGACTCGGTCATCGCAGAGTTTGCCGACCTCGATGGCCGCGAAAAACTCCAGCTACTGGTCGATTTTGCGAAGGGCCTTCCGCCGCTGACGGCCGAATATCAGGCCCGCAAGGCTGCCGAAGACCGCCGGGTGCACGAGTGCCAGACGCCGGTCTTTCTCTGGATGGAAGCCGACGACGACGGCAAGGCACGACTCGTCGCCGAGGTGGCTCCCGAAGCCCCCACCGTGAAGGGCTTCGTGGCGATTCTCGCCGAAGCAGTCGCCGGCCGGCCGCTCGCCGAGGCAGCGGCGCTCGGTGACGACATCTTGGAACGCATGGGTCTTGCCGATGTGCTCGGCATGATGCGGGCCCGCGGGCTGCACACGATCACGAGCCGCGTCCGCAAGGGCCTGCTCGAACACGCTGCATCCGCTCCGTCCTGAAGAGTTGTCCTGAAGTTGTCCGGGGGTTTGTCATGATGGCGATGCGACTGGTCGCAGGGATCGATCTCGGCGGCACGGCGATCAACTACACGTTTCTCGACGAAACAGGGCACTTCCGCCTCGACGGCCTGTGCGAACACCCCGCCCGCAGCGTGGACGGCCCCGATGTGTGCCTCGCCCAGATCGCCGACGGGCTCGCCATGGCGGCGGATCGGGCCGGCATCGACCTCGCGCACGTCGTCGCCATCGGGCTCGACACCCCGGGGCCGGCAACGGCGGCCGGCGTGTTGAGCCGCCGGGGATCGACGAACTTCGTGCATCCCGCCTGGGCCGGCTTCGACATCCGCGGCGGCGTGGAGCAAAAGCTCAACAAGCCGGTGGTGTATCTCAACGATGGCAACGCTGCCGCCCTCTGGGGGCACGTGTCGATCTTCGGCTCCGACAACCGGGCCACGAGCGTGTCGGCAATCATCGGCACGGGTCTGGGAGGTGGCGTGATCGCCGCCGGGCACGTGGTCACGGGCCGCAACGGCTTTGGTGGAGAACTCGGGCACGTGCTCATCCCCTGGCAGGCGATTTCAGGCATCGAGGGACTCACGCCCCAATGCAACTGCGGCCGCACCGGCGACCTCGAATCGCTCTGCTCGCTCACGGCCATCCGCCGCACACTCCTGCCCTTTTTCCTGACCAAGCATCCAGGCCACGCGCTGGCCGATCTCGAGCCGTCAGAAGCAGCGAAGCAGGTGCGCGGCCTCGCCGTCACGGGCGATGCCATGTGCCGTGCCATCTTCCAGGTGCAGGCGCGGGCACTGGCACTCTTCTTCGACGAGATGATCAACGTGTTCGATCCCGACGCGCTCATCGTCGGCGGTGGCGCCCTCGAGGCGTCGCCGGAGTTCCAACGCTGGTTTCTCGACGAGGTTCGGGCCGGCATGCCTCCCCAGCGGGCCGAGCAGGAGGGCATCCGCCTGCACGTGATCCCCAACGGCGACACCGCCGGCGCGCGGGGGGCGGCCCTCGAAGCGGTCCGCATCGTGCGCGGCTGACGGCCGGCTACGCAACCCGATCGATCACCGGCAGTGCAGGCAGGCCGTTCGACTGAACCCGGAGCGCCGGGGCAGGGGAGGGCGGCGGAACCTCGGCCTGCTTGCGTCGCGGCGGCCCCAAAAACATCAGCCGGGCCGTCGCCAGCAACCCGCCAAGGGATCCAAACGTCGCCTCGACCGCCGCGGGCTCGTAGCCGCAGTGCACCATGCAGTCCTGACACTTCGCGTTGCCACTGGCCCGCCCATAGGCATCCCAATCGGTCTCTTCCATCAGTTCACGGAAGGTCTTGGCATGGCCTTCGTCGAGCAGATAACAGGGTTTCTGCCAGCCGAAGAGGTTGTAGGTCGGCGTGCCCCACGGACGGCATTCGAGATCCCACGCGCCTTTGAGAAACTCGAGAAACACCGGCGACTGGTTGAACTTCCAGCGGGCCGGCGCGTCGGCCAGGATCCGCCGAAAGAGCGACTGGCTCCGCTGCCGACGCAGAAAGTGCTCCTGATCGGGAGCCTTGGCGTACGAATACCCGGGCGAGATCATCATTCCCTCGACACCCAGGGCCATCACTTCGTCGAAGAACCGCCGATAGCGGGCCGGGTCGGCATCGGAGAAGAGCGTGGAGTTGGTGGTGACGCGAAACCCGGCCTTGCGTGCCGCACGAATCGCCGACACGGCCATGTCGTACACCCCCTCACGGCACACCGCGTGGTCATGCTCCTCACGCGGGCCGTCGAGATGCACCGAGAAGGCGAGATACGGCGACGGCGCGAAGTGCGGAAGCATCTCCTCGAGTTTCAGGGCATTCGTGCAGAGATAGAGATACTTCTTCCGGGCCACGATGCCGGCCACGATCTGCTCGATCTGCGGATGCAGAAGCGGCTCCCCCCCGGGGATCGACACGACCGGCGCATCACACTCGTCGACGGCGTTGAAGCACTGCTCGGGCGTGAGGTGGGAACGCAGGATTTCCGTAGGGTGCTGAATCTTGCCGCAGCCGCCGCAGGCCAGGTTGCAGCGAAACAACGGCTCCAGCATGAGCACGAGCGGGTAGCGGGGATTGCCGCGCAACCGCTGCACGGCCACGTGCCGGAGCACCGCGATCATTTGCCCGACGGGAACACTCATGCCACACGCTCCCGAGCGATGCCGGTCTCCGCACCCGCCCGCCGCGCGACCGACCATCGGGCGAGGGACATGAGCGGGAAGTAGATCGGATAGTAGTGATAGCGGAGATAAAACACCTTCGGAAAGCCCGTGCCGGTGAACGCTTGTTCGTCCCAGCCGCCGTCTTCGGCCTGCCGCGCCACGAGCCACTGCACGCCGCGTCGAGCTTCACGGCCATGCGCCCGCCCGGCCGCCACGAGTCCGGCAATCGCCCAGGCCGTTTGCGAAGGCGTCGGCACGCCCACTCCAGCGAGCCGTTCGTCGGCATAGCTCTCACAGCTCTCGCCCCAGCCCCCGCACGCCTGCTGATGGCCGGCGAGCCAGTCGGCGCCGCACGACACGGCCGGATCCTCCGTCGACAGGCCGACAGCCCGCAGCCCCTCGATGGCCTGCCAGGTGCCATAGACGTAGTTCACGCCCCAGCGGCCGAACCACGAACCGTCGGCCCGCTGCGCCCCGCGCAAGTAGGCCACGCCGCGGTCCACCGCCGGATGGCCGATTCGCAGGCCGAGTTTGCCGAACGCCTCGAGCACGCGGCCGGCGAGGTCGGGCGAACTCGGATCGATCATCGCATTGTGGTCTGCGAACGGCACCTTGCAGAGCAGTTCGCAGTCGTTGTCGCGATCGAAGGCTCCCCAGCCGCCGTCGGAATTCTGCATCGCTTCGAGCCAGCGAGTGGCTCTGGCCATGGCGGCCTCGACGCGCGCGAGCCGCCGCGAGCCCTCGACACTCCGGGCCTGATCCGTGCCGAACGACGTCCGCCACGTGGCCAGGGCGATCACCACCATCGCTGTGTCATCGACATCGGGATAAAACCGGTTGGCATATTGAAAACACCAGCCCGACGGCGTGGTCGCCCCGGCCGACTGGGACCAGTCGCCCGGCGAGAGCACCTCCCGATCGAGGAGCCAGTCGACGGCCGCGACGGTGCGCGCCGCATCGAGATCATGCCTTGGCGTGCCGTTCGCTTCGGCGGCCACCACCGAATCGGAAAGCGCCCTGACGCAGATGGCAGTGTCCCACACCGGCGATCGGCAGGGCTCGAGCCGCGTGGTGCCGTCGGGCTGGGGCTCGACCAGCCGCTCGAGCTGCCGCCAGCACTCTTGCACCTCCGGCGAGTCGTCTTCGCAGCCCAGCGACTTGAGCGCCACGATGCTCCAGACGATCGGCGGAAAGATCGCCCCCAGACCGTCGCTATCGGCAAATCGCTCGAGCATCCAGCGCCGGCAGGCCATCACGGCCCGGCTGCGGAGTGGGCGCAGGCCAAGCGATTCGCAGACCTTCACCACCTTGTCGACGGCGCGGAAGAACCGCGCCCAGCGATCGCCAACGCTTGCCGGTGGCGGGCAACGCCCGCGATGCTGCCCGGCAAACAGTTCCACGATCCCCCGGTCTGCCGGCAGCTCGCGCACCGGCTTGAAGGCCCACATCAGCGACAGCGGCACGATCATCGTGCGCGACCACGCCGAAACTCGATCGAGGTTCACGGGAAACCAGCGCGGCAAAAGCACCATTTCCGGCGGCACCGCCGGGCACGCCGAGTAGGGCACCTGCCCGAGCAGCGCGAGATAGAACTTCGTGAAACTGTTGACGGCCCAAGGTCCGCCTGCGGCCAGAATCGCCCCCCGAGCACGCGTGAGGGGCTCGCTCCGCGGGTCGTGCCCGAAGATTTTGAGCGCCAGATACGCCTTCACGCTCGCACTCACATCGACGGGCCCTCCCGGGTGAATGGCCCAGCCGCCCGTCGGAAGCTGTTCGGCAAGGATCCGTCGGCATGCGCCCGGCGCGTGCGGATCCGCCGTTCGGCCCGCCCAGGCCAGAATCAGCAGGTATTCGCTTTCGAGGATCGTGTCGCCCTCGAGCGGCCCGCGCCAGTGGCCGTCGATCGACTGGCGCTCCGCAAGCCAATGGCTCGTGCGGCATGCGGCATCGGCGGCGATCTCGGCTTCGCGGTCGGCCGAATCCGCCGGGCTCGGCGGGTCGGAAAGCTGCAGCACATCGCGCACCACGGCACGGCGTTCACGGGCACGGGCCACTCCGGCCCGCACCACGCTCGACGCGGGAATCGCGCCCACGCCAGAATCGAGTTCACCTTCGCCCTGCTGCCATGCGGGCACCCGCGCCCGCCCTTGAACGGACGATCCTTCGTAGCTCATAGGGGCATCCATGCTCCAAACGAACCGGGCTCGACCGTGAGCCCGTCACTCAACCGGGTGGGAGGATAGAGAAAGCCGGAAACACCGACAAGGGCAGCGCAGGGCAAATCCGGGGGCGCGTCAAACAGGGAGGCCTGGAGAAACCTTGCCGGGCGATTGTCGCGGCAGCCGTACGGTCACCGTCGTTCCGACCCCCATCCGCGACGACAACACGACATTCCCACCGCTCGCCTCGATAAACCGCCACGCCTTCGACAGCCCGAGCCCCGCGCCGCGGCCGGCCTCGCGGCCGCTAAAAAAGGGGTCGAACGCCCGCCGGATCGTCGCGTCGTCCATTCCGGCACCGTCATCATTGATCTCCACATCGCACCATCCGGGATCGCCGGCGACCGCGCTGGGAGCGATCACGACGCTGCCCCCGTCCACGGCTGCCTCCACGGCATTGGTGACGATCGCCCGCAGGGCTTCCGTCACCTGGCCTCGATCGACGATCGCAGTCAACGCTGCAACGCTGCGGCGCGACTCAAGCCGCACCCGACGCGCCCCAGCCAGCGGGGCCACGGCCTCCACCACGGCTGCGAGCAGCTCGTCGACATCGACGTCGCCGGGAACGGCCTTGGGCGGCCGGGCGAAGAGCATCAGACCGCCAATCATGTCGCGGGCCCGAAACGACTGGTCGACGATCGTCGCCAGCCGCCGCCTCCGTTCGGCATCCTGTTCGCCGAGCAGGAGCGACTGCGCACGGGTGGCGATGTTGGCGAGCGGATTGTTGATTTCGTGCCCGGCCCCGTAGGCCAACTCACGGGCGGCTTCGAGCCGGGCGGCATGCAGCGACTCCGCAAACCGCGCATCGAGCCGTGCGAACGCCTGCATCCGCCCGATCGCTTCCGCGAGCAGGAGCGCCTCGGCCGACGGCCCCGCCACCATCGACGCAGCCGCCACCTGAACGCCCACGGGGGCCGCTCCCACGACGAGATCATCAGCCACGCGCTGCAACAGCACCCGCGACGGGCCGCGCGCGGGCTGGCCGCTCGACGGCTCGACAGGATCGACGGTCGCCAGCCAGGCCGCCACGGCAGCATCATCTCCGACGAGCATCCGCCAGTGGCCGGCATCGTCGGTGTCGGCAAGCACGGCCCTCGCCAGGCCCAGACAGGCCTGGCGAGGGACCGGCATTGCAACCGGCTCGCACGACACCGGCGTGGGCGACCGCGGACGAACCACGAGCCACGCACCAGAATCCTGCGACACCTTGAAACTCCGTGAGCATCTCCCGCCGGGACGAGCCCGGCGGACCGTCAGGAACCCGCGGCCACCGACTCGATGTCGAGCAGCCCGCAGATCCGGTCGACGAGCACCTCGGCCTCGAACGGCTTCTGGAGGAACTCGTTGGCCCCGGAGGCCTTGAGATCTTCGATCTTGTCGGGCTCGCACATGCCCGAGATGCAGATGATCCGCACCTCGTCCATGGTCGAGTCGCTCCGCACCCGCTGGCAGACTTCCTTGCCGTTGATGTCGGGCAGCATCACGTCGAGCACGATCAGGTCGGGACGGTAGTCCTTGACCATCATGCCGGCGTCGAAGCCGTTGTTCACGCTCCGCGTCTCGAACCGGCCGTCCCGTTCGAGCACGTCGGTGATCAGTTCGACGAGATCTTGGTCGTCGTCGACCACGAGAATCTTTCGGCGACCGCTCTCGAGCGCGTCGGTGGGAATGCCGTTGTCCCTCATGAACAGGAACAGTTGGTCACGAGGAATCCGCCGGAAGCGGCTGCCCGGAACCCGAAATCCCTTCAACTGTCCGGAATCGAAGCAGCGAATGATCGTCTGCTGACTCACCTTGCAAATCTTGGCGGCTTCGCCAGTCGTATACACGGTCTTCTGCATTGAGGCCTCCTTGTTGCCGTCCGAAAGGAACCAAGCTTCGGGGGGGAAGCGTCCGGAGCATCCAGCTCCGATTGACCGCTGCCCTGCTTGCCATCCTTGCCCGATACCTGACTCTACAGCCATCTTGCGCAGTGAGTCAATATCGCCTCGCTCGCCGCAAACGCCCTTACGGCAACACTTTCGGTAAAGGCCCAGGAGCGACGATTTCGAGCAACTCGACCGCAGACACGCCATCGAGCGCGATCTCCGCCACTCGCCCGAACGTCTGGCACGCCGTGCCCGGGCCTGAATCTTCAACGCCCAGCACAGCCCGCAACCGCGGGCCACTCTCGACCCGGAGCAGGCCCACACGCTGCACTTCGAGCAGCATTCCGGCCGCGATCAGCACGCGGCCGAGCGGCACCTGGCCGGCGCGGATCTGGCCGGCCACTTCGGCAGACACTCTCTCCAGATCGATCCGCACGATCCCATGCTGCACCACCCGCCCATCCGCCGCCCGCAGAAGAATCTCCCGCTCATACCAGTCTCGACCATCCGCCGCCGCCCCGCTGGCGTCGTGAACCGCCAAGACTGCGACGCTGACCGGCCCGCCGTAAAACCGCTCCATCGCCACCGTCATGTGGCTGGCGTGATCGAGAAGCTCGGCGAATGGCGGCGGCAGCGCTGAGCCTTCCACGGAGCACAGCCGGGCAAACTCCTCGGTCGGCTCGTAGAACCGCTTCACGAGCCGCAGCGCCCGGGCCTCATCGGCGGCGCCCGAAGCCCCGGCCTCGGATCCACCCCGGTCACTGGCCCGGTCACTGCCCCGCATGCGGAGCCCGCCCCTGGTCCGGCAGGCCTCCATACTGCGCGGCAGCCTGCTCCGGCACCGCGAGATCGAGCAAAAACTCGAGCACCTCACGCAACCGCCCCGTGCCGCACGTGGCGGCGGCCGCCGCAGCCAGGCGCCGTTGTTCCTCCACGATCGCGGCGGCCCTCTCGAACACGTCGGCCTGCTGATAGAGCGCCCGGGCCTCCGCGAGCGCCTTCGTCACCTGCGCCTGATCGCCGGCGCGGGCGGCCTCGCCGGCCAGCGCGGCCAGCCGATCCATCGCGGCCCCAGACAGCCGCTCGAGCGCCAGGGCCCACATCACGGTGGGCCGACCTCCGAGCAAATCCCCGGCCGCCCGCCGATCATTCTCCAGGTCGCCGCACCAGTCTTTGAGATCGTTGAGCACCTGAAAGCCGGTGCCGACATGCAGGGAGTAGCGGGCGACCGCACCGGCGTCCTCGGGCTGCACGCCTGCCAGCCGGATTCCCATCGCCACCGCCGCCTCGAACGCCGGCGACGTCTTGAGGCCATAAATCTCGAGCGCGGCAGCCGGAGTGAGCCGCTTGTCCGCCGCATCCCGCCACCACAGTTCGGCACCTTGGCCGCGGGCCAGCCGCACATGCGCGTCGGCCAGCATGGCCACGAGGTCGCGCTGCGTGGCGGCATCGACCCCGGGGAGCGTCGCCACGATCCTGTAGCCGAGCCCGAGCAGGTAGTCGCCCGCATTGATGGCCGCCGGCACCCCGTGGTCGAGATGGAGCGTGGGGCGGCCATACCGCATCGTGTCGGCGTCTTCGATGTCGTCGTGAATCAGCGACGCCTTGTGGAAGATCTCGATCGCGACGGCCACTGCCTTCACGGCCTCGCGCGTGTCCGCAGACTGCCGCGCCGCCCCAGACCGATCAGCCTCCACGGCGTCGAACGCCGCGAGGGCGATGAACGGCCGCAGAAACTTCCCGCCTCTGGTGAGATATTCGCCCGACATCGCCGCCGTGGCATCGAGCGGCTGCCAGGCACCGGAGCCCGGCGCGGACGCCGGGCCGAAGGCGCCCGGGCTGCCACACCGCTCGGCCAGATCGGCGAGCGCCGGGCCCGAAAACATCTCGGCTGCCTCGCGCAAGAGCGGCAGATAGTCGCCGACCGGGGCCGCGCAACCGCCGGCGACGCCGAGCAGCCCCAGCACCCACTCCACGTCGACGGCCGACGCCGCCTGAATTTCGCTGCACGATCTGCCGCTCGCCCCGGCGGCCGCGGCCACGTCGTACGGCACCGCGGCGATCGGCAGCGAGAAGGCAGGCAGCATCGCGAAGGCTTTTTCGAGATGCGACAACTTTGCCACGCCCAGAATGCCGTCGTATTGGCCGGTGAGCAGGGCGCCGATGGCGGGCACGGCCCGCTCCGTCGACTCGACGACCCAGCCGCTCTCCCGGGCCGCCGACCAGATCGTGCCGATCGAGCACGACGGCCCGCAGACCTTCGGCGCGTTGCCGCCGTCGGCCGCAGCCGGGGCCGCCGGACAGTCGGGCAACAGCAGCAAGCGACGGCCACTCGCGCCGGCGGCGAGCCGCTCACGCCAATACTCGGAGACGATCGTGACCATCGTCCACCCCACGAGTTCGGGCAGGCCTCCCGCCCGGGCAACGAGGGTCTCTGCCTCTCGGCGGAGACCGGCCGCCGTCTTCGCGGACGATGGCATGACGCCCGCTCGCCACGAGCTCACGAGGTCGGAGGCCAGCGCCCGCAGCCGGTCGCGCGTCTGCCGCGACGGTGGGCATGACAAGCCCGGCCGAGCGACAGGCGTCGCGGCAGCCGAAGGATGGCCAGATTGATCGAACGATGCCGGGTTCAAAGCTGCCTGGGTCGATGCCACGCGGAGTGTCTCCAGAGCCCATAGTGTAGGCCCACGGGCGGAGACTTGGAGACGAGCGAGGGAATTGTGGACGAAACCATGCCCCGTTGTCACTCGAAAAATCGGTGGAGGAGGGCGTCGACGCGAAGCAGGCCGGCCCGCGTGAGGACAGGCCGCGGGCGGACGGCCTCGAGCCAGCCGTCGGCCGCGAGCGACTCCCACACCGCCCCCCACTCCACGAGCGGGTCGATGCCGTACTTCGTGGCCAGCCTGCCGACGTCGAGGCTGCCACGCTTGAGCCCGAGCACGACCTCCCGCAGCAAGAGTTCCCGCGGCGACGGCACGAGCCCGCGGGCGATCGGCAGCCTCCCGGCCTCGACGGCGCCGAGGTAGTCGTCCCAGTGGGTCGCATTCTGATAGTGGACGCCGGAGAGATGCCCGAAGCTCGCTACGCCGAGCGCCACGAGGTCGCTGCCTTCCCAGAGCATGTCGCGATAGCGAAAGTGCACCCGCGCGGGATCGCGCACGAGCGTGTAGCCGCTCGAGATCGCGTAGCCGTGCGCGAGAAAGAGATCGAAGGCTTCGTTCACCCAGCGGCGCTTCGTGGGCCAGTCGGCGACGGCCGTCGCAGATCCGGTCTCCTTGGCATCGTGCACGAACACGGTGTTGGGCGGGAGCTCCATCTGATAGATCGTCAGACTATCGGGCTCGAGTGTGAGCGTCTTCTCCACGGTCCGCTGCCACGAGGCGTCGGTCTCGCCCACCATGCCGGCGATCAGATCGACGTTCGTGTTCGGAAACCCTGCAGCCTTGATCCAGCCCCACGCCCGCTCGATCTCGGCCGACAGATGCGCCCGGCCGTTCGCCTCCAGAATCGCATCGTCGAAGTTCTCGACCCCGAGTGAGATCCGGGTCATCCCCAGATCCTTGAGCGCCCGCACCTTTGCCTCGGAGAGCGTGCCCGGCTCGCACTCGAACGTCACCTCCTCGGCGGCGCCCCAGCCGAAGCTTTTATGAACCCGCTCCACGAGGCGCTCAAGCTGCTTCACGGAGAGAAACGACGGCGTGCCCCCACCGAAGTACACATACTTGAGCGTGCGGCCCGCGACCGCCGGCTGGGCTGCCGCCAGCTCCGCCTCACGGCCGAGCGCCTGCGAATACCGCTCCACGTCGTGCGCGGCGACGTCGGTATAGACGCGGAAGTAGCAGAACTTGCACCGCTTCCGGCAGAAGGGCACGTGCAGGTAGAGGCCGAGCGGGGCCGACGTGGGCGCGGCAGAGAATGCAGCCAGCACGTCGGGCACCGCCTCGGCATGCCACCGCGCAAACGGCGGGTAGTTGGCGACGAAATAGCTGCCCGGCTCGGTCCGCTCGGCTTCGTCGCTCATACGCTCCGCCGCTTACAGGCCACGGGCCGCGAGGAGATCGTCGAAATCCCTGAGATGATAGGCGACCTTCACCTGGTCGAGGACGCGGCACAGGCTCCGCAGTGCGATCCCCATGCCGTCGGGGCCGCTCGTGCCGCCAAACTGGCCCCCGCCGCGCACGTGCGGCTCGAGATCGAGGAACACGCCCGGGATGCCGCGCCGCTCGAGCTTCTTCGAGAGGCTCGGCAGCATCGTCTTCAGGTCGGCGAGGATCTTGTCGTGGCCGCCCGCGCCGATGTCGGCGGGCACGAAGTTCGCGAGCATGTGTTCGTCAACGTGCTTGCCACGGGCCTTGCCCGACACCTTGCGGTAATCCTTGATGTGCACCCAGCCGAGCCCGGGCTTCATCGCCTCCCACTCGCGATACACCTCGGCGGTCGAAAAGCCCTGCACGGTGAGGTTGGCCGCGTCGAACACGAGCACGAGGGCGGGGTGGTTCACGCGGCGGTGGAGCTCGGCGAGGAGGGCGCCCGTCTGCCCCACGAGATTGGCCTCCACCTCGAGACCAAACGTCAGATCGGAGCGGTGGCAGGCCTCGGCGATCTGCCCGAGCCGGTCGGCCGCCTCCTCGAGAAACGCCTCCGGCTTCGCCCCCTTCGGCGGATAGAACGAGAAACCGCGGATGAGCTTCGTCTCGAAGGCATGCGCAAGCTCGCAGGCCCGGGCAACGTCCTTGGCGAGATACTGCTTGAACGGCGCGTACACGTTCTTCGTGCCGTCGGGCTTGTCGACGAGCTTCACCTTGCCGATCGGCGAGGCGATCGAGGCCACGTTGAGGCCGTATTCGTCCTCGAGGTGCCGAAGCTTCTGGATCTCCGGAAGCGTGAGCTTCATCACGTTCTTCACGCCCTTGCCCACGTCGATGTGCCGCAGGGAGTAATACTCGAGGCCGAGCGCGGCGAGCGCCGTGAACTGCTCCACGGCCGAGAGGTGAAACGCCGCCTCGTCGGCGAGGGCGGAGAGCAGGACACGGGCGGGCTGGGCCATGGTGGGAGCCTTTCAGACAGAGTGAGACACGGGGCGGGGCGACGATCAGCCGGCGGCGGGCATATGCTCGCCCGACGGGTGCGAGACGACGATCCGCGAGCTGATCCCACCGCGCGGCGTGAACTGGGCGACGAGCGTCATCCGCCGCGGCTGGAGCACGGCGACGAGATCGTCGAGGATGCGGTTGGTGACGTTCTCGTAGAAGATGCCTTCGTTGCGGAACGCCTGGAGATATAATTTGAGACTCTTGAGCTCGACGCAGAGCTTGTCGGCGACGTAGCGAAACGTGAGCGTGCCGAAGTCGGGCTGCCCCGTCTTCGGGCACATCGACGTGAACTCGGGGCAGACGATCTCGATCAGGTAGTCGCGGCCCGGAAACTGGTTGGCGAACGTTTCGAGCTGCTCGCGTGTTGGCTTCTGGTGGGTGCTCATGATGACGGTGAGTGTGCCATGAAAGAGATGCCGGGCAAAGCCGCCCCCGAAACGCCGCCGACCGCGGGCCGGGCGGCCGTCGTGCTGCTCTCCGGCGGGCTCGACTCGGCCACCTCCGCCGCCTGGGCCCGCCGCGAAGGCTATCGGCTCTCCGCGCTCTCGCTCGACTACGGTCAACGGCATCGCTGCGAGCTGGACTGCGCCCGAGCCGTCGCCGGCACGCTCGGGATCACCGACCACGTGATCCTGCCCGTCGATCTCGCCGCGTTCGGCGGCAGTGCGCTCGTCGATCAGGCGATCGCCGTGCCCAAGGGCCGCTCCGACGAGGCGATCGGGCAGGGGATCCCGATCACCTACGTGCCCGCCCGCAACACCGTGTTTCTAACGCTCGCGCTGGCGATGGCCGAAACCCGCGGCGCAGGCGCGCTTGTGATCGGCGTGAACGCGATCGACTACAGCGGCTACCCCGACTGCCGCCCGGAGTTCATCGCGGCCTTCACCCACCTCGCGCAGCTGGCGACGAAAGCCGGCGTGGAGGGCCGGCCGTTCGAGATCCTCGCGCCCCTCGCCACGCTCTCGAAGGCCGAGATCATCCGGCTCGGCCTCGATCTCGGCCTCGACTACGGACTCACGAGCTCCTGCTACGACCCCGATGCCGCCGGCCGCCCCTGCGGCGCGTGCGATTCGTGCCGGCTGCGGGCTGCGGGGTTCGCCGCCGCCGGTGCGGTCGACCCGCGAGCCACCTGATCGCCACGAGGGCCGGCCGCATGCGCATCGCCGAGATCTATGCATCGCTCCAGGGAGAAGGGCTGCTCGCCGGCACCCCGAGCACGTTCGTGCGCACGAGCGGCTGCAACCTGCGGTGCACCTGGTGCGACACGCCATTCACCTCGTGGCAGCCCGAAGGCATAGACCGCGACGTGGCCGACGTGCTCGCCGCGGTGCTGGCGCTCGAGCCGCACCACGTCGTCGTGACGGGCGGCGAGCCGCTGCTCTTCGCCGACGTGGCAGACCTGTGCCGCCGGCTGCGCGCGAACGGCCGGCACGTGACGATCGAGACGGCGGGCACGGTGTGGCTCGACGCGCCGGCCGATCTGATGTCGATCAGCCCCAAGCTCTCCACGTCGGCCCCGCCGGCCGACACGCCCGGCGGCTGGCGCGACCGGCACGAGGCGACGCGGCGCGACGACGCCGTGCTGCGCGGGCTGATGGCTGCGGCCCCGTACCAGCTCAAGTTCGTGATCGACTCGCCCGCCGACATCGCCGAGACGCTCGCCTGGATCGCCGACCTCGAGCAGG
>CAMAVC010000085.1 GCA_945861585.1 Planctomicrobium piriforme
GTTGCGGAAGCACTTGCCGCCGCAGCCGTGCCTGTGGCGGTCGTGGTGGCAGTCGTGGTGGCGGTCGCCGTCGCGCTCGATGCGGCGACGGAATAGCCAAGCCACGTCCCGAGGCCTGCCGCTCCGGCGACGACCCACCAGTCGGCAGCTGGATGCGTGGAGCGCCAGGCGTTGGGGTGTTCGGCATACCAGGCGCCGGTGAAGGGCTGCGTGTGGCCGGCGAGGGCGGCTTGCATCGAGTTGACGCGGGCCTGCGATGCCGCCGGCCGGGCGGTGGGTCGAAACCACGCTTGTTATACCGCATCCATATAGCCGCGGGCTGCCTGCATCGCTGCCGCGCCGGTGGCCGTGAGGTCGCCGTGCTCGGCGACCACGGCGTAGCCATCCTCGAAGTTTCGTGCATCGGCCGCCCGGGCCGCCTCGGCCTGGGCTCGTCCGGCCGCGTCGAGAACGCCGCTCGCGAGGAGTTGTGACATCGCCCAGTGCATCCGGGCCGACACGTACGTCGCGTGGTAGATGCCGTCCATGGGCCGCGGATCGACCCGGAGCGGCGAGCGGTATCGTGGCTCGTCGTCGTTGTTCACGAGTGGTTCGTCGGCCGCGTACCCGAAGAGCAGCATGTGCGCACTCTCGTGGGCGAGCACTTCCACGAGCGCCACCTCATTCGGATGGAAGGCGACGTTGAGAAACAGTCCGCCCCAGAGCATGTAGCTCGACCCGCCGTCGAACTGCATCTTCGCCTGTGGATCGCTGCCGACGAGGATGATCTGCGTGGTCAGGGCATCGAACTCGGCGGCGAGGTCGGGAATCGCCCGCGCCATGAGCCCGCGGGCCGCCGCCAGGCGGGCGGTGAAGTCGGCGACGGCTGCCGGCTCGGGATCGCAGACACCGCATCCAAGCGTGGTTTCAAGACCGAGTTCGGCGACCAGCAACGCTCGATGGGCCGCGAGTGCCTCGTCGCCGAGGGCGATGATCTCCGGCGTGCTCTCGAGCGGCCGCTCCGCTCCGAACCGCTGCAGCCGGTCGCTCGCCGCAGGCAGGTCTTCATCCGCGATCGCCTCGATGGCCTCCTTGTAGAGGCCGAAGACGGCGGGGGCATAGCGGTGGCCGGCGCGGAGTCCGCTCGCCACTCGCAGGACGGGCGCGAAGTCGACGTCGAGGACCTCGGCACCACGCTCGTGGATGTGCTCGATGCTCTCAGCCAAGAGCGAGCGCATGCGCCTGTCGAGTGCTCGAGCACGCACACCATCAGGCGGAAAACTGGAGGGGTCTGTCGTCACCGAGCAGGTCAGCCTGATGGCCTACCGCTTGAAGCCGGCCTTGAAGCCGATCTTTGCGCCTACTTTGCGACCGACCTTGCCGCCGATCTTGGCGCCGACCTTGCCGCCGATCTTGGCACCAAGCTTGGCCGCGAGCGTGGCTTCGCCCGAGCCCGCATTTCGGAGGATCCGGATACCGTACAGCTTGGAGGCATCGAGCTCGATCTTCTTGGGGGCTGGCATGGCACAGGTTCCAGGGAAAAAGGGGCGAAGTCGATCACGAGTCAGACCGAATTGTAAGGGCCCGCAGGGCGGCGAGCAAACCCGCTTGGCGCCTACCGTCCACGGGTCTCTCCGGGGCCTGCCAGTGGCCGATTTCGCCGGGGCATGCCACCAGGGCCGTCATGCGGTCGACCGGCATGCCCGTTTCCAGCCATTCGTCGGTCTGAGCCACGGCGATGAGTCCGGTCGTGTGCCGATCCATGAGCAGGGCGAGGCACCGCCCGAACAGGCCGTCGGCAGCCAGCAAACGCGCGGAGCCGCCCGCGTCGAGCGTGACGGTATGGGATGTGAGCACGTACCCGGGCGGTGCCGTGGCCAGCCGGCGCCGGGCCACGTCGAACGCGGCCGGCCCGCCCACGAACACCTCGACCGGAATCCGCCCATCCCCCTCGATCAGCCCTGCGATCAGTGCTCGATTCGCTTCGCGAGCGCGGTCCGTTTCACCGAGAAGCGGCGAGAAGTTGACCTCGTTGATGATCGCGCCGGTTTCGTGCCACGGCCGCGTGATGTCGACGGAGATCATGTCGACGCCGGCCACGTCGAGCCGAAACAGTCGGGCGGCCCGGCAGGCGGCGGCGGCGTTGTCGGGATGCACGCGGTCGGTGAAGTCTTCGACCACACCTCCTTCGGCGGTCGACTGGATGTCGCGGAGCGGCGCGAACGTGCCGGCCGGCGGCACGCTCTCGAGCGTGAGCCCGGCGGCGGCGAGCGCGGCTCGGCTGCGGTCGTCGGTCGGAAACGGCTTGAGCCGATTCCACGGCGGTTTTTCCAGTTCGAGCCGCGTCGCCTCGGCGACGAGCTCGGCGACCGTGTGCACGCCATCTCCCCAGACCCCCTTGGGCAGTCGTTTGGAGACGAACTGCAGCTGGCCGCGGATCACCTGCAGGCGATGGCAGACGCCGGGGACGTGTCGCTCGACGAGGACGCGGTCTGAGAGCCGCCTCGCCGCGTGGTACGCGGTCAGGAGTCCGTCGCGCGTCGTGATGCCCGCCACCACGCCCTCGCCGCGGTCGCGGTCGATCGGTTTCACGACGACCGGCCAGCCGAAGCCGTGCGCGGCGGCGACCGCCGCATCGGGGGAGTGGGCGAGCACGTGTTCGGCGGCGGGCAGGCCAGCCTGCCGGAGCACGGAGGCCGTCGCATGCTTGTCGTGCGACACGAGCATGCCGAAGGCCGCATCCGTGTCGATGGCTGAGCGACTGGTCCAGCGGGCGCGGCAGCCCCAGCCGAGTTGGTACATGTGCTGGTCGATGTGCCTGACCGGAATCCCGCGCTCGAAGGCGGCCCGCAGCACGCCCAGCGTCGTCACGTTGACGACCAGACGCTGGTCGAACCGCCGGAACAACGACTCGTCGACCCAGGTGCGAAGCTCGCGTGCCCGGTTGCGGTCGACAGGTGCCGCGAGCAGTTGCAGGAGGGTGTCGCGAGCGTGTGCGAAGGCCTGCTGGGCGATCTGCTCCGGGATTCCGTCGAGCAGCGGTACGAGCGCCCGCACCCGTGTGCCCGAGGGCTCAGGAATGGCGGCGACGATGCGGCCCGGCTCGAAGACGGGCAGCCCGAGGCCCTCCACAAGGGCCGCTCCCAGCCAGAGGATCCGGCCTGCCAGCGCCAGAGCGGGGTGTGCAGGGTCGTCCGGGAGCCGGCTCGCCCGATAGGGGAGGGCCGGATGAAACGTGGCCAGGATCGTTTCATCGAGCGCGTCGAGCTGCGGGCGGCCGCACGGCGCGGCCACGGAAGGAACGATGAGCGCGAGCGTGCGGCACGGAGTGCGCACCCCGGGCCGGTAGCCGTAGCGGTGGTGTGTTTCCCCCATGACGGCCGTGGGGAACGTCGAGGGCGGGGGCGTCGGCGCCTGCATGCGCAGAGTATGCCATGCCGGGCGCCGCGCCGCTCAGGCTGCGAGCTTCGCGTGCCGCGTGTGGTGCGGGGTCGATTCGAGCAGAATACAGCCCTCGAGCACCTCGGGCTTGCCCGGGCTGCCGACGGCGGCGCTCGGGCAGGCGACGAGACCCGTGAGCCGGTCCCATGTCTCGCGGAGCGCATGCGGGATCGAGCAGGCGCTCACGTTGCCGGTGCGCCGCGTGAGTCCGTTGATCACTTCGCCGCCGACGCCGTGCTCCTCGAGCTTCATGCCGGTGAACCGTACGATGCCCGCGCCTGCCTGGTGGGGGACGACGAAGTTCACCTCGCTGCCGGGCCGCTTGCCGGCCACGAGCGCCTTGCCGACGGCCGCCGCCATCGCGCGGGGCGCGATCTCCGCGATTGCCATGCCGTCGAGGGAGTAGACGAGCCGGTCCGCGGCGAAGACCGTGCCTCCGTCCGGCGCCGGTATACCGACGCGCGGCGCCACGTGGAAGTCGAACGCGGGCCGGTCGACCGGCTGCTTCTCGGCGGCGGCGTAGAGGATCTCGAAGTGCACGGGATGCCGCTGGCTGGCCGTCGGCGCCACGAGCGTGGCGGAGGCCATGTCACCGAACAGGCCGCCCGTCTGCCGGCAGCCGAAGTCGGTGATCCGGCTGATGCGGGTGGCCACGACCACGAGCAGAAACTCGTCGCGACGAAGCCCGAGCCGGGGCGCCAGGCGGCGCGAGACGAGCGACAGGGCACGGCTGTAGCCGCAACAGAACCAGTTGATCCCCACCGTGCGGCAGCGGTGCATGCCGAGCGCTCGAGCCACGAGGCGGGCGGAAGCGCTCGGCCGCTCACGGGCCACGGAGGCGGGATCGAGATGCCTGTGAGCCACCGACGGTGGAATCGACGCGGGCGACACGAATACGAGGCCACGGCAGTCGGCGAGGTTGCAGCCTGTCTCGCGCTGGAGCCGCCGCACCGCCCGGAGGCCCATCGTGGCCTCGTCTTCGAGCGAGATGCCGCGGGCCTCGATCCCGGTGTGATGGGCGAACTTGCGCGGCATCGTGTCGCCGAACCACTCGTTGGCGAGCTCCCAGGGCGGCTGGTGGATCGCGATCGCGGAGATGCCGAGCGGCGTGCGAGTGACCATGGCGGCCTCGATGAGCGGGCTGCTGCGAACGGGCCCCGGCCGGAATCGTCCGGCGGGGCGGGGATGATGCCGTGCGGCCGCAGGCGAAGCCAGACCGAAAACCTCGGCCGTTCGCCCACTTCGGCTCACGTCCGAAACAGCTTTTTCCGGGCCGCCTGCGAGATCGCCACGACGGCCGGATGCTCGAGCCGTTTCTCCACGGAGATCGCGGAGAACCTAGCGCAGCGGCAGGGTCGAGATCCTGCCGTCGCCGCCCACGACGAGCTCGTTCGTGAGGTTCGACTTCGAGCGGATCGTGGCGAGGTCGTCGTCGGTCACCCACGATGCGAAGGCCGCGCTGACGAGGCTCTCCTTCGAGTCGAGGGCGTCGTTCGTGATGTCCCAGAACATCATCCCACCGAGGCCGATGTCTTCGGCCCACTGCGACCGCTGGGCGATCGAAGTGGGGGTCTCGAACGAACTGTAGAGCCCCTTCGACGCGTTGTGCACGTAGGTCGCCTGTGCCGTATCGTCCCAGTAGAGCTTCCAGCCGGCAGCCGGATCCTGCACCTGCCGCAGCAGATCCTTGTAGTCGTAGACACCGGCCTCGAACGTACCGGGGGCCGCCCCGGAAGCCTTCTCGAGATAGCCGCCGTCGCCACCGTCGGCCACGCCGCTCCAGCCCCGCGTGTAGAGCGGCGCCCCGAGCACGATCTTCGCCGCCGGCACGCCGGCCTTGAGATAGAGATCGACCGCCGTCTTCACGTCGTACCCATTTTTGTCGCCCGTGAAGGCGGCCTGGTGGCCCGTTGTCGTCTCCCATGTGCCGTGGAAGTCGTAGGCCATGAGGTTGTAGTGGTCGACGTACGGCGTGAGCCCCTGGAGGTTGAAGGTCGCGATCTTGTCGAATCCAGCCGGTGAGGCCACGGAGATGCCGTAGCGCCGGCCGAGTTGGGTGCCGAGCGAGTCGAATTTCTCGCGCACGAGCTTCAGGAGCGCCGCGTAGTTGGCCCCGTCATTTGTGCTCACGCTGTTGCTCTCGAGGCCGCCGCCGCCCGGATACTCCCAGTCGAAGTCGACGCCGTCGAACATCCGGTAGGTCTTGAGGAAGTTCACGAGCGAGGTGGCGAAGGTCTCGCGGCCGGCCGCCGTCGAGCAGACGGTGCTGAAGTGGGTGGAGAGCGTCCAACCGCCCACCGCGATGCTCACCTTCATGTGTGGGTTTTTCTCCTTGAGCTGGGCGAGCTGATTGAAGTTGCCCCAGACTGTTTGCGTGGCCCGCGGATCGCCCGGGGGGTAGTACCATTGATCGGCCTCGCCCGACACCGTCTCGCCGGCGCCGAACCGCTTCTCGACTGCGGCGAAGCTGTCGTAGAGCGCCACCTCGCCGTTGCTCTTGAGGTTCAGGAACGAATAGATGAGGTGGTTGAGCTTGTCGGCCGGAACGTCGGCCACCTGGAAGTTGCGGCCGTAGATGCCCCATTCGGGGAAGTAGGCGGCCAGCACCTTGTCGAATGCCGCGATCGACTGTGGCGTGCCCGGGGACGGAGTGGGCGTGGGAGTCGGTGTCGGTGCAGGGGTGGGTGTCGGTGAAGGGGTGGGTGTCGGAGTCGGAGTCGGTGTCGGTGCAGGGGGCGGAGTGGGAGTGGGAGTCACCGTCCCGCCCGTCGTGATCGCGTTGCGCGTGCCGTAGTCGTTGAACACGCCGCTGAATGCACCGGCCGGCACGCTGAGCCCCGACGCCGTCGACGTCGCCTGGCCGATCGTGCCGGGGTTGTCGCGGGCCACCGACCACATCGAGAGCATCCCGAGCTTCTGCACGCGGGCAAAGTCTTCAAGCAGCTGCGCGTCGGCGACGGTGAACACCTCGGTGAGCACGTCGTTGACGCCGATCATCGGCGTCACCCCGAGCTGGTTCCAGCCGAAGCCCTGCTTGTATTCGGCGAACAGCGTCGTCATCTGAGCGTGCGTCGCCCGGGCTGCCGCGATCGCATACGCGCCCATTGACTGCGCGCCTGGTCCGCTCGTCGGGGCTGCGGACGAGCCGTAGTCCATCGCCATCACGTTCACGCCGTCGAGCGCGACGCCGGCCTTGAGCGCCGCCCGCACGACGTTCACGCCGTCGGCCGTGAGGCCACTGGGCAGCACGGGCAGGGTGTACCAGATCTCGACGCCGGGCCGCGACTGCTTGAGGAGCTTGAGGGCTTCACTGTGGAGGGCGATCGACTTCGTATCCGCGACCGCCGCGCCCTCGATGTCGAAATCGATCCGGTTGAGCGCATAGGTATCGATGAACGACGCATACGCTCCCGCCAGATCGGCCGCCGAGCGGCTCCGGGCAGCGTACCACTGGGCTAGGCTCGTGCCGGCTGCTCCGCCGAGCGAGATCATGACGTCGCCACCGGCGGCCCGCAGCCCGGCGATCGACTGGTTGATGGCCTGGGCCTGCTCGTGGCTCGAATCGGGCGTGAGCGCCGACAGGCCCGCCCAGCCGAGCTTGCCCTCGGGCGTGGCCTGGAGGAAGCCGAGCGTGAGCAGAGAGACGCCACGCGAGCGGGCGATCTCGACGAGATTCGGCACGGGATAAAGCCCCATGTCGACGTAGGGTGCGAAGTAGGCCTCGCCCCACTTCGCATCGCCGGCATTTCCCGAATTGAGGCCACCAGGTGCGTACACCGGCGCGGGTGTGGGCGTCGGAGTCGGAGTCGGAGTCGGAGTCGGAGTCGGAGTCGGAGTCGGAGTCGGAGTCGGAGTCGGAGTCGGAGTCGGAGTGGGAGTGGGAGTGGGGGCTGGCACTGGAGCGGTGCCCACGAGCGTCAGGTTGCGGAGCACGGCGCTCGCGCCGCCGGGTGTGGCTCCGAACCCGAACGTCGCCGAGGCTCCGGGAGCGAGCGTGGCATTCCACGTGGCGTTGCCAACGGTGTAAGTCGAGCCTTGCCGTCCGACGAGCGTGCCGCTCCAGATGCTCGAGATCTGGCCGTCGAAGTCGAACTTCACGGTCCAATTCGAGAGCGTGGTCGTGCCGGTGTTCTTCACGGTCACGTCCCCGTTGAACCCGGAGCCCCAATCGGCCGTGACCCTGAACTGCACGCTCGCAGTGACCGTCGGTGTGGGAGTGGGAGCCGGTGTCGGGGATGGTGTCGGCGTCGGGCTGGGCGCCGGGGTCGGCGTGACGGTCTTCGCCGCGGCGAGGACACCCCCGATGTAGGCCGTGGCGCTCGAATCTTTGCACGTGAAGTTCGCCGCCGTCAGCCGCGCGAGCGGCACACCGGCCAGACGATACGACTGCTGCATCGCGGGGATCGCGAGCACGGCGCTCCCCGACTGCTCGGTGAGCCGGAGCTCACTGCCGGAGAACCAGTCGAGCGCGAGCTTGTCGGTCGCGGGATTGAAGTCGTTGATCGTCTTGTTTTCATTCCAGGCCCATGTGACCGTGAACGTGCGCGGGGTCGCGATGGTCGACACGACCGCCGACTGGGTGACGAGGGTCGCGCCGGCCAGATCGCCCACGGTCGCCGTCATCATCGCCCTGGGCTCGAGGGCTTCAGGCGTGAAGCGGTTGGGGTCGCGCTGGAGCGTGCGATGCAGGTGGCGGGCCGCGGTGCGGCGCTGTTGGCGCGAATGTCCGAGATCGATCATCGAGAGGAAGAGATCGACGGCAGTCATGGGTACACCTCACATGATGCGAATGGTGCGGAGCCTTCGTGGACGATACTCCTCGGGTACGGTCGACACCGCGTTTCGGTGCGGGCGTCCGGACACGACCCTGCTGGAATTCATGCAGCGTTCATGAGGCGTTCATCCCGCTTTCACGGCCGCCGCAGAAACCGCTCAGGCGGCGGCCGGCAGCCGCACCGTGAACGTCGCCCCGCCGCCAGGGGTGGGTGCGTGCGTGACGTCACCACCGTGGCTGCGGGCGACGATCCGCGACAGGGCCAGGCCGATGCCGTGGCCACCCTCCGCCTTGCCCGAGTGAAACCGCTCGAAGAGGCCAGGCACGTCGGCCGGTGGCACACCCGGGCCGTGATCGATGACGGCGACACGGCAGCCGGAGTCGTCAGGGTCGATCGTCACCTCGATCCTGCCGACTGCCGGGCTGTGATCGATCGCGTTGGTGAGCAGGTTCACGAACACTTCCTCGAGGAGCGCCGCATCGCCCCGCACGACCGAGCCGGTATTCGGGGGCACCACCGTGATGTCACGCCGCGCGGCCGCGGGTGCCGTGCGGTCGATGGCCGCGGCAACGATCGGCTCCAGGTCCACGGGCACCAGCCTCGCCTCGTCGATCGCGGCCGACTTGGAATAGGTGAGGAGCGTCTCGCAGAGCAATTCGACGCGGTGGCCGAGATCGTCGATCCGACGGAGCCTTGCGGCAGGATCGCCGCCCCGCCCCGCAGCTTCCGTTTCGAGCAGGATGGCGTGCACGGGGTTCAGGAGCTGGTGGGCAACGTCGGCGTTGAATCGAGCCTGTGACTCGCGGATGGCGTCGAAGCGGTCGAGCATGGCGTTGAGTGCATGCGCAGCCTCCACGAATTCAGCATCCGTGCGGTGCACGTCGATCCGTTCGCCGAAGTGCCCCGCACGGATGCGCCGGGCGATCGCCGCCAGCCGCGCCGCTGGCGTGAGCATACGTGACAACAGCACCCAGGCCGTGCCGAGCACGAGCGGCACCCAGAGGACGAACGTGAGCACCTGATACCACGCGGCCTGCCGCTCCGTCGCGGCGAGGCTTGCGAGCGGCGCGCCGGCCACGAGCAACGTGTCGTGGGCGCCGGCCGTGGCGGCGAGGCGGTAGGCGCCGTCGGCAGACGTCCAATGGGTGTCGAGCCGGCGGGACCAGTCGGGATCAAACCGTACCCCCACGGGCAGATCGAGGTCGTCGACGAGCGTGCCGGCGGTGGTCCACACGCCGGCAAACCAGGTGAACGGTGCGTCGACCGGCGGCTCGAGCCGAGGGACTGCCCAGCCGAGCACACGGGGTACGATCGAATCGGACTGCGTCGGCAGATTCGGGAGAAAGGCGCCCGCCGACCGGACGTGCGGATCGAGCAGCGTGTCGGGAGCGAATCGTTCCTGGGCCTTCACGGCGGCCAGCCGCGACCAGAGCTGCACGTCGAAATCCTGGGCGAGCGTGTCGACGGTCGTGCGGTAGTGAGCCAGCCGGAACAGCGCCGCTCCGAGCACGAACAGCAGGCCGAACCACACGGCGAACCGGCGGCGGAGCGACGGCGAGCGGTCAGCCATCGATGATGAACCCCTGGCCGCGGCGTGTGGTGATCAGATCGTGGCCGAGTTTCTTGCGCAGCCGGAGCACGAGCACGTCGACGATGTTCGTGACGAGATCGGGCGCCGGTGGGGATTCGCCGGGATGGATGATGGCCTCGAGCATTCCCCGCGTGACGATCCTGCCGCGATGGCGGGCCAGGCAGTCGAGCACGGCGAACTCCTGGGCGGTGAGCGCCACACGTGCGCCGCCGCAGGTCGCGGTGTGGCCCGCGAAATCGATCGTCACATCGCCGATCGTCACGACCACCTCCTGCGGCTCGCTGCGGCGCAACACGGCCCGGATCCGGGCGAGCAGTTCCCGCACAGTGAAGGGCTTCACGAGGTAGTCGTCGGCACCGTGATCGAGCACCGCGACACGATCGTCTTCCTCGCGCTTCGCCGACGTGACGATCACAGGCACGGCACTCGTGAGGCGGAGCCGTTCGAGGAGCTGCTCACCCGACAGGCCCGGCAGGCGAAGGTCGAGAACCACGAGATCCACTCCGCCGCGCACGGCCTGCTCGAGACCGGTGACACCGTCGGCTGCCTCGAGCACGTCATAGCCCGCGTCGCTGAGCCCGGCCGCCACGGCCCGCCGCGCGGCATCCTCGTCGTCGATCACGAGCACGCGGAGACGGGTGTCCATCGCAGTTTCTTTCCCAATGTGTCTCTTTCGAGCCACTCGCCAGGCAGCGCTCGAAGTTCGGCAGCTGAATCAGATACCATACATCGCATGTTCGAGCATCGCACCGAGCCCGTGTTGCCGACCGCGCAGTTTGTGGGACGGGTCATCGGCTTTCTTGCCCTGTCGGCGATGCTCGTCGGCCTCGCCCTGGCCATCGGTGTGGTCGGGTACCACTATCTCGGCGGCCTGCCGTGGATCGACGCCCTGGTCAACGCATCGATGATCCTCGGGGGGATGGGCCCCGTCGATCCGATCACGAGCCACGCCGGTAAACTGTTTGCCTCAGGCTACGCGTTGTTTTCCGGCCTGCTCTTCATCGGGGCGGCGACGCTCGTCCTGACGCCATTCGTGCACCGGATCATGCACAAGCTGCACTTGGAAGACGACTGACTGGCGAACGAGGCCGGGTGTGTCCCCGAGTCGCATTGGTCTGTGGAGGCTCCTGATGACGACGCTCCAATCCAGCGTGTTTTTCTGGGCGTTGCTCGCTCAGATCGCAGCCCAACAAACGCTTCTGCCGCTCCTTGATTTCGCCCGCCCCGAGGCCGGTCAACAGTGGCAGGCCGTGAACGACGGCGTGATGGGCGGCGTTTCAGACGGGCGATTCAAGATCACCGAGGGCAAGACCTTTGAGTTCTTCGGCACGCTCTCGCTGGAAAACAACGGCGGCTTCGCGTCGGTCAGGACCAGGCCGGCGGACCGAGATATTCAAGCCGGGGACACACTGGTCGTCCGGGTGAAAGGCGACGGGCGAGAGTACGTTGTGAACATCTACACGAAGAGCCGCCGGATGGCTTTTTCGTACAGGGCACCGTTGCCGACCACAAAAGACGAATGGACCGAGGTCGCGATCCCGCTCGAAGACTTCATCCCGATGGCCTTCGGCAGGCGGGTTCAGGGCATGGGGCCGGTTGAGCCGGAC
This sequence comes from Planctomicrobium piriforme, assembly GCA_945861585.1. Taxonomy (GTDB): domain Bacteria; phylum Planctomycetota; class Planctomycetia; order Pirellulales; family UBA1268; genus RGVT01. The sequence continues at coordinate 11,394 of CAMAVC010000085.1, forward strand.
CAGATCAACGGGCTGGGCTTCATGCTCAGCGACAAGAAACCCGGACCGTTCACGATGCAGGTCGAGTGGGTGAAGGTGGCGCGGGTCGAACGATAGACCAGCTCAGCCTTCAGGAACCGCCGCTGTCACGACCATCTCTACCCGGCAGCCTGTTCCAAGCCCGACCTGCACCATGGCGCGGACTTGTGCGATCTGGCCGCGAGCGTCGAGCGACATATCGTCGGCAACCTCGACCCAATGCGCGACGCCCCGGTACACCACGACGTCTGCCCATCGCTTTGAATTGCCGTATCGCTGAATCTCGATCATGTCAGCTCTCCCGACCGTGGGCCGTGTCATTCTCGGCTATCGCAGCCAGACACCGCGGGCAAGACCGCGGCGCCGGAGTCTTGATGGGCGTTGGGCCACGCTTCCAGCACTTTGCGCCAAGATATCTTGTGCCCTTCGCGGCTGTCCGAGGCCGATGGATGCCACGAGGAAAGAAGTTCGCAGCCGACCGCCCCACGCAACAAAATCCGCAACAGCGACCTTTCAGACGAGCATAAAACAAACGAGGCCGGGTGTGATTCGAACACACGACCAAGGGATTGTGAGTGCAGACGATGGCGTTGAGTAGGGTTCTATCGTTCTGCGGTCATGCGTTTCTGCCGAGCGCAGGCAGGGGGCGGTGGTGTTAGATTCCGCCGTGCCGGTGCGATTCTTCTGACGTTCTTTCTGACCACCCGCCCCAAGCCCCCTACCGGCGCCGGTGACACACTGACATCGGTGGTCTGGAGTTTTTCCAGATTTCAAGACGGGGCGGATGCACGCCGGAGTCCGTTCCCGTCCTCACCAACCGGATTGGCCTGTTCGTTTCGGGCGAACAGGCTCACACGGGCTCGTTGGGTTATGCAGCCTCCCGGATTGGCGAAGCGGCTGCGCGATGGGCCTCGACCGCGATGCGGATTTCATCCAACGCGTCAAACACGTTGATATCTCCTCGATCAAATGCCTCCGTCGCAGCCTTGATCTCGGCCATCGTGAGAATGGCACGCTTCGCATGCGGAATCGTTGTCGGCTTCGCCATGGCAACCTCCCTGAGAAAAAAAGCACACAGCATCCGTGCGTGGCTTGTGGCGAGTAGACAAGGTTCGTCGTCGCGCGTCTGTCACGACACGATGACGAGAGATAGGTGGCGACCCACGCGGGCGAGGCAGCGGTGCAAGCCAGATTCGGCGCGCGACCAAGCGACCTCCGCCACCACGGGGGATTTTTCACGACACCATCATTGTGTCACGACACGATCACGCGAACGCCCGGATGCAGGCCCGTTGCCCCCACGCCACTGACCAACCGTGCCTCGGCGAACCTAACAATACTCCAACAGAACGCTAACATAGGGCACTTCCGATGGGGAGTTGTGCGGTTTACTCGGGGGCTTTTGCGCGAACCGCATCTGACTAGCATGCCGCATCGTGCGTGGTTTGGTTTCTCGTTTGAGATGCCCCCAGCGACGACGGTAGTTCATGAGGCTCGTGAGACGAACCACACGCTCGTGATCGGGACTGCAGCAGCAGTCGACGTGAAGTGGATTCATCGAGGCTGCGAGAGGCTCTACCGTCACGGACTCGATCAGGTCGCCTTCTTCGCCTCCGATACCGACGCCCACACGCGAGTTATCCGCTCAGGAGAGGCTCCATCGAGTTCGTATCTCTTAAAAATACCCAAAAGTCAGTTGATCGATCTTGCCGGATCGGATGAGGCGGATATGCCAAGCGATTACCCGCATCTCCTGCCTCGCGAAGATGCGGTGCTCAGAGACGGCATGGTGCGGCTTGCCTCAACGACAGGCTGTGGAGTGGCGAACGATAGGGGTTCCGGGATCGCGGCTCGTGCACTGGTCTTGCGACTCATCGAACTCCTCGGTGGGTATGCGCCGGACTGGCATGAAGACAGCAGCGTCTTTCCACCCCCTGCAATCAACCGGATCGTTGAATACATCGACTCTCACATGCATCGTCATATCGGCCTCGTGGAAATCGCTTCGCTCGTAGGCCTTTCGCCAAGCCACTGTGCCAGAAAGTTCCGACGCACCGAGGGGTTGAGCCTTGAACGGTTCGTCAATCGCCGACGGCTGATGAAAGCGTTGGAATTGCTCCGGAACAGTTCGACACCGCTGTCGCTCGTAGCACTTGATCTCGGATTCTGTTCACAGAGCCACTTCACGCGGTTGTTCAGTAGCCAGACCGGAATGACACCCGCGAAGTACCGGAAGCAGTTCAAGCCGATTGCGGGCTGACGCGCGTCGCCTGCACGCCGCTTTTCCTCCCACGTTTGGCTCAGGGTGCACGAAGCCAGACAGCCAAGCCCAGCCCCGCAACCTTCACCCCAAGGCTTCGGCGCGAGCCAGCCGGTCGAGCAATTCCTCGTCCGACAGAGTGCTGTAGTCCGGCCCCGGTCTGCTCCTCATGCCATCCCAAACCCGCCCGAGTTTGGGTTTGAGTTTGGGTTTGGGACTTTGTCCTCTCCCAAAATCATCAAAAACAACTAGGCCCGGTGTGATTCGAACACACGACCAAGGGATTATGAGTCCCCTGCTCTAACCACTGAGCTACGGGCCCGACACGGAAATAATCCCGCAGGCAAAGTCTATCCGCCGCCGGCCGTGAACCCGTGGAATTCCATGCGACGCGTTTCCCGATCAGGGCTTCATGGCGCCGCTCACGAGCGCCGTCAGGCGGCCGGTGCACTTCGCACCGGGCGGCACGTTGACCTTCAGAAACAACACGCCGTCGCGATCAGCTGGCTTTTCATACTGGCTCCCCACGGTGAACGGCCGCGGCTGCTTGTCGGTCGACTGCCGCTCTGCTGCATCGGCGGCGGCGATCACGCCCATCACGGCGCCGAACGGCACGTGTGGAATCAGATCCTCGGCAGGGTTGGCACTCGGTGCACCGTCGGGGCTGGCCTCGATGTTCGCGACGAGCTTGTAGTCGCCGGAGACGCGGATCCGCAGCGGCTTGCCCTTCTCGACTGCGCCGATCGGCTGCCACGACTTTCCGAGGTCGAGGTTCACTTCGAACTCGCTGGCATCGAGAATCCGATCGCTGAGGTCGGTAAGTTTCGTCTTGACGACGTCGTTCTGGGGATCGAGCTTCTGGAGCGCCTCGAGCAGCAGCTTGGCGCGGTCATACTGCCCGACATCTTCGAATGACTTGATGAGGTTCGTCGTGTCACGGAGGAACGACTCGCGCACCTCCTCGGCTTTGGCCTCGAGCCGCTTGAGCTCGGGAGGATTCGCCGGGCGTTGGCGGGCCTTGGTGCTCGGTTGACTGGCAGTGGCTGCCAACGGGCCTGTCAGGCTCGCCGCAAGCAACGCGCCGATGGCCAGGCAGGGCGTGATTCGACGCATGGAATCCTCCTCGGTGCGATGACGGGCTCGCAGCGAAAAGTATGACGGCGTTTGCCGAGACGAACCAGACAGGCCGAGGACCGGCTTATTTCGCGGGCTCGACCTGCTTGAGGAGCCGGAAGAGGTCGCTGTCGGTGGTGAGAATCAGCGTGGAGTCACGGCCGAGCGTGTCTTTGTAGGTCTCGAGCGTCTTCGTGAAGGCGTAGAAATCTGCCGCTGCGGGGCTCGCCGTGTAGGCCCGGGCGTAAATCTCCGAGGCCTTGGCATCGGCCGCCCCCGTGAGCTCCTGCACCTTGCGGTAGGCCTCCGATTCGATCCGCCGCAGGTCTTTCTCCTTGCGGCCCTGGATCTTCGCCGCCTCGCCGGCTCCCTCCGAGCGAAACCGCTCGGCGATCTGCAGCCGCTCCGACATCATGCGGTCGTAGATCTTCTCGATCACACCGCTCTTGTAGTTGATCCGCTTCACGCGCACGTCGAGCAGTTCGATCCCCCAGATGCCCACCTTCTGCATAGCGGCGGCGAGGATCTCCTTCTCGAGCGCCTCGCGGCCGAATCGGATCGGCGGCAGCCCGCCCGCGCCGGCGTCCACGAGGGCCGCGTCGCGCTCAGGTCTGCGGTCTTTGTCGGACCGTACGAGTTCAATCAGGTCGTGGCGGGCGACGACGTTGCGGGTCTCGCTGCCGATGATATCGTCGAGCCGCGAGAGGGCGCTGCGTTCGTCGCGCAGGCTCTGGAAGTATTTGAGCGGGTCGGCGATCCGCCAGCGGGCGAACGTGTCGACCACGACGAACAGCTTGTCGCGGGTCGTCATCTCGCCGGGCGGCCCGTCCCATTCGAGGATCCGCTTCTCGAACCGGTTGGCCGTCTGGACGAACGGCAGCTTGAAGTGCAGCCCGGCCCCCGACCGCGACGTGGCGGCGTTGATCGGCTCGCCGATTGGCCGGCCAAACTGCGTGAGCACCACCTGCTCGGTCTGGTCGACGGTGTAGGCGCAGCCGAAGATGCCGATGGCCGCGAGCACGGCGAGGAATCCGCCCAACGGCGAGACGACCCAGTCGGCCGTGCGGCGGAGGGCCACGAGCACAGGATGGTTGATCGGCAGCGGGCTCATGGCTGCGGCCTCCGGGCGGAAGGCTGGGGCGGCTGCGGCACGCTGGCCGGCAGGTTCATGAGCGGCAGAAACTGCTTCGCGTCGGCGTCGAGGATCACCTTGCCGCCGAGCTGCGGGAGCACCTGGCCGATC
>CAMAVC010000086.1 GCA_945861585.1 Planctomicrobium piriforme
TAAGCCCGCCGATCTCAGGAAGCCCGAGGCGTAAGCCGAGAGGATGCCCCGGTGGCGAAACACCCCGCGTATTCCCTTCGGCTCACGCCTCGGGCTTCCCGACGGGGAGGCGAGGGGTTGCCCCTACCATTGAGCCGGCGTAGCTGACCAGCGCAGCCCGGATGGCGCAGCGCAGGCAGGTCCGAGCGAACGGAGCCCATGGATGGGCGCAGTGAGCGTCCGGCGAGATGGTATGGGGCAACCCCGAAGCCGGATTGGGCGAGTGAACGGATGGCGGGCTGAAACCTCTTCTCCGTTGGTGGTACGATCGCGGCAACTCGGGCCGAGTGGCGAAACTGGCAGACGCACGGGACTTAAAATCCCGTGGAGAGCGATCTCCGTGCGGGTTCGATCCCCGCCTCGGCCACTCGGTTGGGATTGATCCCACGGCCGGCGGCCGGTATCTGCCTGATCATGGACGAGAACTCCCCGCAGTCGCGAGCGAACGGCATGGCCGCCGTGTGGCTGCCGTGGCTCGTCGCGCCCCTGTTCATGGCCGCGCCGATCGCGGGGTGTGCCGTGGCGGGCCGGTGGCGGCCTGCGGTGGCCTGTGCCGTGGCCGACGGGCAGTCGGCGGCCGATGTTTCGCCGCCTGCGGGTCCGGCTGGCGCGGTCGTAGCGGTCGAGCGGCGCTGAAGCCCATAGCGGGCCCGGCGGTGGCGTGGGCGGTGGCCGCGCACTAAGGTTGCGGAGAGATCCGCCGTCGAGGAGCGTCTGCCCATGTCGCTGCGTTCGAAAATCGCCACCATTGCCACGCTGCTCGTGCTCGCTGCGATCGTGGTCAACACGCTGCTGCAGACCTACGCGGCTCGTCAGGCGGTGTTGCAGCAGGCTCGCGACGGGGGCGACAGCATCGCGGCGGCGCTCGCGCGGGCCGTGGCCTTCGCGGCGGAAGTTCCCGCCCAGCCAGGTGAGTCGGCGGATGGCCAGGCGCAGACGCGGCGGCTGGTGACCGAACTCGTCGCCGGCGACGTGCGTGAGGTGCAGATCCTCGACGCGCAGTCGACGACGCTCGTGAGCCGACGAATCGACGATCGCGGCAGCGCGTCCGATGCCGATGCGCCGCTCGTCTCGCTCGACGCCGCACTCGTTCGCGACTGCATCGCCGCGAAGAAGCCGATCGGACGATTCGAAGTCGACACGTATCGTGTCGCCGCACCCGTGCGGCATTCGGACGGCCGTCTGGCGGGCGCCGTGCTCGTGGTGATCTCGACCGCCTCCAGTCGCGAGGTGCTGTGGTGGCAGGCCGCCGCTGCTGCCGCATCGGTGGTGTTTGTCGGCGTGCCCGGCGCCCTTGCGGCCGCATGGCTGGCCCGTTCGATCGCGGGGCCGGTGCGGGAGTCGCTGCGTGTCGCCGAGGCGATCGCAGCCGGCGACCTGACCGGCGCGGTGCCGGCGGGCGGTGTCGACGAAGTGGGGCGTCTGCTCGGGGCCTTCGGGCGGATGCGGCACTCGCTCGGGAGCCTTGTGCGCCGGATCCAGACGGCCGGGGAGCGGCTCTCGGCCGTCGAGGCCGATGCGTCGGTGGCACTGACGCGTCAGGATCGCGCCGTACGCGGATTCAGCGGCTCGACGACTGAGATTTCCACGGCCGTGGCCGAGATCTCGGCCACGAGTGAGAAACTGCTGGCGGCCACGAGCGACGTCACGCAGGCAGCCCGCGAGGCGGCCCGCGTGGCCGACGAGGGCCGCGGCGGCCTCGAGAGCATGACCACGTCGATGCAGCACCTCGATGAGACGATGAACGCGTTCACCCGGAAGCTGGCCACGATCAGCCAGCGGGCGAGCGGAATTACGTCGGTCGTGACGGCGATCGCCAAGGTGGCCGACCAGACGAACCTGCTCTCGGTGAACGCCACGATCGAGGCGGAGAAGGCCGGCGAGTCGGGCCGCGGCTTCCGGATCGTGGCCCAGGAGATCCGGCGGCTCGCCGATCAGACGGCGCTCGCCACCAAAGACATCGAGCGCATGGTGCGCGACATGCAGGCAGCCGTGTCGAGCGGCACGATGGAAATGGACCGGTTTCGCAACGAGGTGAGCCTGCGGATCACGGAGGTGGCCGACGTGAGCGAGAAGCTCGGCCGGATCATCGAGCCGGTGCAGGCGGTGACCCGGTCGCTCGAGCACGTGCACGAGGGGATGCAGACGCAGTCGCAGGGCGCCCGGCAGATTCGCGACGCCATGGATTCGCTCCGCGACGGCGCCGGCGAGTCGGCCGCCTCGATGACCGTGTTCACGGCGACGCTCGACGAACTGCGCCGCTCGATCACCGACCTCAACACCGAGGCCTCCCGCTTCCACGCCACGTAGGACAGGCTTCAGCCTGTCGGCGGTCATGACAGGCTGAAGCCTGTCCTACCGGCGCGGGTTTCCTACCGACGCGGGTTTTCCGTCTGCCGGGCGGCCTGCCGGGCGGCGAGGAACCTGCGCAGGCCGTGCACGATGCGGGCCGGCGGCTGCGTGCCCGACTGGCTGAACAGCGGCGTCTGGCCGTCGTCCGTGACGATCAGTTCGACCGAGTCTGGCGGCAGTTCGGCTCCGCCGAGCAGGGTGTCGAGCGGGGCGGCTGCGGCTGAATCATCGGGCGATTTGGGGGCGACTTGGGCGACCACGAAGTTATCCCGCGTAAATGAGCCGAATTCCGGATCGTTGATCAGCGATTCCGAATGCGACTTGGCCTTGTTGTCGCCCGGACGGGCTACGACGAGCAGGATCGGGCGGCGAACGCCCCGTGCCGTCGCCACGGCCGCGTCGAGCGATTCATGGATTTTGGCGGTTTCGCCATCCGTTTCGGCTTCCTGAGCCACCTGGGGGGCGGGCATGTGGGCCTGCATGCTGGTCAGCCATTCCCCGGCGGACTGGCCCTTGTAGCCCGTTTGCGCCGTGATCTTCCGGCCATCGGGGCCAAGCAGGAGCACCGAGGGAAACGTCCGCACGCCGTAATTGATGCAGATCTGGGACCGTTCGTTGCGGACGGCCTGGGAAATCCCGGCCTGAGGGAGGTCGATCATCAGCAGGACGACGTTCTCCCGGGCCCAGGCTTGGAAGACGTCGCTTCCGAACACGTTGTGCTCGAGCGTCTTGCAGTGCGGGCACCAGTCGCTGCCCGTAAACAGGGTCAAGACGGGCCGGCCGGTGCTGGTGGCCGTCGCCAGGGCCGAGTCGTAGTCGGTGAGCCAGCCATCGGAGGCCCGGGCACGGCCGGGAATCACGAGGAGCGTCAGGCAGCAGGCGACCAGGGCGGTCCACCAGCGGGCTACCCGGGGGGCCTCGACCTGTGCGAAGCCATGAATCCAGCCAGTCGTCTGCGTTACAAGCATCGTGTCTTTGCCTCCTTGCCCACCGCCCCGAGATTCATCGGGTGAATCCGTGGCTGCTCGCGAGGGTTCTCTCCGTGAAAAACCGCTCCAGCAGGCTAGCGGGCCGGCAAAAATCTGTAAATCAATCCAAGCCACCCAAGTTGCCTAAAGACCCAATCGTGCCCTTATTCGACGAAAACACAGGAGTTACGGCGACACAAATTCGCCGAATGCCAGAGCCGGACGGCCTCCGGGGCGACCCGCGATCGATGAGGGGGAGGCTCGGGGTTACCCCTACCGTTGAGCCGGCGTATGTGACCAGCGGAGCCATGGATGGCGGAGCGCAGGCACATCCGAGTGAGTGAAGCCCAGGATGGGCGCAGCGAACGTCCGGCGAGACGGTATGGGGTACCCCCGAGCCGGTACGCATTGAAAAAGGATCCGTTCGGCTCACGCCTCGGGCTTCCGGGGAAAAACGGCGGGGCCCGACGTTTCCGTCGGGCCCCGCTTTCACGCTTGATATCTGGCGGCCTGAAGGGCCGCCGTGAGACTAAAACTGCCAGATCGCGTCGCAGCCGCCGTAGAACTGGCCATACTCGCTGCCTCCCGGCCCATTGGCCGTGCCGAGAGTCGGGCCGTAGGGAAGCACGTTCCCGGCCCGGGCGGCAGCCATGTCGTCCGGTGCGTACCAGTCGTACCGCAGTTCAGGCCGAATGATCCAGTTCTTGGTGGGCTTCCAGTTCAGGCCCCACGTGGCCGCGAAGAAGTTACCCTGGAAGAGTCCCTGGTTCGGGCCGCCGACCCAGTAGTTACGAATCGGAGCGAACACGCGATACCCGTTGTTGTCGCGGAACCACTCGAACCGCATGCCGGCGACGACCGTGTCGCTCACGTTGTAGAAGAGGTACTGGTTGATGCCGTACCACTGCGCGAGCCCAGCCTGTTGGTTCTGCGTTTCGAGCCCCGTGTTGGCGTTGAACTGCCAGCCGTTGTCGTTCTGCAGCACGTAGGTCCACTTGTCGTTGAGCTCGTTCGTGTAGACGTTGCTCCAAATCGACCGGTTGCCGATGTTCTGCGGCGAGTTGGCGATGAAGACAGGCTCGTTGCCGCTCGACACGGTCGAGGTCAGAGCCTGAGTCTGATCGCTGTTCTTGAACGACACACCGCCCAGGAACGCCGCGTTGCTGTTGGCGTTGATGGCCCCGGGGTTGAGGAAGGCCTGGCTGTTGATGGGATCGCTGAAGTTGTCCCAGCCATTCGTGATACCGGCATACACCGTCAGCTGGTCGTTGGGCGTCCAGGTGTCGAGCACGCCGGTGTGGGTGAACGGCTCGCCATACTGCATCGTGTAGGCGTGCGTGTAGAAGAAGTTGCCGATCGCCGGCACCACTTCATACCCGATGATCGTGTAGAAGTGTCCGAACTTCACGATGTGGTCACCATAGCCGAGCTCACCGTACATCTGCGGGATGGCAAGGCCGTAGTCCTTGCTCGAGGCCCACGAAGGAGATCCGGCCACTCCGGCACCGTTGGTCTGGTTTGCCAGAAAGCCGTCCCAGCCGCGAGCCGTCGTGTAGATGTAATCCGTGCCATAGAGCAGATCGATGCGACCGCCCCAGTCGAGGCCTTCCGAGGTGTCGACCAGCTTCTCGTTGACGAGGTAGAGCTGGTTCATCTGCCCCTGCCAGTTCCGATCATTGAACGTGATCGGGCCGTTGAAGGGGCTGCCCCAGTTGTTGGCCCCGATGCCGGCGGCGACCCAGCCGTAGGTCTTAATGCCGCGGCTGGTGAGGAATTCCGTCTCCAGGTAGCGGTTCGGACCTTCCTCGGCCGACGCCTCTTGAGCTGCTTCCTGCGGCGGCAGGCCGCGGAGCTCATAGGCCTCTTCCTGCGGCACGGCCGCCTGCACGGGCGGCAGGCCGCTGCCCGTCTCAGCCTGGGCGTATTGGTTGTAAATGCTCGTATCGAATCGCGACGGAACAGGATCCGTCGCAAACGTGGTCGTGGTCATCAGACCGACGGCCACGGAGAGCGGTAGGTAGCGGAACTTCTTCATGACTTCGTGATCTCCCAAATCAGTGGTGTGAGACAGGCCGTACACACACGGTCTGCCAGGCGTTCGCGCAGGACGCACGTTCCACACCCCGGTTCCGCCAAAGAGACGGGCATGTGAAGATCCCCCCTGCCTCCTCCCGTATCGGTGCAGAGCCATCCCCGAAAACAAGGCAAGGGTCACGAAGCCGCAAGGTTTCCGCGACTGAATCCGAGCCGTGTGAAACTGTGCCGATCAGGCTGCCAGTGCGCCTTCCAGCAAGGCGGCGACGAACCGTTCTGGGTCGAAGGGCTCGAGATCGTCGGGCGACTCCCCGAGGCCGACGAACTTGACCGGCAGGCCGAATTGCTCGGTCACCGGCACGATCACCCCTCCCCGCGCCGAGCCGTCGAGCTTCGCGAGCACGATGCCGGTGCAGCCGGCGGCCTCCTTGAATCCCTTGGCCTGCGAGAGCGCGTTTTGGCCGGCCGTGGCATCGATCACGAGGAGCACTTCATGCGGCGCCTCCGGGATCTGTTTGGCGATCACCCGACGGATCTTCGCCAGCTCCTGCATGAGGTTGGCCTGGGTCTGGAGGCGGCCGGCGGTGTCGATGATGCACACGTCGAAGCCGCCTTCGAGCGCCCGGGCGACCGCCCGGTGGGCCACGCTGGCCGGGTCGCTGCCGGCTTCACCACGGACCAATTCCGCCCCGAGGCGCTGGGCCCACGTCGTGAGCTGCTCGACCGCGGCGGCCCGAAACGTGTCGCCGGCCCCGAGCACGACGCGCCGGCCCTCCCGGACGAAGCGGTTGGCGAGCTTCGCGATGGAGGTGGTCTTTCCGGAGCCGTTCACACCGGTCACCAGGATCACGGTCGGGCCGGACATGGCCATGGAGATTCCGGTGCCGGCAGCCTGCAACCGCTCGAGCAGCTGACGACGAATCGAGTCGACGACGGCCTCGGGATCGACCACGCGGGCCCGCTGCCGCTCCCGCACGTCTGCCACGATCGCCTCGGCGGCTCCCGGCCCCATGTCGGTGCGCACGAGCGCTCCCCGGAGTTCCTCCAGAAACGCATCGTCCACCAGCCGCCCTTCGCGCTTCAAGAGATCGCGCACGTCGGTGCCGAGCACCTGCGCGGTTTTGGCGAGGCCTGCCCGGAGGCGATCGAGCAGGCCACGGCGCTCCGGCGGCGGCGCGGGCTGCTCCGCGTCGTCTGCCTTGCGACCGAATCCGAAGATGGCCATCGAGCGTGCCTCCGTCAGTCTGCCGGTGTCGCCGCGTTGCGGTCGGCGAGCAGTCGCCCGAGGACTCCCGCCACGAACCGGGCGGAGTCGGCCGTGCCGTAGCGTTTGGCCAGCTCGATCGCCTCGTTGACGGCCACGGGGCCGGGAACGTCGCCACCGAGCATTTCCAAGGTCGCCAGCCGCAGGATGGCACGATCCGTCGCGGGCATGCGGGCCACGCGCCAGTGCTCGGCGCGGCCGTCGAGCAGGGCGTCGAGTTCAACCCGGCGGTCGTGGACGCCGGCGACGAGCCCCTGCGCGAAGTCGACCAGGCCCGGATGGCCGAGGCGGGCCGCGATGAAGCGGTCGACGTCGGCGGCGACCGATCCGGGGTTCATGTCCAGACGATAGAGCGCCTGGAGGGCGATCTCACGGGCACGGGTGCGGCGGGGTGTCTTCACGGTGTCGGGTCGGCAGACGCACGAGGCGTCAGCATGGCGAGGAGTGAGATCATTTCAAGCGCGGCCGTGGCACATTCGGCCCCCTTGTTGCCCGCAAAGGCGTCGGCAGGGCCGCCCGCCGCCCGGGCGATGGCCTGCGCGAGCGTGTCACACGTGAGCACGCCGAACGGCACCGGCAGGCCATGACGGCGGGCCGTCTGTTCGATGCCCTGCCCCACGGCGGAGGCGATGTGCCGATCGTGCGACGTCTCACCCCGGATGATCGCTCCCAGGCAGAGCACCGCCGCGAACCCGCCGCTCGCGGCGAGCCGATCGGCTGCCAGCGGCAGTTCGAAGGCCCCGGGAACCCAGGCGACATCGATCCGCTCGCGTGGCACTCCGCCGGCTGCGAGGGCGAACAGGGCTCCGTCGAGCATTCGGCCGGTCACGGTCTCGTTGTACCGTGAGACGACGATGGCCACACGCCGGGTTCCGAGGGCGTCGCGCACGTCGGCCGTACCCTGCCATGTCCTGCCCACCGGAAGCATCTCCATGGCGGCCCTACGACTTGAGGCTCGCGAGAAACTCGGCGTTCGACTTGGTCTTGCCGAGTCGATTGACGAGCAGTTCCATGGCGTCGGTCGGATTCATTTCGCCGAGCACGCGCCTCAGCACGCAGATGCGCCGATACTCATCCGGCTCCAGCAGCATCTCTTCGCGCCGCGTGCCGGAGCGGTTGATGTCGATCGCCGGATAGATTCGCTTGTCGACGAGCCGGCGATCGAGAATGACCTCGAGATTGCCGGTGCCCTTGAACTCCTCGAAGATCACGTCGTCCATCTTGCTGCCGGTGTCGACGAGGGCCGTGGCGATGATGGTGAGCGAGCCGCCCTCCTCCACCTTGCGGGCGCTGCCGAAAAATCGCTTGGGCCTCTGCAGGGCGTTGGAGTCGACGCCGCCGGAGAGGATCTTGCCGGAGTTCGGCACTTCCGAATTCCAGGCCCGAGCGAGCCGCGTGATCGAATCGAGAAAGATGATGACGTCGCGGCCGTATTCGACGAGCCGCTTCGCCTTCTCGATCACCATCTCGGCCACCTGCACGTGGCGGGCGGCGTTTTCGTCGAACGTGGAGCTGATCACCTCGCAGCTCGGCCCCTTCACCTGCCGCTCCATGTCGGTGACCTCCTCGGGCCGCTCGTCGATGAGCAGCATGAAGACGTAGGCCTCCGGATAATTCTCCAGCACCGCACGGGCCATCTTCTGCATGAGGATCGTCTTGCCGGCCCGGGGCGGGCTCACGATCAGGCCGCGCTGTCCGAAGCCGATCGGCACCACGAGATCGATGACCCGCGTGGAAAGCTCCTCGCCGGTGGTCTCCATCACGATGCGTTCGTCAGGGTGCAGCGGAGTGAGCTCGTCGAAGAACACCCGCGACGAGAGCTTGGCGGGATCCTCGCCGTTGATCGCCTCCACGCGCAACAGTGCGAAATATCGCTCGCTCTCCTTGGGCGGCCGGATCTGCCCCGCCACACTCATGCCGTTGCGGAGGCCGAAGCGGCGGATCTGGCTCGGCGACACGTAGATGTCGTCAGGGCACGAGAGGTAGTGGTAGTCGGGGCTGCGGAGGAATCCGAAGCCGTCCGGCAGAATTTCGAGCGTGCCCTCGCCGAACATCAGCCCGTTGAGCTTCACCCGTTCTTTCAGGATGCGGAACACGAGATCCTGACGCTTGGCGCCGGTGATGTCACCGATTTCCTCCTTGCGGGCGAGCTCGATCAACTCGGCCATCGAGAGCTTTTGGAGCGCCGAAATGTGGGTGTCGCCCTTCTTCAGCGACTCGTAGCGGTCGGAGGCTTCGTGGTCGTCGAGTTTCACCTCCGCGGCGATCTCCTCGGCGATCGACATCGGCTCGCGATCGAGCACGTCGTCAGGGCGGTCGGGGTCGGTGGGGGGCATGACGAACCTCGGTGGGCACCCGTGGCGACCACGGGCGAACGAGCAGCGGGGGGAGGAGCGAACCGGATGGGCGGCCCACCCGAGCGGGCCGAAGTCAAGCGATCGTCCGGCTCTCCGTCAGAGCCCGAAGAGCGCGTCCACGATGCGATCGACTTGAGCGGCAGTATAGGCCAGTTCACCGGACGTATCCACGGTGAACCTGTTTTTTCGATCTTCTGAAGCAGGTCCAGCCTGCCGGCCGCCGCGCCGGCCCGCCTCCCATGCTGCCTCCCGGGCAGCCTGCTGTGTCGGGCTGACACCGCGCCGGGCGAGCCGCTCCCGCCTCACGCCATCCTCACACTCGACCATCACCACGTGGTCGCAGGCCGCATCCCATCCCGCCCGCTCCAGCAGCGGCACGTCGAGCACGACGAGTGTCTTGGACCTGCCGGCCTGCCGTTCGGCATCACGGATTGCGGTGAGGGCCTGTTCGATGTGGCGATGCACCCTGGGGTGGATGATCGATTCCAGGTCGGCGAGCGCCGCAGCATGGGCTGGCGACGGGCCGAACACCTGCGCGGCCAGCACGCTGCGATCGATGCGGCCATCGGCGGCGAGAACTCCCGCTCCGAAGCGGGCGATGATCTCCGCCTTCGCGTCGGGCTCCTCGAGCACGCCGTGGGCGATCGCGTCGGCATCGATCACGCGGGCCCCGCGTTCGGCAAACCTTTTCGCCACGGTCGATTTGCCGGCTCCGATCCTGCCGCTGATGCCGATCGTGATCATGGGAAGGCTATTTCTCGCACTCTGCCCATGTCGCGCCCTCATGCACCGACACCTCGAGCGGCACGTCGAGCGGGAGGGCCGACCGCATTTCTTCGAGCACCAGCTCGTGCACGGCGGATGTCTCTGCCGCGGGGCATTCCAACACGAGCTCGTCGTGAATCTGCAGCACGAGCGCGGCCGCACGTTTCTCGGCGGAGAGTCGCCGCGATACCCGGAGCATCGCCAGCTTGATCAGGTCGGCGGCCGAGCCCTGCACCACCGTGTTGATCGCCGTACGTTCCGGGAGCGCGAGGGTGAGCACGCCGGCGGCGTTGCGCCGCCCCGGACGGTCGCGGACGCCGGTGATCGTTCTCCGCCTGCCGAGCATCGTGGTCACGTGCCCGTCGCGGCGGCAGCGGTCGAGGAGCTCGTCCATGAACTCGGCCGCCCCGGCGAACGTGTGGAGATACGCGGCGATGAACGCCGCCGCCTCGGCCTGCGGGATGGAGAGTGCCTTGGCGAGGCCGAAGGCACTCTGGCCATAGAGGATCCCGAAGTTCACCGCCTTGGCCGCCCGCCGCATCTCGGAGTTCACGGCCCCGTGCTCGATGCCGAACACGGCCGCCGCCGTGCGCGTGTGGATGTCGGTGCCCGATGCGAAGGCCTCCCGCATCGCTGCGTCGCCCGAGAGATGCGCGAGAATCCGCAGCTCGATCTGCGAGTAGTCGGCCGCGACGAACCGCCAGCCCGGCTCCCGCGGCAGGAACGCCGCGCGGATCTGCTGCCCTTCGGCCGTGCGGATCGGGATGTTCTGCAGATTGGGATCGCTCGAACTGAGGCGGCCCGTGGCGGTGACGGTCTGGTTGAACGTGGTGTGGATCCGGCCGGTCAGCGGATCGACGAGGGCCGGCAAGGCGTCGACATACGTGCTCTTAAGCTTGGCATACTTCCGATGCTCGAGCAGCTTCGCCGGCAGCGGATGGAGCGGGGCGAGTTCTTCGAGCACCTCGGCATCGGTGCTCGGGCCGGTCTTCGTGCGCTTGACGACGGGCAGCCCGAGCTCGTCGAACAACACCGCCCGCACCTGGAGGGGCGACGCGATCGAAAAGGCGTGGCCCGCGAGGCCGTGGATCTCCGTTTCGAGCGTCTCCAGCCGCGCGGTGTAGTCACGCGAGAGCGCGCCGAGCACCGCACAGTCGATCCGGACCCCGCGAAACTCCATGTCGGCGAGGATCGTCGCCAGGGGCAGTTCGACGTCGGCGTAGAGCGCATGGAGGCCGGCTGTGCGGAGCGCCTCGTCGAGCCGCTCCGCCACCCGCCGCACGATGCCGCACGCCTGCGTGGCGCGAGCTGTGTCGGCTGGCCGCTCAATCGCCTCGTCGTCTTCCGGCGCCACGTCGAATCCGGCGCGGCGTGCCACCTCGGCGAGCCCGTGATTGCGCTCGCCGGCATCGAGCAGATAGGCGGCGAGCAGCGTGTCGAACGTGCCCCCTGCGAGCTCGAACTGTGCGGCCCGCAGCGTGACGGTCTGCCGCTTGAGGTCGTGGCCGATCTTCTTGACGGCCGGATCGGCCAGCATGTCGGCGAGCAGCCGTGTGCCTGGACCGCCACGATGCTCGAGCACCTCGGGCGCCACCCACACCGTGGCATCGGCCGTGGCCAGCGCGAGGCCCGCAGGCGGCGCGAGCAACCGGGCCTGCGGCGTCCACGCAACACACACGGCAAGCGTCCCAGCGGCACGCAGCACCGGCACGATCTCCGCGAGCGCGGTGTCGTCGCGCACGTGCGTCGTCGGTGGCTGGGGCGGCTCGGCGACCGCCAGCGCCGGTTGGGTGGCCAGGTCGAACATCGTCCGCTGCGCCGCCGCGGGCTGCGGCCGGGGGCGGGCTGCGGACTGCCGCGCCTTCGTCACGAGGCTCTGAAAGCCGAGTTCCTTGAGGAACGTGCCGAGCCGTTCGCCGTCGGGGGTGTGCAGCCGGGCAGCCTCCCAGGGCACTGTCAGGGGCACGTCGGCGTCGAGCCGCACGAGCTCGCGGCTGGCCCGGGCCGCCTCGGCATACGAGCGGAGGTTTTCCTGCCGCTTCTTGCCCGCCACGACATCGGGATGCGCGAGCACGTGGTCGAGCGAGCCGTGCGCCTGCAACAGTTCCGACGCGATCTTCGGGCCGATGAGCGGCACCCCGGGCACGTTGTCGGCGGAATCACCCACGAGCGTGAGATAGTCGACGACCTGGTCCGGGCGGATGCCCCATTCGGCCCGGAGCTCATCGGGCCCCAGAAACGCATTCGTGCGCAGGTTGAGCAGCCGCACGCGGTCGGAGAGCAACTGCCGGGCATCCTTGTCGGATGTCGCCAGCACACAGCCGCCCCCCTGCCCCGTCACCAGGCGGGCAAGCGTGGCCAAGACGTCGTCGGCCTCGTAGCCCGGCATCTCCAGGCACGGGATCCCCATCACGTCGAGCAGTTGCCTGATCAGCGGAATCTGTGGCACGAGGTCGGCCGGCATCTCGGCCCGGTTCGCCTTGTAGGCCTCGAACCGCTCGTGCCGAAACGTCGGCCCGGGCGCGTCGAGCGCGCAGACGAGATAGTCGGCCTTCCGTTTCTCGATGATGTCGAGCAGGTCGCGGGTGAAGCCGTAGACGGCCGCGACGGGCGTGCCCTGCGGCGACGTCATCTCCGGCAGCGCGTGAAACAGTTGGTAGACCCGCGAGAGCGTGTCGATCACCCACACCGACTTCCCGGCAAGATCGGGCACGGCGGCTGACGCGACGTCTGACATGCGAGGATCATAACGGCTGGCGGGAAAGCACGCGGTCTGCTCGCGGTTGCTGTCCTCAACACGCCCAATCCGGCTCGGGGCTGCCCACGCTCCATCGCCGGACGTTCGCTGCGGGCCTCCAGCCCTCCGCTCACTCGACTCCGACTTCGCTGCGCCATCCATGGCTACGCTCGTCTGCATACGCCGGCTCACGGAACATGGGCAACCCCTCGCCTCCCCGTCTGGAAGCCCGAGGCGTGAGCCGAAGGGAATACGCGTCGTGTTTCGCCACCGGGGCATCCTCTCGGCTTACGCCTCGGGCTTTCGTTGAGGAGGCTTCGGGCTCCCCGTGTCCCAGGAGCCGTTGTATTTGACCAGCGCAGCCATGGATGGCGCAGCGAATGCGCTCTCTTCCAGCGCAGGCAAATCCGAGTGAGCCGAAGCCTGGAGGGCGGAGGCGAACGTCCGGCGACGGGATATGGGGAGCCCGAAGCCGGAGCGCACAAGTTGACCAAGGCATGACAGGCTGAAGCCTGTCCTACGGCAAGCGGAACGCTGGCCCCACGATCACTTCGCCGCCGCGAGTTCGGCCTTCTTGCGCTCTTCCACGATTTCCTTCTGCACGTTGCCCGGCGTGGGCCGGTACTTGCTGAATTCCATCGTGAACACGCCCTGCCCCTGCGTCATGCTGCGGAGGTCGGTGGAATAGCCGAACGTCTCAGCCAGTGGCACCTCAGCGATGATCGTCGAGGTGTTGCCGATCGTTTCCGTGGAGACGATCAGGCCGCGCCGTTTGTTGAGTTCGCCCGTGACCGGCCCCTGGAAGTCGGCCGGCACCTCGACCTCGATCTTCATGATCGGCTCGAGCAACACCGGCTTGGTGGCCAGAAACGCCTCGCGGAAGCCCGCCCGGGCGCAGATCTGGAAAGCCATGTCGCTCGAGTCGACGTCGTGATACGAGCCGTCGGAGAGCGTGGCCTTCACGCCCACGATCGGAAAGCCTGCGATCGGCCCCTTCGAGAGCGAGGCCCGGAAGCCCTTTTCGACCGACGGAATGTATTCGCGGGGCACGCGACCACCCACGACGGCGTCTTCGAACTCGAACGTTTCGGGCGCGTCTTCCGGCAGCGGATCGAGCCGCCCGACGATGTGGGCGAACTGGCCCGAGCCGCCGGTCTGCTTCTTGTGCTTGTACTCGTACTCCGTGGCGCGGGTGGGCGCCTCGCGGTAGCTCACCTTCGGGGCCCCGACCTCCACATCGACCTTGAACTCGCGCTTGATGCGCTCGACGTAGATGTCGAGATGCAGCTCGCCCATGCCGGCGATCAGGGTCTCGCCCGTCTCGTCGTCGGTGGCGACGCGAAACGTCGGATCCTCACGCGTGAACCGCTGCAGCGCCTTGCTGAGCTTGTCGAGGCCGTCGCGATTGGTCGGCGTGATCGACATCTTGATCACCGGCTCGGGCACGAACATGCTCTCGAGCGTGCAGTATTTGTTTTCCGAGGCGTATGTGTCGCCGCTGGCGGTGTCGACGCCCATCACAGCCACGATGTCGCCAGCCTCGCCGAGGTCGATTTCCTCGCGTTTGTCGGCATGCATCTTCACGATGCGGCTGAATCGCTGCTTCTGGCTCGTGCGCTGATTGATGTAGGCCTCGCCCTTGGCGATCGTGCCCTGATAGATCCGCATGAACGTCAACTGGCCGTAGGGGTCGTCGACGATCTTGAAGGCCATCGCCACGAGCGGCTTCTTCGGGTCTGGGACGAGATCGAACACCTCATCGGGATTGTCCCACTTCTTGGCGGTCACCTTCCGATCCAGGGGGCTCGGCAGGTAGCGCACGACCGCATCGAGCAGCTTCTGCACACCCTTGTTCTTGTAGGCGGAGCCACAGAACACCGGCGTGATGCTCTGGTTTTGCACGGCGGCCTTCACCACCGCGTGGATCTCGTCTTCGCTCGGCTTCTCCTCGGCGAGCAATTTCTCCATGAGCGAGTCGGAATACATCGCGAGCCCCTCGAGCATCGCGTGGCGAGCCTCGGCGGCGGGCTTCTCGTACGCAGCGGGAATGGCCTCTTCGCGCACGGTCTCGCCGTTGTCGCCGTCGAAGTAGTAGGCCTTCATCGTGACCAGATCGATCACGCCCTCGAGTTTGTCTTCCTTGCCGATCGGAATCTGCATCGGGATCGCGTCGGTGCCGAGCTTCTCGCGGAGCTGCTTCACCACCCGTTCGAAGTTGGCGCCGGTGCGGTCCATCTTGTTGATGAAGGCCAGCCGCGGCACCTTGTAGCGCTTCATCTGCCGATCGACAGTCATCGACTGGCTCTGCACGCCGCCCACGGCGCAGAGCACGAGGATGGCGCCGTCGAGCACGCGAAGGCTGCGCTCCACTTCGACGGTGAAATCCACGTGGCCAGGCGTGTCGATGAGGTTGATGTCGCAGTCGTGCCACTTCACGCTCGTGGCAGCGCTCGTGATCGTGATGCCGCGTTCCCGCTCCAAGTCCATGTAGTCCATCGTCGCGCCGTCGCCACCGCCCTTCACCTCCTGGATTCGGTGAATTCGGCCGGCGTAATACAAGATGCGCTCCGAGAGCGTCGTCTTGCCGGAGTCGATGTGGGCCGAAATGCCCATGTTGCGAAGCTTGGACAGATCCATGGAAACACTGCACCTTCGGGGGAGAAACGGGGAGTCGTCCGGCAGGCGGGATTTCAGGCAGGCCGGTCCTCGGGAATATACTCCGGCCCCTGAAATCGTGACAGACCTGCCCACTCTTCCGCCCATGACCGCACCTTCACCAGCCGATCACGGCCCGGCCCGTCCGTGGGAGAGCTGCGTCGTGCCGCTCGTCGTCTTTCTCGCGGCAGGCCTGCTCGAACCCACACCGAGCGGCGGCGGCCTCGCGGGGATGCTCGGCATCCCCTACGCCGCGTATCCGTTCATCTACGCTGCGCGGCTCGCCGCCACGGTGATCTCCGTCGCGCGGGTGTGGCCGCAGATTCGCAACTGGGTCGGCCACACCACGTGGTGGCCGATCGCCCTCGGAGCTGCGCTCGTCGTGCCGTGGGTGGTGCTCGCCGCGGTGCAGCGCGAGGCCGGCTGGGCCCCCACAGCCGTCGAACGCAGCGCGTTCGATCCCTTCGCCCACTTCGCCGCCGCGGCCGGTGCCTGGGGCTTTCTCCTCGTGCGGGCCTTCGGGCTCGTCGTCGTGGTGCCACTCGTCGAAGAACTTTTTCTGCGCGGGTTCCTCATGCGGTATGTGATCGACGAGCGGTTCTGGACGGTGCCTTTTGGCAAGCTCACCTTCGCCTCGGTCGCGGCCTGCCTCGTCTATGCGGCAGCCACCCATCCCGCCGAGGCCGCTGCGGCACTCGGCTGGTTCGCGGTGATGAGCGGCGTCGCGGCCGCCACACGGCG